>CAJQPC010000066.1 GCA_905480105.1 uncultured bacterium | reverse complement strand
GCTGTGGGTCAGGGTGCGCCCGGTGGGCCTCCAGGCATTCAACTGCGGCCGGCACAGGCGCGGGCTACGGACAAGTGGGTGAGCAATGCGCAGGGCCTGAGCAGTCGGGACGTGTGGGTGGAAGCCTTTGAGATCGAGCGCACGGAGGTTACCCGCAGCGCCTACAGGCGCTTCCTGATTGCCACCGGTTACCGGCCGCCTCACGTGGAGGAGCCCTGGGCGGAAGACGGCTACAACTGGAGCGGCAATGATTTTCCGGCCGGCACAGGGGACCACCCGGTCATCCTGGTCAGCTGGTACGACGCCACTGAGTATTGTACTTGGGCTGGCAAGCGCCTGCCCACAGAGTCGGAGTGGCAGCTGGCCGCACTGGGAGACAAGAGTCAGCAGCTCACCTTCCCGTGGGGCAAGGACTACGACCCCCAGGCGCTGAACCACGGCAAGATGGACGAGCCCAACTTCGACGACTCCGACGGCTATCTGAGGACCTCGCCCGTGGGAAGCTTCCCCACGGGTGCCAGCCCATACGGCCTGTTGGACGCCTTCGGCAATGCTTGGGAGTTCACCTCCGATGCTCGGGTAGATTCCTGGGAGTTGGTCGAGACTGAGCAGAAAGGGGAGGGATGGACCCAGGTGCATACGCTCGGGCCCAGCCTCTATGTGGCTGTACGCGGCGGCAGCTATTTCTTCGACGCTGAGGTCCACCCTGAGGGGGAGCAAAACCAGTTTCTACCCGAGTTACGGCGTAAGACCAGCGGTTTTCGCTGCGCTGAGTAGCTTCGGACCAAGGGGGTCCCCTCAGCGCGCCTCCCGCTCGTCGGGCAGATCTTGGATGTGGTACAGCGCCAATGCTGAGCTTTCGCACTTCGGGGCAGGAAGTCCAATTGGGATCGCAGGGTCCGTCGGCAGCACCACCAGGTATTGGTAGCCCATTTCGATGATGGGCTTCCAACGCAGTTGGCGGTTCCTGCGGTTGTCGGTGAAACCCGCGCTCTGCAGACTTGTGTGGACGTCCGCGCCCTGAATACGCCAGCTGGCGATACCGCGGTGGGGCGTGGGTTGTTTGTGGTGCAATTGCAGCATGCGTGCGAGGGTTGGGTCGTCCAGGCGGGCGTCCAAGGGCCAGATCAGCACGCCGCCGTCCAGGTTGGACAGACACTCTGAGCTGGGAATGGATAGGGTAGGAGGCGTTAGGGATAGGCCGCCGAACACAAGGGTATCAACAGCTGCAAAGATGAGCAGTATCAATGCTTTAGGACCAAGCCTCTGTTGTGCTTTCTCGAGTCCAATGGCGCCCAAAATACTCAGGCAAATGCTGGCCAGGACCAAGAATCGAGTGGGCTGGGTCAGCGGCCGTAGCAAGCTGTCCATTAGGCCGTTGAGCACCACGAAGGGCCCGCCTGGAAAAGAGCCCAGCGACAACAGGAGTGCGACCACCCAGGCTGCCAGCCAGGGACTGGCACGCCTCCAAGACAGGGCCAAGCCCAGTCCGGCAAAGAACAACAGGCTCCAGCCCAAGTAAAGACCGCCGCTGGCTTGCATCGCGCTGGTGGAGTCGACTGTCCACGAGAGCTCCGTGGGCCAGAAGAGTTCCCTCAGGGACGCCCTGGCCCAAGGCAGGTCCACTATCTCGATGCGCCAGGGTCCCAGGTGGTACCACTCCCCTGCTCGGGCGTTTGGGTAATCGGGGTTGGCGGAGGCCGAATAGATGTGGCTGATACCCAAGGTGCCCAGGCAGCCTATCAGCGTCCCAATGGCCATCGGCAGACGCCTGTCCCCTAGCCAGCTCATGCCGGCCGCTAGGGGCAGGATTAGGGCAAGGTAGGGGTTTTCCAGGGCCGCCCACATGATGCAGGCTGCCAATCCGATGGCCGGTCCCCAGCCGCGCTTGGTCAAAAGGCCCAAGCCAATAGGAAGTGGGATGGCTGCGACGGCCACCAGACTGCCCTCGCCGGTGTCATAGATCAGGTAGCGGCCGACCAGCATAAAAAAGCCTGCCGCCCAACAGGCCACGCTTCCCAGGCCCAGTTTCTTGGCCAACCAGACCACCCCAAGGGCGACCCCGGCGATCTGGAGCAGGGCGGCCAAGCACGCAGCTGCGCTGAGTCCGAGGATGGGCTCCGAGAGCGAAAAAAGCATCGCGGAGCTTGGAGAGAGCACCGAGCCGTAGGCGCCGTTGGGTGCATTGACCAGGGTAGTCAGATCGCCCCAAGCTGCACTCGTCCAGGACTGCTGGAACCACCACATGCCCCAGACAGTGGAGCTGACATCCGGGCCTGCGCCGGGCAACTCGCCTTGAAGCCAGGCGTCGCGAAATGGCCAAGCTGCAGCGAGCACCAACAGGGATGCAGCCAAGGCACGTCCTGCCCACGCTTGGACCCAGTTGGGGATCCAGTCGGGGAGCAGTTTGTCAGGTGAAGAAGGCCGCACCAAGAAACGCTAACACACATGAACTTTACAAGTGCGGCCCTCTCACACGACCGTTTTCAGTGCAGCTCGGTCGCTGCAAAGAAGTAGGCGATCTCTTCGGCTGCCGTCTCGGGAGCGTCGGAGCCGTGCACCGCGTTTTCGCCGATGCTGTCTGCGTAGAGCTTGCGCAGAGTGTTGGCCGCTGCCTCGGATGGGTTGGTTGCGCCCATGATCTCGCGGTTGCGCTTGATGGCGTTGTCACCCTCAAGCACCATGACGACGCAAGGGCCGCTGGACATGAACTCGGTCAGCTCGCCGAAGAAGGGACGCTTTGCGTGAACAGCGTAGAAGCCCTCGGCCACGCGAAGGCTCATGTGGATCTTCTTCATCGCGACGATGCGAAGGCCTTCCTCTTCGAAACGAGCGACGATCTTGCCGATCACACCCTTCTTCGTGGCGTCGGGCTTGATGATGCTGAAGGTGCGCTCCATGGCGAACTCCTTACTTGGGTTTGGTTGCCTGTTGTCTGGCACAGGTTTGGTTTCGGCGCGGGAGATACCCCTAGCGAGCGACCCTGGCAAGGGGGCACCGATGCCTCTTTGGAAACAATGCCAGCAACAATGGCCCCCAGCCGCCCTCTATACTGCATTCACCGGGAGGCTTAATGGCCAGCGTTCAAGACGAGTACCACTTCTCGATGTCCATCGGAAAGGGCCTGTTCACCGAGCTGTTGGGTGCTGCTCTTCCTTACAAAATCCAAGGGGGAACCTTTAATCTTAGCGAGAATCTGCGCATGGCTGCACGCCAGCTCCAGGTCAAGAAACGGGTGGCAGGGCTGCTTGAGGGGCCTGAGGGTTCGGCCCTCGTCAAGGTCAAGGACCGCGCCGCGACGGTGTGGAGCTCCCGGAAAGAACAGGTTTACGACGCTTTTGACAAGGTGCTGCGCGTGGAAGGCGACTGGGATGTCGTTCTCGACGGAGAGGGCAGCCAGTTCAATTACGGCGAGCAGCAGATCGGTGCCGAGGCCTATTTCAAGGCCGTCGCCAGCGGAAAAGCCATCCTCTTGGGCGAGAACCTGGAGCTGCCCTTCCGCTTGGAAAAGCGCGTCGGGGCTCAGATTTCCCTGGGGGAAATCCACTACGACAGCAGCAAGAATGAGATCGTCGGTCAGGTACAGGACGTGGGCCTGAACCTGGGGGAGAGCATGCCGCTAAAGCTGCTCAACGATGTCTTGGGCAAGGTGCTAGAGCAGCAGGCTCAGGAGAAGCTCAACCCAGTCACGGTGTTGCCCAAGGCCCAGTTGGACGAGTTGGTCGCGGGTGCGGGCAGCGCGCTGAAGCTCAAGATGGAGGTCAGCGACGTGCACTTAGAGGTCGGCGAGGAGTTCATGACCCTCAAGGTGCGGTTTGGGTTCTCCCAGCTCCAGTTGGCAGAACGACCGATCTGAGCCTTAGCCTTTGGCTTTGCGCGCCGCCTCCCCCACCCAGTCATCCAGAAGGCCCGACTCCGGGCTGTCTGGCGGCGGGGTCAGGTTGAAGAAGCGAATGGATCGCGGCTGGATGTCGAGCACCTGCTCGGCCAGGGCTCGATCGATCACGACGTATTGGTCCGGGATGTGTCGCCGCTCCAGGATGGCGATCGCCAACGCGCCGCTGCGCAGACCACGGGCGACCGTCCAGGAGACCCAGAGGCGCTGAACAGTCTTGTCGTCCAGTCCCACAAAGAAGAATCGGGCGGGCCCCCCCGAGAGTCGTAGGTGGCCACCTTGGATCAAATGGACCAAGCGCAGCCTTTGTGCCGCTGCAGCCTCGATCTTGGACAGTGCGATGCGCTCTTGGAGTTTGGTCTGAGTCGCTTCAGCCTTGGCCTTGGCCTGCGCCGTGGCTTTGCGCTGGGCGACCAGTTTGGCTTTTTCCTTGGACGCCTGATTTTGTTTGCGCTCCCTTTTTAAGCGGCGCTCTGTGCCCTTGACCTGCTTCTTGGAGACCGCGCCGGACTTGAGCAAGGCATCACGAAGCGACATGGGGGTCTCCGCTTTGCCCGGACCGTAGGGCGCGACGGGTTATAACGGCGTGTTCCAGCCGCACAACCCCTCTGGCTCAGGTGATTTAAGTGTCTCTGTCCCTTGTGAACTCTCTCGCCTCGGGGAGCGTGCTTCGCTCTCCAAGCGTCTGGGATCGCGACGGAGAGGCTGTCGTGTGCGCCCCCCAATCCCTCGGTGCCTACGACAGCCTGGTCCTCTCTTCCAGCCGTGCCGGTTCGGAAGTTGGCGCTGCGCGCGTCTTCACCAGCCCCAGCCCCACCACGGGTATCGACACCGCCAACGACGCCGAATGGGTTGTCAACGGCGACTCCGCCTCGAAGTTCAGTGAGATCTTTGGGGTGGCTGATTTGAACGGTGACACGGACTTGGAGCTCATCGTGGGCGTCTCTGCCATCAACACCGCCTACCTCTTTGACCTCAACGAGTGGTTCTGAATGCTGAAGCCGAACTATCCCTTCTTCCTGGCCAATAAGCCCCAGCTCCCCAACACTGATCTGGTTGTGCTCGACAAGGCCAACGGTGAGCCCGCCAGCGAGACCGCCCAGGCCTCAACGGAGGACTTGCAGACTGCAATCCAGGCGGCTGTCGACGCCAGCTCGGCCATGCGCACGCTGCCGATCCACACCCGTCAAGCGATTTTGCGTCATGTGGCAAAGCGCATTGCTGAACGTGCTGATGAGCTTGCCCACGTCCTGGTGATCGAGGCGGGCAAGCCCATCGCCGCTGCTCAGGTCGAGGTCAAGCGTGCCCAGGTCACTTTCCAGGTGGCTGCCGATGAGTGCTCCCGCAACGAGGGCACGGTCATGGACCTTGGCAACTCCGCGGAGACTGCCGGATACATGGGTATGACCCGCAAGGTGGGCGTTGGACCCGTGGCATTGATCACCCCCTTCAACTTCCCTTTGAACTTGGTTGCCCACAAAGTGGCGCCGGCCATCGCTGCAGGCTGCCCCATGGTGCTGAAGCCCAGCAGCCGGACCCCCATCTCGGCCCTGATCCTGGGCGAGATTCTGGCGGAAACCGAGCTGCCGGAAGGCGCGTTTTCTATCCTTCCAATGGACGCCGAAGACGCGGAAGCGATGGTCACCGATGAGCGGATCAAGCTGCTTAGCTTCACAGGGAGCGACAAGGTTGGCTGGGAGCTCAAGGCCAAGGCTGGCAAGAAGAAGGTGGTTCTGGAGTTGGGCGGAAACGCCGCTGTCATCGTCGACAAGGACGTGGACTTGGACGAGGCCGTGGCCAAGGTCGTCGATGGTGCCTTTGGTTACGCCGGTCAGAGCTGCATCAGCGTTCAGCGCATCTACGTACATCAGCAGGCTTACAGCGCCTTCCGCGACAAGCTGGTTGGTGCAGCCCGCCGCTTGGAACTCGGTGACCCCGCCGACCCCGAAAACTTCTTGGGCCCTGTCATCGACGAAGCCGCTGCTGCGCGTCTGGAAGACTGGATTCAAGACGCGGTCATTCGCGGGGCCACCATCTTGTGTGGTGGAGATCGAGATGGGACTTACTTAGAGCCAACCATCTTGGAGAACGTTCGTAAAAAGGCCTTGATGCACCGCGAGGAGGCCTTTGGGCCCGTGGCATGCATTGTGCCCTTCAAGGACTACTCCGAGGCGCTCCCCGACGTGAACGACGGCCGCTTTGGTCTTCAGATTGGCGTGTTCACCAACGACCTGAGCGCCGCCATGGAAGCTTGGGAGACCCTGGATGTGGGTTCGATTATCGTGGGTGACGTGCCCACTTGGCGTGCAGAGGCCATGCCATACGGCGGCGTGCGCGACTCCGGCGTGGGCCGCGAAGGCCTCCGCTACGCCATTGAAGGAATGAGCGAGACCCGCCTGCTGGTCATTAAGCGCTAAGCCCGCCCCTGGTGCCTGCTCAGTCTTGGGCGGGCACCTTGGAAGGGGGAAGCCAGGGTCCATCTTGGGCTCTCCAGGACAGAGTGCCCCGCCATGCGTCGGCGGCACCCATGCGCAGCCAGACCCTTCCCTTGATGTCCTGGGAGGAAATCGGTCCCCACTGGCGGCTGTCCACAGGTCCGTCCCGATGGTCTGCCAACAGCAGCCAGCCTGGTCCTGCATCCAAGGTCACAGTGACCTCGTTAAAACGGCGATCTGCGGTCTGTACCAGCCATGAGTCCTGCTCGGAGTAGGCCACCCATTCGGGCCCTCTGCCCATCTCTCTCCACCTCCAGGGCTGTCCATCAACGGCCACCCCTGGCTTAGACAGGGTAAGGCTTTGGCCCGGTACCGCGATGACCCGACGCAGCACCCAGTGTCCGGGATCGCTGGGGTCTTTGACCAGGACGACGTCCCCTTGACGCGGTTCCAGTGGCAGCCACAGCACCCAGTCACCGGGGGTGATGGAGGGGGCCATCCCGTCGCTGTCCACTCGTAGGGGGCGGATCCCCCATGCAGCGACGGCGAGCAGAGTGAGGGCGACCAGAGTGCGCTTGATCCAATGGCTTTGCATTCCGCTCCTCTGGCTCTACAGTATCAGCGGAGGCCGCCATGGGTACCCCCCCGGAAGAGATCGATCAGCCCAAAGCGCCACGAGCCAAACGCAAAAAGCTGCGCACACGTGACCGTTTTTGGATGGCCGTCTCCAAGGTGCTTGGGGTCGCTCACAAGACGAATGGAAGCGGCAACAACATGAGCCAGCGCTAAGACGAACTGCGCGGCCTACCCGCCTGGGATATGGACAAGCCATGCTCTGGCTCCTGATTGCATGTGGTCCCTCGGGTCCAGCTGTTCTTCCCTCTGAGGTCGTGTTTTCGGGCGAAGGGCGCCTGGAGCACACCCGCACCGGGCCCGCTTGGAGCGACACCAACGTAGAGGTGGGCGCAGTCACCTGGGTGCGTGGTCAGGGAGAGGTTCAGGATGGTGTGCTGCAGCCTGGGCGCACGGCCCCAGATGAGATCGCCGCCTACCTGCCAGGCTCAGTAGCCCAGATGATGGTGCGCATGGATGGGGATGTGCCTGCTGGTGCCTGGATCACCTTGACCGGTGCCTGGGCCTCTGGGACCCCTTTCACCTCACAGCGTCTGCCCCTCGCCCCACAGGTCAGCTGGAGTCTGCAGGTCCCGGAGCGCTTGGACAAGCTCAGCCTTACGCTGAGCTACGAGTTGCCGGATGCAGGGCCCTACCAGAGCGAGCACATCCTGGTGACCACTTGGGACGCTCCCCTTGAAGGAACGCCGCTATACCGCAGGCCCTTGCTCTGGATGGCCGAATGGGGCGCTGGGACCCCCTCGCGCTCGGTGACCCCGCTGGAACTCCAAAGCGCGGTGGAGAACGAACTCACGCTCAAGGCCTTGCGGGGTCTCTACCAGCTGGGGATCGACGAGGGACGAAGCTACGGGGCTTTCCCGCGGCCCAAGGACCGGGACAACCAAGCACATGTTTTCTTGGACCACCCCCAATGCGCCTGTGGGGAGTACCGTGGAATCATGCTCAATCTCGTTGAGGAGCAGGGCATAGACGGTAACTGGGTGCTGATGACCTTCCGTAATCCCAGCCCGGACGCCCTGAGCATGTACGAGACTCGTAGGCTCTCTGCGGTGGGTACAGAGCCACAGGTGTGGCAGCATTGGAACCACGTTGCTGTGGAGGTGAACGGTCAAGTCTATGACCCCACCTACAACTTGCACCACCCCGACTTTCCCAGCTACGAGGACGACCTCTTCGAGCATTATTGCTTTGGCGAGGTGGAAAAGTGCAAGACACCAGGCGGGTGGTGTCAGCAGCCCCGCCCAGAAGGCACGTGCATTGACAACCCGCCTGGCTTTGACCCCAATGGGCCCGAGGGTGCGATGTTGGTCAAGCGGGGCGACAACTATTGATGCTGCAGTTGCTCCTGTGCCTGAGCGCCCAAGCGCACGAAAGTGAGCCGGGCCTAAAGTCTTACGTGCTGCCGCCCACCGAGGCTGCCGTGATGCGGAGGCGCTTGCGTTGGGCTGGGGCTGCCGGCATCGCAGCAGGGGGCTTGTGGTTCTTCGCGGCAGGCGACAGCCTTGGGGCGGGCGACCCGGCCACTCTCTTGACAGGTGTGGGGCTGATAGCCACCACTGGGGCACTGATCGGCGGAAGCTATGCGGTGCTGGATCCGCGGGAGCCGACAATGGATTGGGAGGCCTCCGGTCCGCCCATTCGCCTGAATCTCAGCCCGGGGGGAACGACGACCATCGGCGAGAATGTGCCCTACGGTGGCTCCCTGGAGCTGGCCCCGCGTTTTACTCTGGGACCTGATGTGCAGTTCATCGCCCAAGGCGCTTTGCGTGGGGACTTTGGCGAGCGGGTGGAGGTGGACCCCCGTCCCCAGAGCGACTTTGCACCGGCTCTGACTCAGCGGGTCTGGGGGGCTGATCTAAGCCCTGAGCTGCGCTGGTACCTCGAGGGGATGGATTTCCGGCTCCGACCCACATTGCTCACCCGCTACAGCACCACCACCTTCGCCAACGGCAGCTCCCGTAAGCTGGAGCGCCAAGCTTGGATGCCCCTGACGGTCGGCGTGAGGTTCTACATCAGTGCCAGGCAGCGCTTCGGCCTGTATTTGGGCCCCCGCTGGGACAGCCTGCGCTGGAGCGATGGCGGTGAGTGGCAGGAGCGGGAGTTGGACTTTGGTCCAATCTATGGGCAAGCCTTCTACTCGATTAACCGGCCCCATATGCGCTTACCGGGTGGCTGGGTTGGTGCCTCTCGTCTGCGCATCTCCTACGAGCAGAGCAACTTTGACGGGCAGGCTTTTGATTTTGGTGCTGTGGTCGGCTTTTTCGGTCCGGCCGCAGCCGAGTACGCCATGCAGCTGCGCCGTCCTGGTTGGGACAGTGGCGTGCAGCTGGGCTTGGGGGTCAGCGGCACCCAAGGTGGGCAAGTCAACTTGAGTATCGGCTGGAACACCCAGCCCTTTGGAGTCACTCAGTGAGTCTGACTTTCCTGGCCTTGTTGTCTTGCGAACAGCCTGAGTGTGCCCGTCCGGCTTATCACCGTGCCGAGTGCCGGGTGCAGGCTGAGAACGTGCTGGCCAGGCTCCAGACCTCGGAGGGGGTGGAGCTGCGATTTCAAGATGCCAGGGGGAGTCGTGTTGACTCTGGGAGCTCCGACTCCTGGAGTGCCGACTCTTGGAGCACGACGGGCATGCTGAGGAATCAGCAGGACGGGCCCGTCATTGCGCGCATCGCCACCCTGGGAAACTTTCGTCTGAGTATCCAGACCGAGCAGTCCACCACCCTGAGCTTGGTGTTGGACAACGTCGATCCCCGCATCCCGCCCTTGGAGGGGGAGGTAAGCTCAAGCGGTCTTAGACGAGAGCTAAAGCTGGACCTGGAGCCCGGCGTGAGCTGGGTGGTCGGGGAGCTACCCGATTCGCTGTGCAGCGGAGCTTTCCGCTTGGCCGCAGCGGGTGACATACAGACCAACCCACTGCAGTTTCGGCAGATCATCGATTCTCTCCACACCGAGGCCAGCCAGGCCGTGGCTGCAGGAGAGCCGCTACTGGGTTTGGTTTTGCTCGGGGACATCTCAGAGCACTCGGAGCCTGATGAGCTGACCCAGGTCCTAGAGCTCCTGGCATCCAGCCCGGTCCCCGTGGCCGTCATTCCCGGAAACCATGATGTTTATGCTTCCTCGGACGCAGTGTTCAATCGGTTGGTGGGTCCTGGAAACTTGAGCTTTGATCTCTGCTCAGCTCGCGTAGCCCTCTTCGACACCGGCAGCGGTAGTTTGGCCCCGTCCATCGAGGGCCGCTTGCCTGAAATCTTTGACGGGCAGCAGCCACACTTGATCGCCGGCGTGCATCATCCGCCTATGCCGGGCAACACTTCTGGAGGCTGGAGCGACGAACTCAGCGCGGCCACTCTGCTCGCGGAGTTCACTCAGGCCGGCGGCGAACTGATCCTTGCCGGCCATGTGCACGAGCGCCTGGAGATGCTGGACGGGCCGGTTCCTCAGGTGGTGGTTGGCACCTTGGGCGCAGATCAGGTCGAGGTCGATCCGGATTACGGCTACCTGCGGGTGAGCGTTCAGGAGCAGCTGAGCTGGTGCTTTGTCCCGGTCTCTGCTTCCGGCAGCCCTGGAGCCAGCCGGCCGCCCCCAGAAGATTGCCTGTCGGTGACGCCCTGACGCAGTGGGGTTGGGCTTTGAGGGCTGGGGGGAATAGACATGCGCATGAGCAAGAAAGCGATTGTCGGAAAGGTGGGCTTGGGTATGCTGGTTTTAGGCTTGCCTGCCCTGTTCTTGGTGCCCTACTACCGTTCTGTGACCAAGGAATACGACCGATTCCATGGCTACATGCAGGCCACGGTCGACAACCTGGATCAAGTACCGGTCTGGGAGCAGCAGGCTGGCACGGCCCAGGCCTTCAAGCCGGAGCAATGCGTGGCCTGGGGAATTGACTGGCTGGAAGGCTGCCCTGGAACCAAGCAGTTCTGTGAGGGGGCGTTGTCTTCGGTTGTGCGGCGTTGTGTAGAGACCGCAGACCGCGGAGTTTACTGCGAGGGCTTGGACCAAGCGTGGATGACCACAGGCTTTGGGTACCACGACTGCGAGGACAGAGTGAATCGGTTGCCGGAGGACGAAAAGGGCATGCGCAAGAAGCGAGAGAAGGCTTGCGCCGCCGGATACCGCAGCATCGCGAACCACTGCCGAGACCTGTCGCTTTAGTCGCTGTAGGTAGAAGCCTGAAGCCGTAAATGGGGGGTTCGCCTTGGGAGGGTCTTCAGCTCCTGCTTCAGGCTCTCAAAGTCTCTGGCGGTGAACACGCCTTCTACGTCGACCAGTTTCGCAGCAGAACCACCGACAGCGATACCGATCTTGGCAGGTACTATGCCCCTCAGGCCGCGTACAATTCTGTCCAATTCTTCGACGGGTCGCTGCCGTATCAAACTCATGCAGATCAACTGAGGCTGCTTATGCATGCAGTAGGCACTCAGTTCTGAAAGAGGCAGCTCCGGTCCCAGCCAGTCGGTACGCCAACCCATTTCTGCCATGTGGATGGACAGTGCCAAGAGTCCAAGCTCGTGCTTCTCTCCTGGCGGGGTCATGAGGGTTGCGAGGGGGCCGTCGATCTGGGCGACACGGTCCAGCAAGCGCAGCAGGCGCTCGCGCACGAATCCGCTGATGAAGTGCTCTTGGGCTATGGTCGTCTCACCCCGTTCCCATGTTTTGCCCAGCTCAACGAGCAGAGGAAGGTAGAGTTCGTCGGCTTGTTTTCCAGGGGAGTGGGCATCGATCCTATCGACAATGGCGGAGGCGCCCTGGCTGTCGAACATTGTGAGCCGTTCCAACAGGGGAAGCGTGAGGCTGTGGACCGAGCCCCCAGTCAACATCGTTAGGGCCTCGCTCACGGCGTGTCCCTTGTCCACAAGGCTCTTTAGCTTGCTTAGGCGGCTTACATCATCTTCGGTGTAGATGCGGTAGCCGTTGGCTGCCCGGAGGGGCTCCACAACGCGGTAGCGTCGTTCCCACGCGAGCAGGGTGCTCCGATGAATTCCGGTGAGTCGGCAGACTGTTTTGACGCGGTAACTCAAGTGGAACATCCAGGCAGGCCCTTCAAATCGTTGTGCAACACGGTTTGGTGAGGAGCGAGCGCAGTGAAGGGTAGAAGTGCCAATGCCCGAGATCCCGCCAGCAGTTTTTCCCACAAAGGAACCACGGTTCTGCCCAACATGGGATCGCCCCCCTGACGGACCAAGCGGCGACCGATTTGTCGATATACCGCCATGGCCACGGCGATAGCCGGGCGAGTTCGTAGGGGAATGTGGGGAAGTCCCGCTTGGGCGCTCTCGTAGTAGCGCTCGGCCATGCTCAGAAGGCCAGCGACAGCTGGCTTTGGAGTTCCGCGTGTGGCGGGGATGTAGCGTCGGCCCATCTCCTGGTCTTCTTTGACGTCACGGCTGATGTTGGTCAGTTGCATGGCGATCCCCAGATCGACCGCGTGACGCAGGGCTTTTGGGTCGGTCACCCCGAGCACTGCGCACATCATCAAACCGACCGTCCCAGCGACTCGGTAGCAGTAGCGAAGCAGCTCGGCGTCGTTTTCCACGGCCACCGTACCCAAGTCTCCCCGCACGCCCTCGATTAGGTGAATCAGCGCGTTGATGGGCAGGCCTCGCCGCTCTCGAAGTTCCAGCATGTTTGCCACCAGTGGCCTTGCAGGGCGTTGCTCCAACAGCTCTGCTTCTAGCTCTGCCAAGGCCACCGCGTCCGCTTGCTCGTCGGCAATGTCGTCGACCAGTCTGCAGAATTGGTACAGCCGGGCCGCATCCTCGCGCCGGTCGGGCGGAAGCAGGAAGGAGGCGAGGTAGAAGGTCCGACCATGCTTCGCTAAAACTTGGAGGCTTTCACTCATGCGATGCCCCCCAGGTCACGGGTACATCGGTGTGCCAAGTCCGAGGCCACTGCTCTGAGACTCTCCGGCAGGTCTTCCGACTGCAGGAACTCGGTGCGTTCCGAGATGTCGGCGAGCAGTGCGTGTACCGCGCCGCTCTGACGGAAACGGTTTGCGGCCTTGTCTATGTCGCTGGTCTGCGTTTGGTCTCGCCCTGTCTGCAGGACGCCGCGTAGCCAAGTCTCGTCCTGGGGGGCCAGCTCCAAATGGCGGACCACCAATGCGCTGATTTTGCCTTCGCGTAAATCGCAGCCTCGCTCTCCGCGACCCTTCTCGCCGTAGAGGTCGACCATGTCGTCGACCATTTGATAAAGCGCGCCCGCTTTAGCGAAGTGGTCGCCCAGCGCGGCTGAATCGTCGCGGCCAGCCAGGATAGCGGCACCCTCGATGGGCAAAGCCAGCAGCTGACCGGATTTCGCGATGGCCACTTCCAGCCAGTCGGCCATGCTCCAGCTGGCCTGGTTGGGTAGAACCAAGTCCAAGGCCTGTCCCTTGACGCAGCGCACAGCACGCTTGGCCAAGGCCTGGCTCAACGCGACATGCTGGTCCGGGGTACAGGTCTGGCGGTTCAAGGCCATGAAGGGCAACATCAACATGAGGTCGCCGGAGTTGATGGCCTGTGCCATGCCGTGGGTCGCCCAGAGCGTGGGATGCCCCCGCCGAACTCTGTCACCATCCTGCAGGTCGTCGTGGACCAAGGTGGCGTTGTGTAGCAGCTCACAGGCTGCAGCCCAGCCAATGGCTTGGTCGACATTCAGAGCTCGAGCAGCCATGAGCGCCAGCTGCGCGCGGGTGCGCCGCCCCCCGGTTTGTAGATGGGTACGTACCATCTCACTCAAGGGTCCGCTTCCAGCCAACGCCATCATGAGGGCATCGACTTTTTGTGTTGGGCTTAGTCTGTTGATAGCGAGGCTCATGGGACGCCTTGGCTCAAAGTTGAGCTGAGTAGCTGTCTGCGAACGGGTGGCTTTGCGCTTCCGAAGAGCTTCAGCATTGGCCAGACCGGAGAGGAGTCAGAGTCCAAGTAGCGAGACCAAACCGGAACCGGCAGGTCGAAAAAGGCACCAAAGAATGCCTGTGTTTGATGGAGGTCCAAGCGCTCTAGGATGCGAGCGCCCATCATGTGCAGGGATCGTGATCGGCGAGTGCTTGCGGGCCAGACTGCGGACCAAAGTTTTGCGCTGGCTGCCTCTGGGCTCAGGCTTGGGTCTAAGGCCTTGGCCACGTCCTGAGCCATGCGCAGGCTGCGGCCCACTGAGTAGCCTGTCGCTGGATGTACCATTCCAGCCGATGCGCCAAAGGCGACGGTACGCTGAACAGGCGGTAGGGCTCCCCCCATGGGGAACAGGCAGCGCTCCGGGGCCACGAGCTCACCTTCAAGCCCCATGGCTTTCAATCGGAGCATCAACTTGCCCCTAAGGCTCTCCATGCTGGGTGGCTGGCCGGCGATCAACGAGGTTTCCTCTACGAATAGGCGTTCAGGGCCCAAGGGCAGGGCATAGAGAAAAGTCGGCTGCAGGGCGGAGGCACTCGTCGTCCGCCAGTCCATAAAGACGGCGCGATCCAGGGGCAGTCCGTGCGCTCCGATGAGTGTGGCTCCAAAGGCGGTCTGCCATCCGACGGGCGGGGTGTCGGGGGTTTGTAAAAGCGCGGGCTTGTGACCTGTGGCGTCGACCACGACGCGGGCCCGCAGCCCGTTCACCTGGCTGAACCCTTTGCTGTGGATGACCTGCTCAGCGCGGCCGTCCTGGAGCTCCAGACCTACCGAGAGCTGGGCTTGGAGTGCTGAATTGTCCAGGAGCGCG
This sequence comes from uncultured bacterium, assembly GCA_905480105.1. Lineage (GTDB taxonomy): Bacteria > Myxococcota_A > UBA796 > UBA796 > CAJQPC01 > CAJQPC01. Next base: position 26,988 of record CAJQPC010000066.1, on the reverse strand, counting down.
TAGGGCCGGTTGATGGTGCGGCCCTGCCCCTCCCCAAGGTGGACCAGGGCATGAGGCCAAGTCGCCGTTGTAGGGGTGCCGGCAGGAAGCTCATCGAGCCAGGCACAAAAGGTCTGTTCCCAAGGCTTGAGGGGGGTAGGGGAGAGCACGGCAACCTGGTTCCCCTGCGCCGACGCAGCTTGGGCCAAGGCAAGGCCAGCTGGGCCTGCTCCGAGTACCAACAGATCATAGACGGACGATTGCATATCAGACTATGTACATGCTATGTACAGGCTTTGCAAGTCTCAATGTGCAGAAGGATCTACATGCTTGATCTCCTCACCCCGCAAATTAAAATCGATCCTGAGGTGTTGAAGAAAAACGGGTCATTCGCTTGGTGGTATCTGGATCTTCTGGACGAAAATGGGGACGGGCTTGTTTTGATTTGGGCTTTCGCTCTGCCTTTCTTAGCTGGATCGGGAGCCAGTTCGGAGCGTCCAAGTCTTGCACTGAGCGTGTACAAGGATGGCCAGGCCGAATTTGTGTTGCTCACGGAGTTGGAGCATGGGGAGTTTAGCGAGCAAGGCTGGCGCATGGGGCGCAGTAGCTTTGCGCAAGAGAGCCGAAATGGAACACGTCATCTGCTCGTTGAACTGGACATCGACACGCCAAAAGGACCGGTCACCGGAACCATTCGGGTGGATGGGCCCGAACTGGGAGCCATGCAGGGTGCGACGGACGGGAGCGGTGCCGTGCACGGATGGAGTCCCCAGATGGGCGCCGGCCGAGCCCAAGCCAAGCTCAACTGTGGTGATTGGAGCGTCGAGTTGGACGGCGAGTGCTATCGGGATCGCAATTTCTGCACGCGCCCCTTGGATCAGCTTGGAATTTCCCGCTGGGTGTGGGGAAGGGCTGTCGTAGATGGGGCTCTGCTGGTTTGGTACCTGGTAGAAGGGGAGCACCCATCAAGCCGCGTGTTCATTGAGCGCGAGGGCCGCCTGGATGAGGTTCAGGTGGAGGTGGCCTGTGCTGGCTGGCGAAGGGACCGCTATGGGTTACGCTGGGCTGAATCTCTGCATATTTTGGGGGATGGGATCGTCTTGCAGGTCACTCAGGGAAAACCATTGGACCGGGGCCCCTTTTACCTGCGCCACCCGGTAAAAGCCATTCTGAATGGCCGGCCTGGTGGGGGCTGGGGGGAGCTGGTTGTACCCGACAAGCTGGACCAACCCTGGCTGCGACCTTTCGTCAATATGCGCACCCAGCGCTTGAGTGGGAATAGTATGTTTCTGCCGCTGTTTGCTGGACCGAGACCCCCGTTGAGGTGGATCTGAGTTTCTTTAGTCTGACGCTCCGAACCGTGCTGATCAGCCATGTGCCGGTCTTCGGTGACGTGCGGTCCGTGACCGAGTCCCAGGTGCTGGTCACCGTCCAGGAGGGTCAAGCGGTTCACCAGACTTGTGCGGTATCCGTCGATGCGACTCTGGGTAAGACCCAGCTCAAGTCCGGCTTTCTTTCAGCCTTGCCGACGCTTTACTACCCTTTGGCGCTGGGAGAAGAGGAGCTGGATTTGCTACTGAACCCTATCTCTATGGGGTTCCAGACCGACTCAGTCTTTCCAACGCACATCAAGCACCCCTCAGTCGAGGACAGTGACGCCGACGGCAAGCCGGGAGTGACCATCACATTGCAGATTCCAATCTTGGGCGAAGTCGAGATGCTGGTGGCTCAGCACACCCGCACTCGACTGACCGGCCAAAAGGTCGCCGAGGGCCGCTGGGAAGGTACGACGCACTTGGTGGAGTTTGAGCAGATCATTCTTCAGTCAGGGCACGGGCTCCTGAGAGAAGCACCCGAGGTTTTCCCCGGGGTGGGGAGCTTCCTTCTTCAAAAGCTTCCAGGTCCGACGAGCTGCACCGGATTGACGGGCAACATCGCGCCGGATTGATTGGGCAGGTCGCTTGCCTCCCCCCAGTTTCAAGACCCCAGAGCGACAACGCCCCAGCAGCCGAAGCTGCCAGGGCGTGTCATTTGCACGAGTGCAGGGGCTGGGACTACCAGCGTCCGCCGCCGCCGCCGCCGCCGTAGCCGCCGCCGTCGCCGCCGCCGCCGTAGCCGCCGCCGCCGCTACGACCACCGCCGCCGCCGTAGCCGCCGCCGCCGCTACGACCACCGCCGCCGCGACGATCGCCGCGTGGACGGTCTTGTGCTTCGTTCACGCGGATCGCGCGACCGTCGAGGTCCTGTCCGTCCATCTTGGCCACAGCGTCTTCGCCGCCGTCAGCCATGGTGACAAAGCCAAATCCGCGGCTACGACCAGTGTCGCGCTCAAGGATAACCTTGGCTTCGGTAACGGTACCGTGCGCCTCAAAGGCCTCACGGAGAGAATCATCGGTGGTGGCCCAGGCGAGTCCGCCAACAAAAAGCTTCATGCTCATCAGTATCACTTCGTCTATTGCCCAAACAGCCATGGCCGCAGGGCGCGCTCGGCAGCAGGTCTGCCTTCCTACACGGCCCTGGATGGCCCGCTTTGGTCTGCCGAATCAGACCGGGTTGTACCCCGCATCTAACCTCGACCGGTGTCGTGTATCACAAAACCAGCACGCCGCCATACCTTGGCTTAGAGAGAAGAGATTCGATCGTCAGCTAGGAAGCGCTCGTATTGCTCCCCGCCGGGAGTCCACCACGCTGAAAGTGCCGTATCATCCCCGTCTAAGCCCAGGACGGCGGCGGTGGTCAGGGCCCATACAACCTCTTGCCGGAGGGGATCGGGGCTGGAGGAGCCGGAGGCGCAGAACGCCGTGCAGAGTTGATCGGTCGGTCCCTCAAAGTCACAGTGGTTGGCGTCCGTGATCCGCAGGGATTCTCCGCTCTGAAACCAAGCGGTGCCATTGCTGCTGGCGTTGCAGCTGCTGGGCTCCGAGAACAATCCGAACTGCGGAATTGCGCCTGCCACGGCCAAGCCCAGGTCCTCGGAGTCCACAGGGTCAAGACCAAGCCAGCCGCGCGCGCTGCTGTCCTGACTGGCTGCCAGAACGCTGGCAAGCCCACCTGCGGAGTAGCCCACGTAGATCGGTGATCCGCCAAGCGCCTGGGACAGGGTGACCAGGTCTTCACCGTTCTGGGGGTGATTGGTGTTGGTCAGCCCTAAGGTACAGAGGGTGGGGACAGCAACATCAAAGCCCCAGCTGGCCAGGTGCTCCCCAAGTTCGACCATGTTTTTGCGATCCCGAGCGAAGCCATGACTGAGGATGACCAGAGGTGGATTGGTCACGCCTTGAGGGGTAAAACGCTCCAGTTCGATCTCGCAGGATGCCGATTGGGTCTCCGATGTCGCGCTCACCGTGCTGGGGCCAGCCTGACTCAGGTCATCCGGCGGACTCGAGGTGTCATCGGTGCCGCTATCCTGCCCCGTCTCTTGGGTACCGGTCTCTTGCGGCTCGTTGGGGGGAGTAGCAGTGGTGCAAGCGAGCAGGAGAGCGAGCATTGTGGCCTCTTGGGTGCCGGTGGTCTAAAGATTTGGTGCAACTGCTAACTGGCTTTTCGGATTGCAGCTTCTCGCTCCATCTCCATATGCCAAATTTACAAGAGCCCCCGATGTCCTTGATCGCTGATCTCGCTCGTGCCCAGCTAAAAGCCTACAACCAAGGTGATCTGGACGCCTTTTGTGCCTGCTACCACCGGAAGGTCAGGGTGTTGGATGAGCATGGCACTTGCACTCTGGAAGGCATCAAGGCCTTCCGCGCTCGCTACGCAGGAATGTTTGAGCGCTTTGAGCAGGTGCAAGCCAGCGTCCCGCATCGCTTGAGTCAAGGCCGACACTGCGTGGACCTGGAGCACTACAGCCGAGTGGAGCGCAGCACGCAGGAGCGCAGCGGAGGGACTGTGCTGGTTCGCTACACCGAGCTGGATGGGCTCATTGGAAGCGCTCAGTTCTTTGGATGATACAAGCGGTGCATGGGTGGAGGACGGGGCGGAGAGTGCACCTCTTGGAGGCTGCTGTTCTACACAGGAACACACCAGGACGCACTCATGCCCAAGCCCATTTCAAACCAATCCGTTCTCGTCTTTGGAGGCAGCAGCGGAATTGGCGCCGCTCTCTGCGAGCGTCTCGTCGCGGCAGATGCCAAGGTTTGGGCGGCTGCTCGGGGAGAGGAGCGCCTCAGTGAACTCAGCGGGCGCCTGGACCTGCGCACCTCGCTGGTAGACGTGCTGGATCCTGCTCAAGTCGAGGCCACGATGGATGCCGCCATAGAGGCATTCGGCGGATTGGATGCGGTGGTCCTCTCGGTTGGCTCCATCCTGCTGCGGCCCGCCCATCGCCTTAAGGACCAAGACTTTGCAGACACGCTGGCCATCAACCTCCACTCCGCCATGTACGTGGTCCGCGCGGCAGCCAAGCGCATGATGCGAAGCGGTGGGGGAAGCGTGCTCTTGTTCAGCACCGCTGCAGCTCAAGTGGGCTTTGCCAACCACGAGGCGATCGCCGCGGCCAAGGCTGGTGTGGAGGGGTTGGCCCGCGCAGCCGCCGCGACCTACGCGTCCCGAGGTCTCCGGGTGAACTGCATCGCACCTGGCCTAATCCGTACACCCCTCTCGAAGGGCATCACCTCTCACCAGGCCACCCTAAAGGCGAGTCAGGATATGCACGCTTTGGGACGAATCGGTGAACCGGATGACATTGCCCACGCAGCACAGTTCTTGCTCGAGAGCACTTGGATGACTGGTCAAACACTGGTAGTGGATGGCGGCCTGGCGGGCATTGCACGCTGAGGCAACGCGTCGGGCGGTGCCTCTGAGTGGTTCGGCTACAGGAGGCGCAACTCTAAAGCACCCTTGGCTCTGTCAGGCAAAACGAGCTTGCCCTTTTGGTAGAGGCGGGCTTGCTTGGCGTGGACGAGTAGTCGCGCGCTCGACCTCAGTTGATCTCGGTTGCATCCCAGCGTGGCTTCTGTGGCGGCGTCCAGTGGCAGGGTCCGGCGAGGAGCGGCGCGCAGGAGTTGAAGAAGGGCCGCCACGCGCTCAGGATTTTGAGGCCCGCGCTTCCGGCAGGACTGACTGCAGAAGCGTACTTGGTCCCAGCTTTTTTCCCATTTCTTTCGCCATGAGAAACCACGGCCGCAGTGAATACAGGTCTTGTCTCTCGGAGTGCGTTCCATTGCTGTTATGGGCGTTGAGGTGAACCAGGGTGCGGTCTGATTGCAAACAAACCCGCAAGAGAGGCTGAGGTTTGGCCCATGTGAGCAAGTCCGCCCAAGGAGTTTAAAATGATGTTGGCCTTGATGTACGCACTTGGTGTTGCCCATGCCGGAGGGGGCCCCTGGGTTTTGGGCCCCGGTGATCAGACCTTGTATGCGGGCATGGACGTGCAGCGCCTGACCAAGCTCGGTATTCAGGCCGGTCCCAACTCAGAGGACTACACCACCATCGATGTAGGGGAGGGACTCTCTTCTTTCGGGGTCAAGGCGATTGCCAACTATGGTCTGCTCTCGCGCGTGGAACTGGAACTCGAGGTGCCTTGGTACCGGGTCTCGGCGAACCGGGCGGACGCTGAGCCCTGCTTGGCCTTGGGCGAGGGCAGCTGTAAAACCACCCAGTCCGTGGGGCTGTTGCGCGCTCAGGCCAAGTGGTTGCTCTTGGATGAGCTCGAAGGAATGCCCCTGAGCGTGAGTGTAGGAGGAACGCTACGCTACGGCGGCTTTACGGCTCCAGCGCGCTCCCGCATCACCAATGTCGGCGAAGGGACGACCGACTTAGGACCGAGCATTCACTTGGGACGCTCTGGTGGGCTGGGCAACAGTGGCTACTGGTCTGCGTATACCGAGCTCTTCTGGCTGTACCGCTTTCCCAGCACCGACTCCTACCAGGGCTCCGATTTGGGTCCGGACGCTCCGGTGTCCGCGCCGCTGCCGGAGTGGGTACTCAATGCAGAGATGCTCTTTTCCCCCGACGCCAGGGTGGCCTTTGGGCCCAGCGCCAGTGGTTTGTACCGAGACGGACTGGACTGGTACGAGCTGAACTTGGCCGATCCCGACCGCTTGGCTGCTTTGGGAATCTACAACTTCAGGGTCGGGGGGAAGCTGGTCATTCGCAATGAGAGGGGCGTCGCCTTCTCCACCGGTTTTCTGCGTACGGTAGTCTCGTACAACAACCCCTCCGATGCTTGGCTGGTGTCTGCCGGCTTGAGCGTTCCTACAGGTCTCGGGAGGCCGTGAGTGCTCCTTTCAGCAGGTGAGCGCGTCGCAGGACGCTTTTTGGTCGGCCGACTGATCGCAGAGGGTGGCCTGAGCGAGGTCTATGAGGTGCATCACATTGAGCTGGGCTCGGTGTACGCGCTAAAGTTGCTGCGCGCAGACCACCCCAGCATCACAAAGCGCTTGCTGATGGAAGGGCGCATTCAGGCCCAGCTGACACACCCCAATATTGCACCTGTGCTCGACGTTGTCCGGCATCAGGGGCGTGTGGGTTTGCTGATGCCCATGATCTTGGGCAAGTCGATGGCTGAGTTGTTGGCGCGCCGGACGGTGATCCCGGTGGCCGAGTCCCTGGAGCTCATTTCGGGTGTGCTCTGTGGCGTTGGCGCGGCCCATGGAGCGGGTGTTTTGCACCGAGACATCAAGCCTGGAAATGTGCTCTTGATGGTGGAGGGGGACCGTATGCGTCCTCTGGTCACAGACTTTGGCATTGCCAAGGTCGCTGAGGTTGGGGCCAACTTCACCAAGGTGGGGTCCGCGATGGGTACGCCAGGTTTCTCTGCTCCCGAGCAGGTCTTGGACGCCGCTGACGTGGATGCACGCGCAGACATCTTCTCCTTGGGTGTGGTGCTCTACCGCATGCTGACGGGCCGCATGCCGTATGTGTCTCCGGATGGTTCGGTACGCATTGGGAGTGTGGTATCCGAAGTCCTTACGCCCCTTGGCGATGCCGACGCCACGCTGCCTCCGGATTTGTGCGCTGCCGTAGACAAGGCCCTGGCTAAAAGCGCCGACGACCGCTTTGCCGATCTGCCGGAGATGGCACGGGCCTTGTTCCAGAAGAGGCCCAAGCTTTTGGCAAGAGTGCTGGCCCCTTCCGGGATTGGACCCATCAACGTTGCGCTGCCGACATTGGAACCGGAGGACGAGGAAGAAGAGCGCATGGCAGCGCTGGTGGGGGGCGGTCTCATTTCGGACGGGGTTGACGCACTCGTGGAAGCCGCCCAGGCGAATCCTTCACGGCCGACTCTGGCACCGGTCCCAGGGAACGATTCACTGCCCGCTCCTGTGACGGGGCCGACCAAATCCCAAGCCTCTGCGGTCCCAGACCAGTCAGATTCGCCATTGGGAAGAGAAGGAAAAAAGGGAACGCCGTGGGTTTGGATGGGCTTGGCTGGCTCGCTGCTGCTCGTGGGCGGCTCGTTGTGGTGGGGGAGCCAACAGGAGCCAGCGGTCATGTCGGAGCCCAGCGGACCCGCAGCGGTTGGCGATGCGCCCGATGGGCTGTAGCCGATCGCAAGCCTGCCGCAGGCAGCCCCGCTGACCCCAGATGTGGGCTTGGAGTCCGGTACTCAGGAGCCGCAGGCTGTTGCTGAACCCGCCGCAGGGGAATCCGGTGAGCTCGCTGTTGATCAGCCGGACGAAGAGAAATCCGTGCAAGCAGTGGTCAAAAAGGCCCCTGTCGAGCCGGTACGTTCGGGGGAACCAGCGATCGTTGAACCCGTGACCTTGGAGGAGCCAGCCCCTACCGAGCCAGCGGGCGAGCCCGACGAACTGGATGGTGTGGCGGCGGTCGACCCGCTGGAAGAGGCTGGTTCCTCTCCAGCAGATCCTGAGCCCGAAATCATTGAAGCACAGGAGCCGCTTGAGCCTCCCTCCTGGGCCGGACCCAACGTGGAGGGCGCTTGGAGTGGTACCGCGGGCGGCCGCCCAGCCACGATGCGGCTGAAGATGACGCAGGAAGGGCAAGTCACCGGTGAGCTTGTGTTCATCTTGGGTGCGACCCGGCGCAGCTTTCCAGTCCGAGGCAGTGTGGACGGTCAGGGACGTCTGACGCTCAGCTCCGGGAGTGACCTGAGCCTGAGCGCACAGGCGAGCGACATGGCCATCAACGGAACCTACACCCAAGGTCGGGCAAGCGACCAGGGCATCCGTCTCAGTCGCTGAGCGCAGCGTCAGAGTCGGGATTTCCTGGGCTCCGTAGGGTCTGGGGGCGACGTTGCGCTCCCAAAAGCACGCAGGGGCAGGTCCTGTTGCTCGCGGAGACCGAGGAGCTGAGCGCCCTTTAGGAACAGGCGAGTGTCGCCTGTTCTCGCGATATTAGGCAGGGGACTTGCGGCGGCCGGCGTCTTTGACCACCGGTTTCTGCCTCCGAACGCGGTAGGGTCCGGTTCCTGTTTGGAGCGTGGATGACCCCATGGGTTCGAGAGGGTATCCCCCTGCACCGCTGGCTCATTTGGGTCTTCGTTTGGGTCGTACTCCGGCTTACGCTGGCCTCGGTGCTCCGCATCAAGTTCAAGGGTCAGGAGCGAATCCCCAAATCGGGCGGCGCCATGATGCTCGCCAACCACACCACGCTCTGGGACCCGTTGATGTGCTTTTGGGGGGTGAACCGTCCGCCTCACGGCATCGGCAGCGAGCAGGTGTTCCGGATTCCGGTTGTAGGCTGGGTACTCCGGCAACTCAACAGCGTGCCTTATGCCAAGGGGGCAAAAGACGGCGCGGCGGTCCGTGAGTTGGTCGCAGCCTTTGAGGGCGGAGGTGTGATTGGCATGTTCCCCGAGGGGTTGCGCTCGTGGACAGGCGAACCGCTTCCAATCAAGCGTGGCACCGGCCGTCTTGTGAAGAGCCTGCAGGCCCCCATCATTTTCTGTCGGGTGTCCACGGGCTTTCTTCAGCACCCGCGTTGGGCCAAGTGGCCCCGTCTGGTGCCATGGCGTGTGGAGTACGAGAGCATCCCCTTTGACCCAAACTGGTCGGTCGACGACATCAACGAGGTGATCGCCGAGGGACTCAAGATCGATCCAGAAACCGTGGAGATGCCGAAGGGATCCTGGGGATTTCGCCTGGCCGAGGGCCTGCCCGAGTTTTTGTGGGCCTGTCCTCACTGCCTTGAGATCGAGGGCTTGGAAGTCGACCCGGCCGACAAGAACTGCGTGGCGTGTTCCGGATGCCAACGTCGCTGGCGCTTGGACTTGCGCTGCACGATGCAGGCGGAGAGCGCCGACACCTCGACCTTCAGTGTGGCGGCCGCCCGGCGTCTGCTGGAGCAGATCCCCAGCGACACCGCTCTGAGCTGCGAGCACATGGAGGTCAGCCGGGTCCAGCGTGGCCAGCTCAGTCAGGAGGCCGTGGCCGCGGGGAAGGCGCGCACCACCGTTGATGGGGTCGAAGTCGTGAAGGACGGCGAGGTGGTTTGGTCAATGCGCTTCGAGGACATGTTGGTGGTGCTGCTTCAGGTCCGGAACAAGCTTCAGATCCGGGTCGAGGGTGCCAACTACCAGCTGGATCCGCAGGGCCAGAGCACGCTTCGTTGGCACCACTTCCTGGGCCACCGCACAGGCGGCAGGGCCCAGTAGCAACAGCTACATCAAGATGCCGCGATGGTCGGCGACTACTGGAGGTGGCAGGTCTTGGCCCATTCGCTGGCGCAGGTTGCGCTCGATCTTGGTGCTCAGATTGTGCAGTGGCAGCCCGTTGAAGAACATCGTGAACGGGTCTTCCAGGACCCGGCCGGCCTCTGAGATCAGCGCGAAGGAAAAACAAACCAATGCGTTGAAAGGGATGGCCACCCAGCCCAGTTCGTGCACCAGGGAGAAGGGAAGCATGATGGCGAAGAGCTGTATGAGCATCTCGACAATAAATGCGTAGCCGCGCGGGATTGGGGTGCCCTTGATGCGCTCGCAGCCACCCTGGATGTTTAGAAAGTCCATCAGCGTGTTGTCCAGTGACTGCAGCCGAAAGGAGTCCAAGCGTCCAGCGTCGTTGAGGGCCACCAGATCCGTGAACTGCTCGTCCAGCAACAGGTGGGTGAGGTTGGTGCTCTCTCGGTGAAGGGAAGTGTCCGGCCCCATGCGCTTGTAGTCGGGGTCATCGAAGGGGGTCTGGCCGCGCAACAAGCAGCGCAGTGTGTGCACGTATGCGATGTGGCGGTCCACCATCTCCTGGGCTTTCTCAGAGTCTTCCAACGCTGTGTAGCGCAACAGCTGGTCGCAGAAATGGCGGGAGCTGTTGATCATGCGCCCCCAGAGTTTCCGGCCTTCCCACCATCGGTCGTAAGACTGGTTGGCTCGGAAGCTTACGAAGATACCCACGGCCGCGCCCACAATGCTGATGGGTGTGACGGGTAGCTGCAGTTCCTCAAAGCCCAGCGGCTCGATGATCAGCCAGGCGGCTGTGGCGGTACCCAAGTAAAATAGTGCACGCCGCCACTGCCAGAGTAGGAGCCTGAACGGACTGCCTCTCACTTCGCTTGTCATCATGGCAAAAGCTCCTTCAGTTCAGCAGGCGTGCACGGACACGCATTTTCTTCACGCGCCCCTGCTGTAAATAGAGCAAGGCTTGCCGTGCGTACTCGGTTTGGATGGCCACGGCAGTGATGCGTGGCAACAGGTCGATACGGCCTATGGCTTTGGCAGGCAATCCGCCGTCCTTGACCAACGCCCCCAGCACATCGCCTTTTCGAAGCTTGTCGTGGCGTCCGGCCAGGATCAGCAGGGTCTGGTTTGGTGGGCGCATTTTTGCAAGAGAGCCGGCACCTGTTGGCAGTGGGACCTGCGGGATCTCGGTGCCCATAAACTCCTCGATGGCGGCCAAGCGATCCGGCTCCCGGTCGCCACAGACCACGGAGATGGCCAGGCCTTGTTTGTCGGCCCGTGCGGTGCGTCCGATGCGGTGCACGTGTGCTTGGACCTCGCCTCCCATCTCCGCGATGAGCACCATGGGCAGGGCAGGGATATCCAGTCCTCGGGCGGCCACATTGGTGGCGACCAGAACGCATGCGCTGCCTCCTGAGAACTGCAGCATGACCTCGTCCCGGTTTCGCTGGTCCAGATCTCCATGCAGGGCCAGAGCCACGGTGCCACGTCCACTCAGGAAACGCGCCAGAGAGTCACAGTCTCCTCGGGTCTCGCAGAACACGAGGGCCCGCTCTGGGGTGTGGTGGGCCAGGATCTGTAGAACGGCGTCATTCCGCTGTCCCCATGGCACGCGCACGTGCTGCTGCACGAGCAGGCTCTCTTCTACCTGTGAGGACACGCTGAGGTGTACCGGTCGGTACTGCACCTGACGGCTCAGGTCCTGGATCCCTTCGGGGAAGGTGGCTGAGAAGAGCAGGGTTTGGCGGCCGATTGGGCCGGTCGACGTTGGGCAGTCGTGCACGATGCGTAGCACTTGGTCGACAAAGCCCATGTCCAGCATGCGGTCGGCCTCGTCCAAGACCAAAACTTGCAGCTTGCTGAGGTCCAGGGTCTCCTTGTCCAGATGCTTACCGATGCGGCCCGGGGTTCCAACGACCACTTGGGCGCCGCCATGCAGGCTGGCGGTCTGATTGCGGTACGCGCGGCCGCCGGTGACGCAGAGCACCTGGACGTTGTCCAAGCGGCTGGCCAGTTGGCGCAGCTCGGCTGCGACTTGGTCGGCGAGCTCTCGGGTGGGGCAGAGAACCAGAGCTTGGGTGTGCAGATCGGAGGTGATGCGGCTGAGCAAGCCCAGGCCAAAAGCGGCGGTCTTGCCGCTGCCCGTCTTGGCTTGGCCGCTCACATCTCGACCTTCCAAGAGAGGCGGAATGGCCTGTTCTTGGATGGCAGTCAGCTGCTCAAAGCCCATTTGGGCGGTGGCCTGCAGGAGCTCAGGACGCAGCTGGAGGGTGTCGAAGGTGGCCAAGGTGTGCTCCGGGTGGAGGGGAACTAACTCGCTCGCAACGCGGCCGAGATGGCTGAGTCCATGCGCATCGTCCTGCGGGCCGCCTGGGCCCCTGCGTCAGAATCCGTCACATTGGACTGCCTAAACCAGCCCAACACCTCTCTCGATGCCTGTGCAATCTTTGGGCCTCACTGACCGCACGTTGCCAAGGAGTGCAGCTGCCGTGTCCAAAGCATCGCTAAGAAGCCTGGTTCGTCGCCTGCGGGGAACAGGTCGCCCTCAACCCCGTCCGGATACCCGTTCAAAACCCCGTGGCCCCACTGCCAAGCTTGCGGACTACGTTCACCTGCACCGGGCGCTGCTCGCCCCCAACCCCGCCCATCTGCACCCCCAGCTGCTCAAGGCCGCAGCGGGTGGGCCCATCGAGGAGGTCTTGCCAGGCATTTTTGCGCTGCGGGTGCTCTCCGATTCGGCCCTTCGCATGTTCCGGGAAGAGCTGACCTGTTTGGAGGAATGGGCCACAAAACATCGGGTAGAGCTTAGTCGGCCCAACTCCATGAACCGTTTTGGCGTGATCTTGGACGAGCTGGGCTACACGCCGTTGCTGGACTGGCTCAGAACCCAGCATCTCAGTCCGCTCTGCGCCCGGCTTTTCCCGGAGGTGGGGGAAGGAAGGATGGATCAGCACCACGGTTTCGTTGTGGACTACCAAATGGGCGGCGACCGGGACCTGGGCTTTCATGTGGACGACGCCGAGGTCACGTTAAACTTGTGCCTGGGCGGCGGATTTGAGGGCGGGGAACTCTACTTTGAGGGGCGGCGCTGCGGAGGACACCGCCAGATGCAGGCCCGAGAGCACGAGCGTGTCAGCTACGTTCACCAGCCCGGCGTGGGCATCCTGCACGCCGGCAAGCACCGCCATGGCGCTTGGCCCATCCACAGCGGGCGGCGCCAAAACCTGATTCTTTGGCTGCGGGCGAGCACCTGGCGGGCCGAGGACGGCAACGACGACTGGACCTGCCAGCCATGGTGCGGGGACCACCCGACGCATGGAGCGCAGCCTATGAGGTCTCAACCTTCAAAGCGTATCGGGTCCTCCGACTCCACCACCAGCGCGATAGGGGTGGGCCATGAAGCTCCTCGACCTGGTTCAGGCCCAACTTGACGCCTACAACAGCCACGACTTGGACGCCTTTTGCGCCTGCTTCCATGCACAGGTCCGGCTCTTCGAAGCCGATGAGTTGGTGGCCACAGGACGAGAGGCATTGCGAGAGCGTTATGCCGAGATGTTCGCTGGAAAGGGATTTGGTGCCAGCGTGTCAGATCGGCTTCTGACGGAGAGGCACTGCGTGGATCTGGAACATTGGTGGATGCAGGCGCCCGGAGAAGAGAAGGAAGAAGGGACGCTTTTGGCCCGTTATTCCTTTCTCGAAGGCCGGATCGGAAGCGTTCAATTCTTAGATTAATTCCCTCGGGACAAGGCGAATGTCTTGTCAGTGATGCGAGACGGACCTAACTTGGCATAAGTTACGGGTCCGTAAGTTAAGGAGAAACAAGATGTACTTGCTACTCTGTCTGAGCGTGTTTGCTGTGGGCTACCTCGCGAACATGGTGATGATCACAGTGTGTTACCACCGCGGCCTGGCCCACGGCGCTGTGAAACTTAGCCCCTTGACCAGAAAATTGGTCATCCACCTTGGCCTGTGGATCACGGGGCTGACGCCCAAGGCTTGGGCGGTGATGCACCGCCGCCACCATGAGTACTCCGACACCCCCAAGGACCCTCACAGCCCAAGCAATGTGGGCTTGTGGGGGGTCATGGCTGCCCAGGCGGTGTCCTACTACCGCACGATGGAGGGGTTGGACGCCAAGGACCCGGAGTTTACTCGTTTTGCTCACGGTTTAGACTTTGACCACACCTGGGCTCACAACCGAGTGGTTCGCACCCTGCCGTATGTTTTGCATACAGCCATTGCCGTGGGCATCTTCGTTGGTTTTGACGCCTTTTGGCTCGGACTTGCCTACTTTGTGGGTTTGATGAGTCATCCCATTCAAGGGTTCTTGGTCAACAGCTTGGGCCACTCCGTCGGCGGCAGAAACTTCGAGACGACCGACGACTCGACCAACAACGCTGTGGTTGGCTTGGTGGTGTTCGGCGAGGGCTATCAGAACAACCACCACGCCTACCCGCGCTCGGCCAAGTTCAGCTTTAGGCCTTGGGAGTTTGACGCTGGCTTTGTAGCTTGCGTGGTGATGGAGGCGTTCGGCCTGTTGCGCATCGACTACCCGCAGTTGATTCCGGATCGGCTCCCGGTTGCTTCGCTTACGCCTGAGCAGCCTGCTGTCCGAGATCTGGAGCCAGTCTTGGTTCAAGAGTTTGTCGCTGCCGACAGTCAAGGTGCTCAGGGACCAAGGCCTGCGCAGCTTGCCCCAATGCCCGCTGAGAAAGTTGCCGCGGTCAGTCGCAGGGTGAACTGAGCGCTCAAAAAGAGATGCGCGAGTGGGAGGGGTAAAGGGGCATCGCTTCGGCGGTGGCCTGTGGATTAGGGGGGCTGTGCGGATTTAAGCTGCGTTGGACGCCCAACACGCAGTTAGCTGCCCGCCCTATTCCCCGTTGCGTGGGTGCTGAGCACTGGGCACCTGTCCGTTGGCCACGTCTTTGAGGTGCCAGCCAAAGACGTTCATCACGGCCAGATGGACCAATGCTTGGGTGCTCAGGTACAGGTACCAGGGTAGCGAAGGCTCAAAGTCATGGATGGCGGCTAACAATGTGCGGTCATTCAGTGCCGAGCGTAGTTCGAGACGGCCACGTTTGGTGGGTTGCTTGACTGCCAGCAGTCCGCCAACGACGTAGAGTAGAGCGCGGCTTGGGGAGGAGCGGCTCTTTGAGTAGCGAAGGCGTAGCAGCTCAACGCCCAGGCCAGCTACGCGGAAGCTAGAGATGCCATCGTCTTCCTGGACCACCTTTAGGAAGGGCCACAGCCCGCGTGGCATCCACGCCGTGTACTCCTGGGCAGCCCAGTCCGCGTTCTGGTCTTCTGGTAAGGGCAGGCGTTGGACGGAACGCACCGTGTTGACTTGCTCGGGTCTGGCGCCTCGAGGAACCGTAGGCAGGGGCGGCTCGTTGTCGGCCAGTGCCCGGGTCATCGCTTGGCTCACAGGCACCCCGGGCACGCCCAGGGCCAACTGAACGTCTCGATTCCGGGCCACCATGGGGTGGTCAAGGCTGTCGATCAGAGGGGCCACCAGGTCCCTTGAGGTGCCGGTCACCAGAGAGACCCAGAGTTTGGAGAGTGCCTTGGGACCGAAGGGTATGTCCATGATTCTGGGCTGCGCATTGAGGGCCACTGCCATCTCTTCGATGAGCTCGCGGTAGCGCAAGACCTGTGGGGCGCCCACATCCAGACTCTCGCCGAGCGCGACATTCTGGGCGACCACGCGCACCATGACTTGGACCACATCTCCAATCCAGATGGGCTGGGTGGGGGTGCGGGTCCAGGGGGGCAACACCATGCCGGGTAGGCGCTCCACCAACAAGCGCAGCATGTCAAAACTGGAGCCCCGTGGCCCAAGGACCAAGCCTGCGCGTACCGGTGTGACGGGTACGCCGTGAGCCCCCAATGCGGCCTCGACCTCGAGACGGCTGCTCAGGTGTCGGGACAACTGGTCCTGGTCGGTCGGGATCAGTCCCCCAAGATAGATGATCCGCTTGGCCCCTACAAAAGCTGCGGCACGGGCCATGTTGTCGGCCAGGATCAGGTCCATGTCTTCGAACGTCGCTTGGGTCAGCCGTGTAGACGGCATCATCGAATGGACAAGGTAGTAGACAATGTCTGCGCCTTCTAAACCCCGCTCGCAGTCCAGCAGGCTGAAGAGATCACAGCGCTTCCAGCTCACCCCATCCTGGTGTGCGCCGTCCTTTACGCTGCGGCCCAGACCCACCACTTCGGCGCCCTCGGCGATGAGGGCTGCGCAGAGCCAGCGGCCTACAAAACCACTTGCGCCGGCAACAACAACGCGGCGTCCCTTTAGAGAGTCGGACACGGTCTACCTGGGAGATAGGGTTTTGGTTGGGGCGGAATGGCGAAGGGCTGAGCCGTCGCAGCGGTTACGGTAGTCCAAAGCGGCTCCGAGTTCGCAGAGGAACGGTCTATTTACAGCGACAAGACCATCCGAGCCGAGACACTGGAACGCTTTCGGTACCTCTATAAATGTCCCCAGGGCATTCCTCCCTCCGAGCATAGCGGTGCCATCATTGGCCCTCCCCTCTGCTCGAAGGGCCGAAGGGGTGTTCCAGCGAGCGATCGTGGGCAGGGTGCCGGTTGGGCCGAGCTGTTGGCCACGTGAAGGGTCGATCCTGGCACCTTGGACTCCGGGCCGCGCTCTGGCTTGTGCTGGTGCTGTGGATCGTGGGTGGGCCGCTTGCCAACCAGGTGTTTGGCTTTAATGTGCCTGGGGTGCGACGTTGGCTGATGTTCATTGGCTACGGCAAAGAGATCTGCGATGTGCGCTTTGTGGTGCCGGGTCAAGATGAGCCAATTGACCGCCTCAAGACTTTGGGCTTTGAGAACGCATGGGATGTACCCAGAGAGCACAAGATGCTGGCTGACGCCGATGCCGTCCAGCGCCAAGGCCGGGAGATCTGTCGCGCTCTGAACGTCGACGTGCTGCACGTCCAAGCGCGCTGCGGCGTTCACCGTGGGTGGAGACCCGCCGGCAAGCCAACCTGGAAAGCGGACAAGAACCTGTGCAAGCGCTGATCTACCGCATCGAGGACTTTTTCAGCGCCCAGGCCTCCACTCGGGGGGTGAGCCTTCTCCGCTTTCTCTGGCCGCTGATGATCTGGACCCGGGTGGGTTCGGAGTGGATCCTGTTCAGGAACTTGGAACCCTGGCGCTTTGGGGTCGCCCTGCTGTTCTTTGCTGCCACCACCGCCATGTGTGTGGGTTTTTGGTCTCGCTCCAGCACGCTGGTCACCGGCCTGATCGGCGCATTCTTTTTTTACGGCATGGGCCATGGCATGGATGTGGAGCCCTACACCCATCACCACACCTATCTGCTGTTCATGATGCCGCTGCTCCTGGCCTTGACCCCCTGCGGCGCTAGCCTGTCCGTCGACCGCTACCTCGCCCTAAGACAGGCAAAGGCCACACATCAGCCGCCTCCGCTGGAGCAAGGATCCGACTGGGGGCGCACCCTTATTGTGGTCCAGACAGCCGCTATTTACGCCTTTGCTTGCTGGGCCAAGCTGGAGTGGGGACACCTGAGCGGGGAGCGTATGGAGCACTACGCCATGCACCTGTACTTAGGCTCGGACTACCCGGCATGGGCGGGGTTTCACGCGATGATGGTCTTTCTCTCGGTGTGCGCCATCGGGATCGAGGGGGTGCTAGCGGTGGGCCTGTTCGTGAAGAGTTGGCACCGCTGGGTGCTGCCGCTGGGCCTGCTCTTGCATGGGGTGATCTACCTCACCCTGCCTGTGGGAACCTTCTCCTTGTCCATGGCCGCCTTGTATCTTGTGGTGCTCGACCCCAAAGTGCTGCATGGATTTATCGACCGCATGTTGGGGCACGCCTGACCCCGTCAAGGCACTACTCTCCGCTGGCGTTCAGCCAGCTCTCCAGCAGCGAGGTGCTGTTCTCGTTGTCCCATCGAACGCCCACCAAGTCTTGCCGGCCATCACCGTCCAAGTCCAGCACCAACGCGGTGTCCAGGGACGTCTTGGGTCCCTCAAAAGAGACGAGCGTGAGGGGCCCCTCTGGGCCCGAGGCGTACAGCGCGGGCTGTGGGGCAGTCAGCTGGATTAGGTCCAGTTTTTGGTCTCCGTCCAGGTCTCCTTCGACACCTATGTAAAAGTTGTTGGCGCCGCCGACCTCTTCGAAGAGACCCTCTTGATTGAACCGCAGCACCTGGGTCCCAGTCAACAGCAGAGCTTCCTGTTCCCCATCCGAGACCGCAGTGAGCTTGGCCTCGTTTGCGAAGAGATCTTGGTAGACCAAACCGGGGGAAAGAGCGTCGTTCTCTTGGTAAAACGTGTGAATCTCCGAGACCCCAAACCCCCCATTCAGGAACACCACCAGGTCCCGGCCGCCGCTCCCGTCCAAGTCCATTGCGGCGACCTGGGGGTAGTAGTTCCAGTCAACCGCATCGCCCAGAGGCCACACGCTGCCCCCCGAGGTGTAGACCGCGGACTCGTCCCCAAAGAGCACCAACTCCGGCTGGCCATCTCCGTCCAGGTCTGAAACCGCTTGGGTCAGGTGTTCTCCCGGGCCCACCAGCTCTAAGCTCACTTGTCCCATGGGGTCGCTGAGCAGGACCGTCAGCAAGCTGTAGACCGTGTCGATCTCGACCGATGCGGTGACCAGCCACTCGCTGCGCCCATCGCCGTCAAGATCCACGAGCTGCAGGCCCTGGACGAACACAGTGGTCGCGCTCGAGCCACTGCTGTCCATCGCTTCTTCAATAAGGGTTGCGAGCAGGCCGTCGGGGAGCAAGTTCCGCGGGGTCTCTACTCCTTCCGCTGTGCTCTGAGCCCAGGCCAGGACGCTGTTGTCGAGCACCAAGCCCACGTCGGAGAGGCCGTCGCCGTCTACATCTCCCCCTTGGAGGAGGCTCGCCGCTTCGGAGAACTCCTGGCTGTCTTGCGCCACCAAAACCACATCTTCAATCGAGTCTGTCGGGGTGGAGGTTCCGGTGTCCGTGGGCACTTGAACGGGGACCACTGGGCTGCTGCATGCGGCGAGGAGGGTGAGTGTCGTGAGTGTCGTGAATGTCGTGATTGTCATGTCGGGCTCCGGTTGATCTCAAAGTAGAGGCTGCCCTTCGGTTCGTCTATGCGGAAGAATCGAAGGTCACTGTTCGGAAGGGCCGAACCTGGTCTGAACTCCCGCGTGAGTCGTTCTCTGCATGCTATTCGCTATCCGCTGCCAGCAGGCTCAGACCCAAGGCATTACGCCCTTGATCGAGGCCAAGATGGACAGCACCAACACCTGGGTCTTTAAGTTTGCCGCACGCGGCTACGACTGTATGACCGCCCAAAAGCTCTGGCGCCGGCAGATATCGCGCCTGCTGGAGCATGTGCCCACCATGCCGGAGACCATCTTGGATCTGGGCTGTGGTCCAGGAGTAAGTAGCTTTGAGCTTGCCGAGCGCAGCGGGGCCCAGGTCCTGGGCCTGGACTTCTCCGAGCGCATGATTGAGCGGGCCCAGGCCAGCCACCGCCGGGAGTTTTCTCACCTAAGGCGCTTGTCTTTCACGCATGGGGATGCCGCTGCCCTGCAGTTACCGGACCACAGCGTGGACTTGGTCACTGGACACAGCTTCCTGTACTTGGTGCACGACCGTCGAGCGGTTCTCCGGGAGGTTCGTCGGGTTCTCAGACCCGGAGGGAGCCTGGTGCTGATGGAGCCCCATGCTGCGGGCACCCTGTTCAGCGCCGCTTGGCACGCACGAGGGCAGCTTGCACAGATCTGGCAGAACCCTTGGGACACCGCTCGCTTTTGTACGTCTATGGCTCTCTGGCGGCTGTTCGGAAGCGCCAACGGCATGCTCAGTGACAGCAGCGTCGTTCAGCTCTTCGGGCAGGCCGGCTTTGCCCAGGTGCACACTCAGCCGACCCTTTACGGCTTGGGCTTGCACTGCGTTGGGCGCGCCTAATGGCTGACGGCTGGGTTTATGAGCCTCCAGGAGGCTCCCTGGAGGTGGTGTACCAGGACCGTGATTTGGTGGCGGTGAACAAGCCCAGCGGCTTGCTCAGCGTGCCGGGTCGGGAGCACTCGGACTGTGTTGTCTCTCGATTGAAAGGGCAATTTGGGACGCTCTACCCAGTGCATCGCTTGGACATGGACACCTCTGGGTTGTTTGTCCTGGCCCTGCGCCGCAAAGCTGAGCGATCCCTGATGCAGCAGTTCCAAGAGCGGCAGATCTCCAAGACCTACATCGCACGGGTGTTCGGGCAACCCAGGGAGAAGGGTGGCAGCATCCGCTTGGCTTTGAGCCGAGAGACCGGGCGGCCCAGATCCCGGGTGGATGCAGATGGAAAGTCGGCCCAGACGGACTGGCACGTGCTGAGCCTGGATTCGGATGGGCACAGCAGGCTCTCTCTGCACCCAAGAACCGGGCGCTCCCACCAGCTTCGACTCCACCTTGAGGCGATTGGGCACCCCATCCTGGGGGACCGCTTCTACGCCCATCCGCAGGCCCTGGCGGCGGCCGATCGGCTCTGCTTGCATGCAGCGGTGTTGGAGCTGGCCCACCCCTTCAGCGGGGAGTCCCTCACGCTGCGCTCGGAGCCTGCCTTTTAGTGGCAGGGCGCGAATGCTGGTTCTTCAGATATCGGGTGCAGCCAGACAGGCTAGGGGAGAGCAGCCCTTGGAGCCATTTCATGCTGTTCATTCTATTCGCTTGTACCAAGGCCACCCCGGATACCTCGGTCCCCCAGGACACGCAGGACACCCAGGACAGCGCGGTCTTGCCGCTGGAGTGCCAGACCGTCGAGAGCGGCTGGGGACCGGATGGCAGCACGCCCCTGACGGTAGAGGTGGTGGTGCAGGGGCTTGCCACGCCCTGGGCCGTGGACTGGCTGCCCGATGGCCGCATGCTGCTCACCGAGCGGGATGGGCGCCTAAACTTGGTGGACAACGGCGAGCTCATGAGTTTGGCCCAAGTCCCGGTCACTGAGCGTGGGGAGGGTGGGCTGCTTGGTCTCGTCCTGCATCCGGACTTTGCACAGAACCGGGCCTTTTTTATCTACGCGACCGTGGACGGCGAGACGACGGAGAACCAAGTCCAACAATGGGTTCTGGCCGAAGATGCTCTGAGCGCGTCTTTCGACAAGATGATTTTCGCAGGTATTCCAGCGCGCCAGTACCACAATGGCGGGCGCTTGCGCATCGGCCCCGACGACAAACTCTACGTAGGCACTGGAGATGCGGGGGACCCGGACAGCTCTCAGGACACCGCCAGCCCAGCGGGCAAGGTCCTTCGTCTGGAGTTGGACGGCAGCGTTCCCGATGACAACCCCTTCCCAGGATCAGCCACTTGGATCTACGGCGTGCGCAACACCCAGGGCTTTGACTGGCGGGACGATGGCCGCATGCTGATCTCCGACCACGGCCCCAGCGGCTTGGGCAACGAGGGCGGCCGCAGTGGTCACGACGAGATCACCTTGGCCTCGGCTGGGGACAACTTGGGCTGGCCCGAGGTCTACGCCTGTGAAGAGGGTGAGGGTTTTGTTCAAGCGTCCATCACCTTCTCCGACGCCATGCCCCCTGGCGGCGCCGCCATCTACAGGGGCAGTGAGCTTCCCGACTGGCAGGGAGACTTACTCATTGGCGTGTTGGGTTTTGACACTGCTGCGCGGCACCTGCACCGCCTGCGCATCGGTCCCGGTGGCAATGTGCTGATCTCCGAGGTTTACCTCTCCCAGGAATACGGTCGCCTGCGCGAGGTCACCATGGGCCCCGATGGCGGTCTCTATGTCACCACCAGCAACTGTGATGGTCGGGGCGACTGCGGAGATGGAGATTTGGTACTGCGGATTGGGGCGCAATAGTTAGCCCTGGGGCTGCTCGGTTACCGTCAAAGGGCTCAAGTCGTACGCGCTCTCGTTTTCTAGGCGCTCCAAGATACCTTCGTAGACCCTTGGGTCCATCTGGGGCGTGCGGCTTAAGATCCACAGGTAGCTGCGGTCGGGGTGGCCCACCACGGCGTAGCTGTAGTCATCGGCCAGATCGATGATCCAGTAGTCGCCCCAGAAGGGACCGAAGAAGCTGACTTCCAGCTTGGCGTTGCTCTCCATATCCACGATGCGTGCACGGCCCTTGGCCACAGTCTCCTTGCCGTCCAGGCTGTCCTTGAAGCAGCGGTTGACCACACTGACCTGGTCTCCGTCCAGGGCGTAGGTGGCGGTGGTGCCGGTGCACCCTTTCTGGAAGCGCATGGGGAAGTTGGCGATCTCGTACCAAGTACCCATGTACGCCTCAACATCTACGGTCGGGACGGCCTGCAAGGTGGACGTCTCGGCCTCGTCGCAGGCTGCGAGGGGGAACAGCAGAAAGAGTGGGAGGAGCTTCTTCATGGGGGCCTTGGGGTTGTCCCTTTAGTTAAGCACCCGCGGCCGGCCTACCACTCGACCCCACCACTGACTGGCCCATATTCCCCGTCGACCCAGCTCTGGGCTTCTGCCTGGGTCAGCTTAAAGCCGGCCGCGCAGCGCACCCGGGCCACCTCTTCTTGACCGCGCCAAGCCACAAGCTCGCCCTCGGGCTCGAACTCATCAGGAATTAGGTCAAAGACGACCTGGATGGGGCCGGCGGCATCACTGACATTGCGGGTGACCCGATGAGCCGCTGCCAGCTGTTGCTTGTGACGGGCCACAAAGTCCCTGGCCGCTTTGAGCTGGCTTGAAAAATCCGCCTTATTCAGTGGCTTAGGGTCTTTTTTGTTTCGGCCCATGACCCACGGCACGACCAAGATCGGCTCGTCGTTCCCATCCTGGGTCATCGACAGGGCCCAGCCACCGCCGTCCTCGTTCAGCACAATGCGCGCGGTCCAGCCTTTGTCGCTCCAGGAGCGTCCGTCTTCGGAGATGCCCATCTACGCAAAGTCCTTTGCTTGGGTGTGGCGCCCATCACAGTAGGGCTTGTTTTTACTGAGTCCACAACGGCACAGGGTGGCCCGGGTGGTGGGCTGGCCTGGTCGCATGGGGTGGTTGATCTCGAAGGGCCCCTGCAACTGAATCTCAGCGCCCTCTCGGATGATCAGGGCCGGAGCTTCCGGCTCAGGAGATTTGGCCGAATCGGCGCTAAACTGCAGGGCACCAGAGGGGCACTGCTGGACCTTGTCCGCGATTGTCTGTGCAGCGGAGTCGTCCCCTTCCAGCTCGGCCTTCCGCAGTGCAGCCAGCGGCTCACAGGTGTAAATGTGCATGCACAGGCCCCGATCAAAGCGCGTCTGAATGGTGCGGCCCTGCCAGATCTTGGCGCTCTTGGGCTTGCGCTTGTTGGGGCTCCCGTCAAAGCCCACCTTGGCGTGGGTGCCGTCGCAGTAGGGGCTGTTCTTACTCTGGCCGCAACGGCAGAGATAGTGGTCCTGCCCAGGCTCGCTGGGCAGGGGCTTTCCCTTGAAGGACAGGGCGATGGCCTGCTCGCAGGAGATTTTCAAGGGACCGTTGGGCAGCACGGTGACGGAGATGGGATTTGAAATGGGGGGGCTCCGGTAGGTGGCTCATTCTATAGCCTACGCTTGGCTGTGGACGCTGGACGCTGGGCGCTGGCGCTGGGCGGCGCTAATCGCCTTGAATGTCCAAACTGATCCTGCACGGCGCCCGCGAGAACAACCTCAAGGACGTGGACTTAGAGCTGCCGCTGGGCCGCTGGATCTCGGTACTTGGGCCCTCGGGATCTGGCAAGACTTCCTTGGTTCACCAGACCTTGCTGCGAGAGGGACAGCGCCGTTACCTGAGCGCCCTTTCGCCCAAAGCCCGCTTGCAGCTTGGCAAGCTGGGGCGCGCTGACTTGGGCAGCATCCAGGGCTTGCCGGTGACGCTCTCGGTCGGAGAGCGTGCTCTGAGCGCCAGCGCCCGCTCCACTGTGGGAACCCTGAGTGGCGCCTTGGATCTGCTTCGCCTGCTCTTTGCCCGGGTGGCCGTGGACCCTGGCGGTGAGGCCTTGACCCGGAGCCACTTTAGCTTCAACCACCCGCTGGGCGCGTGCCCGGCCTGTGCCGGCCTGGGGGTAGAAGATCAAGTAGACCCTGAGCTCTTGGTGGTGGACTCCAGCAAGACGATCCGCCAGGGCGCCCTTCGGCCCACCCTGAAGAGTGGGTACACGGTCTACAGTCAGGTCACCGTCGACGTGATGGACCGCATCTGCCGGGCCCACGGCTTTGATGTGGACACCCCCTGGGCACAGCTGACCCCTGAGCAGGTCCAGGTGGTTTTCTTTGGCACCCAGGTCTTCAAGGTGCCCTTCGGCAAACACAGCATCGAGTCCCGCATGAAGTGGTCGGGCATCACCGCTCGGCCGCGGGAGGAGGGCTACTACCGGGGACTGGTACCGGTGATCCGCGAGACACTCAAGCGCGACCGGAATCCGAACATCCTGCGCTTCGTTCGCTCGGTCGCCTGCTCCGTCTGTGCGGGCAGCCGTCTGGCCCGTATAGGGCGCCAAGCCCAGCTCTCAGGACACACGCCGCTTGCCGGCCACACACTGCCTGCATTTCTTGCGCTGCCCATTCGGGAACTGCTCCCCGTGCTGGAGGGCCTGCCGGGTAGCGCGGCCTGGCATGCCCTGGCACCCAGCCTCATGGGCCGACTGGAGCGGCTCTCGCGTCTGGGCCTGGGGCATCTCAGCTTGGGCCGGGAGAGCACCACCCTGTCTGGCGGAGAGGGCCAGCGCGTGCGCCTGGCAGCTCAGATCTCAGGTGGGGCCGGGATTGCTGGAGGTTTGGGGGGCATGCTCGTGGCCTTGGACGAGCCCACGCTTGGGCTGCATCCGGAAAGCCAGGCGGGCATGGCCCAAGTGCTGGAGGAGCTGCGAGAGGCGGGCAACACCTTGCTTGTGGTGGAGCACGATCCTGACATGGTGCGCTATGCCGAGCACTTGGTCGTGTTGGGACCTGGAGCAGGACCACAGGGTGGAGAAGTGCTGCGCGCAGGTCCCATACGGCCTGGAGAGGCGCCCCTGGGGGAGACCCCTGCAGCCAAAGCCTGTCCCAGGGCGGGGAAGGGGGTGATTCGGCTGTCCGGCGCGACCCTGAATGGCCTGGAACAGGCTGATCTGGACGTGCAGATGGGGTGCTTCAACCTGGTCGCTGGACCCTCTGGCGCTGGAAAGAGCTCTCTGGTCTTTGGGACTCTGCTGCCTGCGCTAAACGGGGAGCGCGGAGGTTCTTTTGAAACCTTGAGTGGTGTGCCCAAGGGCCTGGCGGTTCGTGCGGTAGACGCCAAGCCCATCGGCCGCACTCCGCGAAGCACGCCGGCCACCTGGAGTGGGCTCTTCGACCTGGTGCGCAAGCGCTTCGCGGGGACCTCCCAGGCCAAAAAACTGGGCCTGAGCGCGAGCCACTTCTCCTTCAACTCCAAGGCGGGCCGCTGTGCCACGTGTCAGGGCTTGGGGGTGCGCAAGGTGGGCTTGCACTTGCTCGAGGACTTGGAGCTGGAGTGCTCGGATTGTGGGGGCGGGCGCTACGCTGAGCAGGTGCTTGCGGTCACTCTGGGAGGGCGGGACATCGCCCAGACTCTGCGCCTGTCGATGGAAGAAGCGCGGGAGGTCTTTGCCCAGGACCCGCCCATCGCCCAGCTCTGCCAGGCCATGGTGGACCTGGGGCTGGGCTACCTGCGCTTGGGCCAGTCGTCTACGACCCTGAGCCGGGGTGAGGGCCAGCGGGTCAAACTGGCCACCTGGTTGGCCAAGTCGGGGCCCGCGCTGCTGCTCATGGACGAGCCAGACCGGGGACTCCACCCCCAAGATGTCGTGCGTTTGCTGCAGGCCATCGACGCCTTGGTGGAGCGTGGCAGCACGGTCTTGGCCATCTCCCATCACCGGGCCCTATGGGCCGCCGCCGACCACCGGGTCACGCTTCGTGCCGGCCGTGTTGTCCCAACGCAGCCCCTAAACACCAGCCCGCTTCAAGCCAGTCAAGGGCCCCGTGCCCTGAGCAAGACCCTGGACAGCATTCGCCTGCGCGGGGTGCGCACCCACAACCTCAAGGGCCTGGACGTGGACATCCCACATCGCAAGCTCAGCGTGGTGGTGGGGCCGTCGGGTAGTGGAAAGAGCTCCCTGGCATTCGACACGGTCGCGGCTCTGGCCTGGGGGCGCTTCTCGGAGACCCTGCCGTTTCAGATCCGTCGCTTCATGCGGCGCTTGCCCCAGCCGGACTTGGACAGCGCGCAGGGGCTGACACCCGTTGTTGCCCTGCGGCAGAGAAAGCCCCGGTTGGGGTCGCGCTCCACAGTGGCCACCCAGAGCGGCCTGGGGCCTCTGCTTCGCCTGCTCTGGTCCAGGGCGGGCAAGGTGGATGGGCAGCCCAGCGGGCTCAGCGCGGGAGATCTGTCTCCTGACCGTGCGCTGGGTGCCTGTCCGCTCTGCGAGGGCTTGGGTGTGGTTCAGCGCTGTACCCCGGTGGGCCTAATGACCCATCCCGAGCTGCCGATTGCCCACGGCGCGATGAAGGGCACCAAGCCTGGCCAGTTCTTTGGGGAGCACGATGGCCAGTATATGGCCACGCTCCAGGCCGTTTTGCCGGGCGTGGATCTGAGCGTTTCTTGGCAGGACCTACCCCAGGCCGCCCAGCAGGTGGCTCTCTATGGGGCCGGGGAGCAGCAGGTGTCGGTGCGCTGGAAGTTCCAGCGCGGAGAGCGTGCCGGAGAGCATCAATTTGAAGGCACCTGGCCAGGGCTCTGCCATCTGGTCGAGAACGAGGCCAGTGTACGTGGACAGCGAAAGAGCGGCGCAGCATGGCGCGCGCCTTTGCAAGACCAGCCCTGCCCAGACTGCAGTGGCCAGAGATTGGGGCCCCGGGGCCGTGCGGTTTTGTTGGCCGGAATGAGCTTGCCCCAGTGCATGGCCCGCCCTTTGGAGCAGCTGCCAGGGCTGATCTCAGAACTCAAGGACCCGGTGGTCCAGGCCTTGTTGCCCGAGCTGCATCATGCGCTGGATGACCTGTTGGCCCTGGGCCTGGGACACCTGCGGCTGGACCGACGCAGCGACAGCCTCTCCGGGGGCGAGCTTCAGCGCTTGCGCCTGTCTGGGATGCTTCAGTCGGGACTCAGCCAGCTGACCCTGGTGCTCGACGAGCCCTGCGCTGGTCTGGATGAGCCGGGCGTTCTGGCCTTGATTCAGCGCCTACGCGGGTTGGTCGCCCAAGGGAACACGGTGCTGGTCGTCGAGCACCGTCCATCCATGATTGCGGCCGCCGACCATGTCATCGAGCTGGGTCCTGGGGCTGGTCCTCTGGGCGGAGAGCTTCTCCATCAAGGCCCAGCCAACCAAGTCCTGGCAGGTCAGGGACCTACGGCCGTGGCGCTTCGCGCTCCCCAAGCTCTTGCCGGTCGTGTAGGCGCGCCGGGAGTGTTCATTCAAGGCTGTACGGCGCCGGGTCTGCAGGGCCAGGACCTGAGCCTGGCGGCGTGGGGGCTGGTGGCGCTGACCGGGCCCAGCGGCAGCGG
>CAJQPC010000065.1 GCA_905480105.1 uncultured bacterium | reverse complement strand
GACGTTCGGCGATGCGGGCCTGAATGACGGTGATGCCGTCTTCGGCGAGCTCGTAGATCGTCTCGGTGTATTCCTCGAACGCTGGATGATGTTCGGTCGAGTCGTAACTCATCAGTGCACCCTACCGGTTTGGTGTGGGCTGTGCAGAACACTGCAGTATGGCAGGTTCACATATTTCTGTTAGGCAACCTTTACTTTCTGGGAGAAGCTCGTTATCGTGCCCCCTCATGACAACGCCATTCACGACGGTGCGACCAACATCTGAGCGACAAGCGGTTGCGGGACGAACAACAGTGCGGCTCGCAGCACTGCGCCTCGCAGCACTGCTGCTCGTCGTCGCCACCTTTGCCGTAGCTTGCGGCAACAGCGACATTCCTGAACCGCTCGACGGTGTGGCCACCGATATCTATGGCGGTGACTGTGTGGCTCTCGACGGACGTGAGGTCACGATCTATTCGGGTCGCAGTGAAAACCTGATGGACCCGGTCTTGAGCGCCTTCCAATGTGAAACAGGTATCGAGGCCAAGGTGCGTTACGACAGCGCCACAAACCTTGCGCTCACACTGGATGAAGAAGGCGATCGCACCGAAGCTGATGTATTCCTCAGCAATAGCCCGGGGCCTATCGGCTTTCTTGAACAGCGGGGGTTGTTAGGCGAACTCGATGCCGACGTGCTCGCACTTGTTGCCAGCCAGAACCGTTCCGACCAAGGTTCCTGGGTTGGTTTCTCGGGCCGCAAACGGGTTGCTGTGTACAACGTTGACTCGGTGAGTGTCGACGAACTGCCGGAATCAGTCTTCGAGCTGACGGATGCCAAGTGGCGTGATCGAGTTGCTATTCCAGGCACGAACGGTTCGTTCCTGGACTGGTTCACCGTCTTCCGTGCCCAAGAAGGCGACGACATCGCTACGCAATGGCTCAACGACATGGTGGCCAACGGGGCCAAGTACTACCCGAACAACCGCTCGATTGTCGACGCGGCGGGGCGGGGCGAGATCGACCTAGGTCTCGTGAACCACTACTACAACTATCAAGAAGCAGCTGCCATTGGCGACGACCACAGGGCGCTCAACCATGACCTGTCGGGCGATGACATCGGTTCGTTACTGATCATCACCGCGGCAACGCTGGTCGAGACCACGCCTCATCCAGCCGAGGCGCACGAACTGATCCGGTACCTCCTTTCTGAGCCGGTGCAGCGGTATTACACCGAGGAAACGTTCGAGTACCCACTCGCCGCAGGCGTGCAGCCAGCCGACATCTTGCCGCCACTCAATGCGTCGGGCACGGCAACGATTGATTTCGACTCGCTTGGCGGCGGGCTCGAAGTCACACTCGACATTGTCGAAGCAAGCGGCATCGCCAACCAGTGACCACTGCGACCGCACCGTCCTCCGTGGTTGGAGGACGTAACCGAGCGCCACGCCGCACCCGAGCTCCTTGGGTGTTGCGGGCTGTTGGTGTTGTGCTTGCCGCCGCTTTTGCGTTCCCAGGCATCTATGTGGTGTGGCGGAACATCAGCACCGACGCTGACTTGATTGGTCTGCTGCGTTCGTCGCGCACCCGTGACCCGCTTGGACGAACCTTGCAACTTGCCGTGCTGGTTTCGGTCGCGTCAGCCACGATCGGCACCGCGTTGGCGTGGCTCACTACCCGCACCGACGTGCCGCTGCGTCGTGTGTGGCGGACGGTCTTGCCGGTTCCGTTGGTGTTTCCCACCTTCATCGGAGCGGCGGCGTTCATCCGCACCCTCAATCCGGGTGGTTTGGCCAACGATGTTCTGAACAACTTGGGGATCGACCGCACCTTTGAACTGCGCGGGTTGTTTGGCGCATGGCTGGTGTTGACGTTATTCACCTATCCGTACGTGTACCTGCCAGTTGCGGCTCGGCTCCAGCGGCTGGCTGGGTCGCTTGAGGAAAGTGCGCGAGTGCTTGGTGACAGTCCAGGACAGACGTTCCGGCGGATTGTGCTGCCGCAGATATCCAGCGCAATTCTGGCTGGCACCTTGCTGGTGTTTCTCTACACCATAAGCGACTTCGGTGCTGTCCAGCTGATGCGGTACGACACACTGACCCGAGCGATCAATACGAATTACCTGGCTCGGCCTTCCGTCGCTTTTGCGCTGAGCCTGTTGTTATTACTGCTTGCGATAGTGGTGGTCGTGGGCGAACGGGCCGTGGCCGGAAAAATTCCGGGAGACGCCACCTCTCGGTCGACTCGATTGGTGCAGTATCGACTCGGCGCGTGGCGGTGGCCAGCTGGGATAGTGGTTCTGTTCGTGGCGCTGCTTGCGGTGGGTGCACCGCTTGTGGCGATGCTCGATTGGGCTATCGATGGGGTGACCAGAGCGAGCCGCAACGGTCGTCCGCTTACCGTCGACGCTGACACCATCGTGGAAGCAGCCAGGCACACACTCGAGTCGAGCGTGCTGGCAGCGGTTGCGTCGGTGGCTGCGGTGTTGCCCATTGCGTTACTGGTCGGTCGTTATCGGAGTCGGTCCGGCTCGTTCTCCCATGCCATCGTGATTGGCAGTTTTGCGCTTCCTGGCATCCTGATCGCACTCGCG
>CAJQPC010000064.1 GCA_905480105.1 uncultured bacterium | reverse complement strand
TGTATTCCTTGACCCGGGTGCCCGAAAAGAGGGCGCGAGGCTTGGAGCGGTGGTCGATCGTGACAACGCAAGGGTGCGGGGTCTTGGCCATAGTGCATGCTTCCGGGAGGGGGTCAGGCGCGGACGATGTCGACGCGGGAGGGGGTCTCGATGTCCAAGATGGGCCAGTCATAGGCCTTGGCGAGACGGCGCAGCTTGTTGTCCGGGTTGATGCAGTGCGGATGTCCGACCACTGAGAGCATGGGCACATCGGAGTAACTGTCGGAGTAGCCGTGGCAGTCCTGCAGGTCGTGGCCATGCTTCTTGGAGTCCGCCACCATCAAGCGGGCCTTGGTCGGGCCAGCCACCACCGGGCGCATGAGCTTTCCAGTGGCATAGCCATCCTTGAACTCCAAGCGATTGGTAATGATGTCGCACTGAGGGATGCCGAGCTCATCGGCCAAGGGCCTGATGGTGAAGTCCAGCGAGCCCGTGATGAGCACGATGCGCATCCCAGCGTCTTTGCACTTCTGGATCAGGTCCCGGGTCCCAGGGAAAATCCGTGGGGCCACAGTCTTCTCATAGGCTTCGCTGGACAGCACGTGCATGCGGTCCTCGGTCATGCCGCGAAAGTTTGAAAACAGGAGCTCGTTGAAGAGCCGCCGATCCCGCAGCTCAGCGACGGCCATCACTGGGCCGCCGAGCAGGGCTTGGCCCAGTCGACGAGCCGACTTGAAGACCGATTGTTGGTTGGCCAAGAAGTAGACGGTTGGGTGCAGTAGGTTGGTACCTACCAGAGTCCCGTCCACATCAAAATATGCGGCGCTGCTCACGTCCATGCCTCCGGGCTTGACGGCGGCTGGTAATGAGGTGGGAGGACCCGCGCCAATCCCCAAGATCGGTGCGAAATGCACTACGCAGCGCGAAGCATGGAGCCCAACTAAACCTGAGTCAGGAAGTAACGAAGGCCCTCACCGGCCGTCCACACCCTTCCGCAGCGGCAAGACGGTCCCCTTTTTTTGCACTTCTCGGGTGCTCTAAGGCGACGACCGAATTCAAGGCACTGGCGCCAAAGGTGCCCTCCTGGTCTAAAGCGGAGGACCTGCAGACCCAAGCGCACGGGTCAGGGCACCGCCATCCCACACTCCGGCCTGCAGCGTGCTAAGAGGCGGAGATGTTCGCATTCTTCAAACGCCTTAAAGATCGCCTCAAGAAGCTCTTCGATGACTACGGCTACGTGGCTCTGTCCGTTTACTGGATCATCTTCCTGAGCACCCTGGCAGGGTTTTACGTCGCCCTGGAGCGTGGGGTGGATGTTGCCGTCTTGATCGAGCGCATGGGAATGGACTGGGGAAAAGCGGCCGAGAAGACCGGAACCGTAGCGGTGGCCTATGCCGCGACGAAGGTCCTACAGCCGCTTCGGATCTTGCTCACTCTGGCGCTGGTCCCCCCCGTCGGGACTTGGTGGAACAGGCGCAAAGCTGGTCAAGATCCTAGTGGAAATGCAGCCGAGGAAGTCCAGACTCCTGCGACACCCGAAAGCGACGCAGACTGATTCGTCTCAGGGGCTGGGTTTAGATTCCGCATTTTTTGGAGCAAGCTTGTAGACATTGAAAGTCATTGTCATTAGGTGTGGTTTATTGATATTGAAAATCAACAACTAAGCTTGAGCAATGAGGTCAACGTGTCTTTTCTTTTGTTCCTGGCTTGTACAGCTGACGACTCGGTCATCGACACCGCGGACACCGCAGACACCGCAGATACAGGCGTCGAACCCGACGGCAGCTACAGCGTCGTCTCCGCCCTGAGTGGCGAGAACAGCGTGTCCTACACGGGCCAGAGCTTTCGGCACCTGCTGGTGAGCGACCTGGCCTTGTACACGGGAGGGTTGACCGAGCGCCTGAACAGCGGAAGCTACTATCCAGAGGCGGGCGACGTCTCACAGGACCTAAGCTTCTACTTGGCCTTTGACAGCAGCAGTTCGGGTGGTGTCCAGCCCCTGATCAGCACAGACCCCGCTCCACTGCAGGCCACCTACGATGCGGTCTCCAGCGGCAAAGACCTGTGGGGAAAGCTGGCTGGCAATGACCCCAAGGGTCAGCACGTGGACTGGAACAGCGTGGGCATCGTGGGCTGGCCGGGCAACCCCACCCCGCAAGCCTTGGTAGAGCAGTGGTCCGCCCAGCTGGACGCCCAAGCTGTGGCCTGGGTTCAGGGAAACTACCCCCTGCAGCCCGACGGCAGTGCAGTCACTCAAGTCTACATTACCCCGAGCGGCCAAGATCTAAGGCAGCTCATGGACAAGTTCCTGCGCGGTGCCATCACCTACTCCCAGGGCACCGATGACTACTTGGACTCTGACACCGATGGAAAGGGTCTGCTCAGCGACCACACGACTTTGGAAGAAGGAAAGAGCTACACCGCCCTGGAGCACGCCTGGGACGAGGGTTTTGGCTACTTTGGCGCCACGCCCACATACAATTCCTGGTCCGACGAAGAGATTGCTGATGCCGCCAAGGACGTAGACCAAGACGGCAAAATCGACCTAACGAGCGAGCTTGTCTTTGGGCACGCTCAGAACGCCGCAAAACGGGACCTGGGGGCTGTGAGCGCCACCGACTACAGCGCTCAGGCATTTGAAGGGTTCCTGAGCGGTCGCCTGTTGCTGGCAGAGACCGCCGGCGCAGAGCTGACCGCCGAGCAGATGAGCGAGCTGGAGGGCTACCGAGATCAAGCCGTGCTGGCCTGGGAACTGGCCATCGCCTCGACAGCTGTTCACTACATCAACGATGTGCTCCAGGACAGCGGCGCCACCGAGTACGACTTTGAGAAGCACGCCAAGCACTACGCCGAGCTCAAGGGCTTTGCCCTGATCCTACAGTTCAACCCACACTCTCCTATGAGCGATGCCGAGTTCGCCGAGCTGCACACCCTGCTGGGGACCACACCCATCCAGCCCAATGACTCTGACTTTGAAGTCTACAGGGGTTCGATGCTGGGCGCGCGCGACCTGCTGCAAGACGTGTACGACTTTAATATAGCGAACATGGGAGACGACAATGGCGAAGGCGGCTGGTAGACCTGTTGCGAAATCCTGGCTCTTTCTTGGTGCCTTAGGCTCCTTGAGCTTGGGCGTTCAGATTGGCTGCGAACCCGCAACCCAACTCGAGGAGACCTCGGAGGCCGTGCGCGCGCTGCTCTCCGCGGTCGGCCCCGTGGTTGTACAGCCCGCCCTGGACCGCTTTCAGATAGAGAACGCGCTCCTAATCAAAGACCTGGAAGCCCTCAGCGCCGACCCTGAGCAGCGCGGACTGGCCCAGGAGCAGTTCATCCAGACCATGGCAGCTTGGCAAGAACTAGAAGTCATGCAGATCGGCCCAGCAGGGAACTCGCTGAATGTTGTTGGCGGGGAAGACCTGAGCGATGAGATCTACAGCTACCCCAACGTAAACCGCTGCCGCAGCGACCAAGAGACGGTGGAGGAAGCCTGGGACGATGCTGGTTTCTTCCAAGAGAATTTGTCCAACTCCTACGGCTTGGATGCGCTGGAATACCTTCTCTTTGGGCCATTGGAGAGCGCCTGCCCCAGCCAAGTCGGCATAGACGCGGACTGGGAAGCCCTGGGTCCGGAGGGCGTACAGCAGAACCGAGCGGACTTTGCGGTGATGTTGAGCGAGGGGACCTTGGCCCAGAGCCAAGCCATCTCCGCTGCATGGGAGGGCGACTTTGCGGCGGCTCTGCCGGAAGGAGCCTCCCCCTACCAGGACAGTACGCAAGCGCTCAACTCGGTCTTCGACGCGCTCTTTTACCTGGAGACCGAGACCAAGACCCGAAAGCTCATCGGTCCCTTGGCGGGAGAAGAGGTAGAGAGCCCATTCGCTGCATCCTCGGCCTTGTGGCTGCACCACAACATCCTGGGCTTTGAGCAGCTCTTCTTTATGGACGAGCTGACCGGATTTGACGCCTTGCTCAGCGATTTGGGCCACGAGGACTTGGCCCAGGACATCCAAACGCTGACCACTCAAGCTGTTGCACAGAGCGCGGCCTTGGACCCAAACCTCCTCGTGGCGATAGAGACCCAAGATGAGCAGGTGGACGCCCTGGTTCTGACCCTGCAAGAGATCAGCTCGTTACTCAAGAACGATCTGGCCACCGTACTCTCATTGACCGTGCCAAGCGAGGCGGCCGGCGACAGTGACTGAGGCGCTTTACCAGACCCTGGGCAGTCTTGCGACTCCCTTCATGGACCCTGCCAGCCGCACCTGGTGGGGTGCCCTGGTGTTCAGCGCGGGCCTGACTCTGCTCTTGGTCTGTCTCGGGAAGGCTCCGCTGCGCGCGCACGCTTCCCTTCGCAACCCCTCCGTAAAGCTGGACCTTCAGCTCCTGATTGGCAGCCAGTTCCTGCGCTTGCTCAAGGGCAGCGGTGGCGTAGGCTTGGCTTGGCTATTGGCCACTCACCTGGTGCGTCGCATGGACGCTTGGGCGGGGATCCCAAGCGCTCCAGAACTTCCCCCCACTCTGCTGACCCTGCTCTACAGCGCGACCCTGTTCGTGGCCTGGGATGCCAGCCGATTTGCCGTTCACTGGGCCCTGCACCGGGTGCCGCTTCTCTGGCGGTTTCACCAGGTCCACCACAGCGCCACAGTGCTTACACCCCTGACCTATCACCGCGTTCATCCAGTGGAATCCCTGCTCTACCAAGGGCGTGGCGCGCTGGTCACGGGGCTGGTCGCTGGGCTTTTCTACTGGGCCTTCCGAGGCCAAGCCCAGCCCCTGACTTGGTTGGGGGTGCCGGCCATTGGCTTGGGCCTGAACATGTTGGTCGGCAACCTGCGTCACAGCCACGTCTGGCTGCCGTACCCGAACTGGATGGAGCGCTGGCTCATCAGCCCAGCTCAGCACCAGGTGCACCACTCCGCCGAACCCCAGCACTTCGACAAGAACTTTGGCACCTGGCTCAGTGTCTGGGACCGGCTCTGCGGAAGCTGGGTGGCCTCGGATGTGCCACCGATGAACTTTGGATTGGCCCAGCCCAACCACGGCCCCAGCCTGCTGAGCGCTTGGTTTGCGCCATTCGGTGCTCTGCCAAAAGCCCCCCTGGCTGCCGCTGCGCTTCTCTTGGCCGCTGGTTCGGCTCATGCACAGGAGAGCGACTCCGAAGAAGTGGACCCAGATAACGGCGAGACACGGACTGAGCAGGCACCGAGCGATGGGGCAGATCCAGGTAACGAGAGTCCAGGTCTACGCATGATCATCCGTGACAAGCAGGGCACACCCAGAGTAGCTGGCTCGGCCCACGAGCTCAGCGAAGAGGACCTGGAGCAGTTCGAGTACAACGACATCGAGCGCGTGCTCAGCGCCCAGGTCCCAGGTGTCACAACCCGCGGCGAGGACGGCTACGGCCTGCGCCCCAACATCGGAATTCGTGGCGCCAACGCAGAGCGCAGTGCCAAGGTCAGCCTGATGGAAGACGGCGTCCTGCTCGCGCCAGCTCCCTACGCAGCGCCCGCAGCCTACTACTTCCCAATGAGCACGCGAATGGTCGGCTTAGAGGTCTTTAAGGGCCCGGCCGCCATTCGATATGGCCCCAACACGGTAGGCGGCGCCATCAACCTGATCACCCGCCCGGTTCCCCTCACCCCAGAGCTGCGAATCGACCTGGCCGGCGGCTTGCGTCAGACCGGCAAAGTACACATCTACGGCGGCAAGAGCTGGGAGAGAGGCGGTTTTCTGATCGAAGGCGTCCACCTGCGAACCGCGGGCTTTAAGGCCCTTCCAAACGGAGGGCCCACGGGCTTTTCCCACAGCGAGGCCATGGCAAAGGCCTTCTGGCTCCCCGCTCCCGGACAGCGACTGGAGCTTAAGCTCGGCTACGCGGGAGAGACCAGCTACGAGACCTACACCGGCCTAAGCGAACAGGACTACGAAAAGGACCCCTACTCCCGCTACGCGGCCACCTCTGAAGGGGTGATGAACTTCGCCCGTGGCCAGGCGGAGCTGAGCTGGTTGGCATCCCCGGGGAACTGGAAGGTCCGCACAGTGGCGTATGGGCACGGCTTAGACCGCGCCTGGACCAAGCTCAACGGATTTGAGGATGGGCCGGGCATGTACGAGCTGGTGCAGAACGGCGGCACCGGCGGGGAGGCAGCGCTGTACATGGCCGTACTACGCGGCGAGAGCGACAGCAGCGACGCCGAGCGCTTGGAGATCGGTACCCGTGACCGCAGATACTTGGCCACTGGACTGCAGAGTACGGCACGCACTGTGCGGGTTGGCGAGCGGGTCACCCACACCCTGGAGCTGGGAGCGCGCCTGCACCAGGATCAAGTCTGGCGCTATCACACCGCCGACTTCTTCGACATGCGCAGCGGCGTCATGCAGTCGGCCAACCTGGAGACCCGCGTGGACCAGGATTCATTCGCCCAAGCCCGCGCTCTGGCACTGCACGTCCAAGACGACGTGCGAATCGGCGCTTGGCACGTCCTGCCTGGCTTTCGCTTGGAGAGCATCTCCGCCTTCAAGCACGACGTTGGCGGGCCCCCCCAGCCCGCGCTGCGCATCACTCCCCTCCCTGGCGTCGGGGTCTTGCACGAGACCACCTCCTGGATGAGTCTCTTTGCGGGGGCCAACCGCGGCTTCTCCCCGGTCGCCCCAGGTCAACCAGACGAGGTGCGTCCAGAGACCAGCTGGAACTACGAGGGTGGCCTACGCTTCGACCAAGGGGAAACGCGCCTGGAAGTCGTCGGGTTCTTCAACGACTACGACAACTTGACCGGGCAGTGCTCGGTCTCTGGCAGCTGCGTGGGCGAGCAGATCGATCAGCAATTCTCTGCAGGCCAGGTCTGGATCTGGGGCGCCGAAGTCGGCGTCGGACACAGCATCCTACTTCCCGGTCAGCTCAGCATGCCATTGGAGGGCAGCTACACCCTCACCCAGAGCCGCTTCCAGTCCAGCTTTGTCTCCGAGTTCCCCCAGTTCGGCGACGTCTCTGCCGGTGACAGCCTGCCTTACCTGCCGCAGCACCAGGCCGCTGGCCGCATCGGCCTGCGCGGAAAGCGCTTCTCTAGCGCCATGGGCCTGATATTCCGCAGCGAGCTGCTGGACAGCGCCGGGGACTTTGAAAGGGATCTAACGGTGCCCTCGCTCGTCCTTTTGGATGCCAGTTTGAACGTGCAGGTTCGCCCCAGCACCCAGCTCTATTTAAGTGCAACCAACCTGCTTAATAACACCGCCCCCACGGCATGGCGGCCTGTAGGTCTACGCCCCAGTGCGCCGCGACAAGTGATGCTGGGTGTGAAGGTGCACCCCCTGCCCCAAGACCAAGGCCAGCCTCCCGTGCCGAGAGAGCAAAGAGAAAGCAGGTAGATCCCCGGGGCACTCGCGGGATAGGGTGGTGGTCAGAAGGGAGCTTCCATGCCTAGCCAAAGCCGCCAAGAGACCAGCGCCAACGGAAGCACCACCACCACCACCACCACCACCACCACGGCCACACAAGCCGACGTGGAAAACAGCACCCAGGCTGTGAGCAACTACACGGTTGTCTCTGGAGATTCTCTTTGGAACATCGCCCAGAATCTCCTGGGCAATGGTGGCCGTTACATGGAGATCTACGAGGCGAACCGAGACACCATGAACAGCCCAGGTGCCGTCCGCGTAGGACAAGTGCTGCTCATCCCTGGCGCTGCGGCCGTCTCCGCCCCCAGCTCCTCTGTCACCGACGACGTGCTCTCCGAGGTGGAGGCCGGAAGCCAAGAGCAGGAAGAGGCGCTCGCACAGGAGACAGGCACCCGCGTCGAAGAGCTGCCTCCCGACGAGAACCTGGTGGAGTACCGTTCAGGGTCGACCGCCACCGGCGGCATCGAGCTGGCCCAGGGCACATGGCTCGACGTGACCACTGCGCACCTTAGCGGGGGCGAAGCACAAGCCTGGGAGACCATCGCCAAGAACCACGGCATGTCGGAGGATCTACTGATTCCCTTCAACCAGCACATCGAGAGCGTGGCCGAGGGAAGCGCCGAAGAGGTGGGCGCGGCCGTTACTCCTGCACTGGTTGCTGGGGTTCGTATCTACATCCCCTCCGCAGCAGAAATTCTCCTGGCTCAGTGCCGCAAGCGGGCCAAGACCATGAGCGAGGCGGTCGCCAAGTTCAAGGAACTCTCCGGCAGCTACAACTTGGGCATGATGGAGCAAGCGCGTCAACGCGCGAGCGGCGAGGTCGGCCTGGGCTACGGTACCAGCGGCGTGGACGGGGTCTTCTACACCCAGAACCCAGAGATCGCGGGCGCCAGCAGCCGCCGCACCAGCGAGCTCAACGGGGAGACGGAGTACCGAGTCAACTGGGGCGTAGACTTCTGGAAGTGCTCCGTCTTCCTGAACGATGTGGCCTTCTCCGCTGGCTACAAGCCCGACATGACCGAGAACGACCACTACCGCCTGGCCGGTCAGCTCCACTGGTCCAAGCAATGGGAGGAAGTCAACGTCTCCCAAGCGGCACCCGGGTGCGGCTGGCAGCGCTTCGGTGGTACGGGCTCCAACGAATCCCACAACGCAATTCTGAGCTCCTTTGTCGAGGTCGAGGACGTATCCGAGGACATGGAGCAGTGGACCTTCTCCATTGTGGGCGCAGAGAGCGACAGAGCCGCCGAGTCAGAGCGGGTGCACCAGATCAAGAAGGGCACCAACGAGAACTCTTCGGGTAAAAACATCCGCTTCTTCAAGCCCAAGTACGAGCGTTGAGCATGGCCTCGTTGATGCTCAGGGCCGAACTTGCGCCCCCACCTGGAACACTGGCCCAACTCACCCTGACCTTTGACGGGGAGCCCATGTCCGTCTCTCTCCAAGAGACACGCCGCTGGGACAACATGGGCTTGGCTGGCGCCGCCGAGCTTCAAGACCCCATCACCACACAGCTCACACCGAAGCTGGTCAACCGAGAAGGCACCACCACCTTCGAGCTCACGGGCTACCGCCTGAGCGAGCACGAGTTGCCCGCCGACACCCGGGTCACCATGGTGCTGCTCATCGAGCTGAGCACCCAGCATGGCCGCACAGAACAGCTCAGCGGCTATTGGTACCAAGACCACCAGGAAGTGCCCACGTCTATGTGGCAGGTCGAGGGCACCTGGACCCGGGTGAACCGCCACGCCGGTAGATTGAGTCTGGTGCTCTTCCCCGTAGACAACGCGGGCCCCGGCGGAGCAGCCTCGGGGCTAATCCGCATCGAGTAAGTAGGCTCAGCCTACGCCCAGGATCTCGCCATCAACCAGATCCACATTCACCGCTTGCGGCACCCGGCCTAAACCCGGCATGCGCACCAAGTCTCCAGCCAAGGCCACAATAAAGCCGGCCCCCGCCGAGATCAGCAGCTCCCGCACGGTCACCGTGAAGCCTTCTGGGGCGCCACGGAGCTTGGGATTGTCGCTCACGCTGTTCTGAGTCTTGGACATACAGATGGGCAGGTGCTCCAACCCAAGCCGCTTGATGCGTCCCAGCTGAAGCTTGGCCTTGCCCTCTAACACCACATCCGCACCGCCGTATACCTGCTGTACGACCGCCTTGAGCTTGGCAGGAATGGGGTCCTCATCGGCGTAGAGCATGGTGAAGTTGGGGGGGGCGCCCTGGGTCACTTGATGAATCACAGCCTGCGCCAGGGCTTCGGCTCCGGCTCCACCATCCGCAAAATGGGTACTTGGTACTGCCTTTATGCCGCGCTCCGCACAGGCCTTTACCACAACATCCAACTCCTCGTCCGTGTCGGCGTAGAAGCGGTTGATGGCCACCACCGGGGTGAAACCGTAGCGCCCAATGGAGTCCAAGTGCCGGTTCAAGTTGGCCATGCCCTTGGCCACCGCATCGGGGTTTGGCAGGGTGAGTTCCTTCAAGCCCACGCCGCCGTGCATCTTCAGAGCGCGGATGGTGGCCACGACCACAACACCGTCGGGACGCAAACCGGACTGACGGCACTTGATGTGCATGAACTTCTCAGCACCCAAGTCCGCGCCAAAACCCGCCTCGGTGATGACCCAATCGGCGAGATGCCGGGACATGCGGGTGCCGATGACCGAGCTGCAGCCATGAGCGATGTTGGCGAATGGGCCTGCGTGCACAAGAGCCGGGGCCCCTTCGGTGGTCTGCACCAGGTTTGGGTCTAAAGCATCACGCAACAGCGCCATCATTGCGCCCACCGCCTTGAGGTCCTCGGCCGTGATCGGATTCCTATCCTCGTCAAAGGCCACGATGATGCGGGCCAAACGGGCGCGCAGATCATCCTCGCTCTCCGCCAGGGCCAAGATCGCCATGACCTCGCTTGCGGCTGTAATGTCAAAGCCGGTCTCGTTGGCCAAGCCTTGTCCGGCCAAACCGGTCACCATCGAGCGCAGCGCCCGGTCATTCACATCTACCACCCGCCGCCAGGCCACCTTGCGGGGGTCGATGCGCGGGGTCTTGCGGAAGTGGATGTGCGCATCGATCAAGGCAGAGAGGAGGTTGTTGGCCGCGGTGATGGCGTGAAGGTCCCCGGTGCAGTGCAGGTTGATCTCCGGGCTGGGCTCCAACTTGGACTGGCCGCCACCGGTTCCGCCGCCCTTGACCCCAAAACAGGGCCCAAGGCTGGGCTCGCGCAGGGCCGCGATGGCCTTGTGACCCATGCGGTGAAGTGCCTGAGTCAAACCAATCGAGGTCGTGGTCTTGCCCTCTCCCGCGGGGGTGGGGGTCAAGGCAGTCACAAGAATCAGGCGCCCTTTTCCTGTGGCGGGACGGTCCAGAATCTCCCGGGAGACCTTGGCCAGCTTGCGGCCATAGAGGATCAGGTCATCCGAGCCAAGGCCCAGATGTGCTGCGATAGGGGCGAGAGAATGGCTCATAGGGTCTTCTTGATCCGGGGCTCGTCGTCATCAAAATCGGGGTCGTCTTGTGCAGGGCGCTCAGCGCGATCCACCTCCGGGGCACGCCGCTCCGCTTCGGGCTCGTGGCCACGCTGCAAATAATCGTGAGGGTTCGGAAGTTTTGTCCCAGCTAGCGCCGCGAGCTTCTCAGCGTACTCGGTGTCGCTTAGCAGCCCAGAGGCGTGGAGGGATTTGAGCTGCTTTAGGTACTTGCCCCCCTCGTTCACGTCCTTCTTCTGAGACGAGGTCAGTCCAGGCTTGGCGCGCATCGAGGACAGCTCTGCTTCTAAATCAGCCATGCGTTCCTCCCCGCTGGCCGTTCCCTTTTTCATAATCCCGACCATGCCTTTGCCTAGGTTTCCCAGGCGATCAAAGACGCCCATAGCGCTGACCTCCGTTTCAATTGGAAGGTATCACCCGGGCGACTACGTCATCCTTCGTGGAAGCCAAGCGCGCGTGACGATAGTGAGACGTGGTGATCCGCCGCCTGCTACAACGCAAACACTTAGACCCCCTGCCAGCTGGGGATCTCCCTCCCCTGGCCCGAGATCGCCTGGCCAAGATTTGGAGGGGCGGCGCCAACGACGGATGGGACCCCGTCCAGGTCATCGACGGGATCGTCGACGAGCATGGTCCATTGAAGGCGGAGGCGCCGGAGGCGCTGGGAATCCTGCTGTCTTTGGCCTTGTGGGAGTCCGCTGCGGCTTGGGAGATCAGCGCCCGCTTGGCTGTTGATCTCCCCGCCATCGAGGCCAGACTGGCCGTGACAGCCCAGGCCCACGACGAAGCCCGCCATGTCATGCTGCTCAAGGAAGTTCTAGAACGTCTGGGCCAGCCGGTCTCCACACCGCCCCCAGCCGCCCTGCGCGTCATCCAGCAAGTGCACCGCACCCGAGACCCCTCCAGGGCGCTAACAGGCTTGCACCTGATGCTGGAGCCCACCGCATTGACCTTTTATCGGCTCATGCAGTCCAAGTCCGTCTCCCCGGGCTTGGTCGCGCTCTTCAGGATGCTGGAGGACACCGAGGTGCGCCACATCAGTGTCGGCTTAGGCATCCTGCCGGACCGGGTGCGGAGCATGTCCCGGATTCGCAAAGCCGAGCTCGCCGCCTGGCAACTGCGGCTGTTTCTGACCGAAATGCGTGGTCTAAAGCAGCTCGAGCCACAGGTGCGGGCCCTGGGTTTCCAGCCCTTGGAAGTCCTGCGCCTGGGACACTCCAAGCAACTCTTCGTGGTGGACCTGTTGACCCGAGATTTAGGCGACCCCGTGGTGGCCTCGCGCTTGTTCAACCGGGCTGTAGAGCTTCGCCGAGCATTGGACTGGGAGGCCGACGGTGACGCCGCCCGTACGCTCACCAATGCCCTAAAACGCGCCCTGGCCACCGAGGAGCCGGCCCACACTGGGCCCCTCCCCTGGTAACGCCCGGGCTTAGTCCTCCACCTCCTCCTTCGACTCCACAGGCGCCTTCCAGCCCCCGTGGGTCATGGCCTCCCACTCACTTGGGCTCCGGTCTGGCGCGCGCAACGCAGTGGCGCGGTTCACCAGGTACTCGTTGGCCACGCGAAGCTGGGACTGCAGAGCCAGCGCGAAAAGCTCCCGTAGAACCAGCACCTGCTTGGCCTTGGGCGTCCTGGCGGGGACCTCCAAGACCGAGTCCTGAATGCACAAGACGCTGCAAGGGCTCATGGCGCCGAA
Organism: uncultured bacterium; assembly: GCA_905480105.1. GTDB lineage: Bacteria > Myxococcota_A > UBA796 > UBA796 > CAJQPC01 > CAJQPC01. Next base: position 21,700 of record CAJQPC010000064.1, on the reverse strand, counting down.
GGTACACGGCCGCTTGCCCTTGTCCACAAAGCCGACCAGACCAAAGACTCCACCCGGCCCCAAACGCGCGAGCTCATCCTGGGCACCGTTAGGCCGTGTGCGCGTTGCGCGAGCCTGCCCGTTAAGCAGCACAAAGCAGCTGTTCGCGACGCTTCCCTCTCGCGCAATGGCGTGGGCGGGTCCAAAGTCAAGCACCCGGCAGTGGGCCAGAAGGTGCGCCAGCACCTCGCCTTCCAGCGACATGAACAGGGGGTGCTCCCCCAAAAAGGCTTCCGGGTCCATCAGCGACTCATCCTTGCCCAAAGGCGACGAAGAAGACCATCTGGCACGACGGGATCCGAAGGAAGCTCCCGAGCCAGCTCAGGCTCTTGATACAGGCGTACCACCCGGTCGTAGCTGACCTCCACACGCTCTCCCATCCGCAGGTGTACCTCTTCCAACAGCCAGATGGCTGCCGGATGTCCTTCGTCTCGGAGGCGGCGGTAGCTGGCCCGATCCAAGCGAAGCGTCAGGGTGTCCTCCTCGGAAATCGCAGTGGCTGAGCGACTCTGCCCAGAGAGCAATCCCATGTCCCCCACGACATGCCCACGCCCCAATCTGCCCAGCGTGATGCGCTCTCCAGACTCCAGCAAACGCTCCACTCGAACGACTCCGTCCACCACCAAGTAGGCGCAGCTTGAGGGGTCTCCGGCGTCGAAGAGAACGCTGTTCTCCAGGGCCCGCATGGCCACTCCAGCCACCAAAAGGTCATTCAGGGCTGCCCCTTCCAGCTCACCGGCACGCGGAAAGGCACTCAGAAAATCACTGGTCTCAAGCTCGTCCAAGGGCACACTCTAGCGTCTGTCCCTCGCTGTCGAGCGGGGAGAACGCCTTCATATAGTGCCTTAAGCGACAGGCCGATGCTGCAGATCACAGCCTGTAGATCACAGCCTGTAGATCACAGCCTGCAGATCAAAGCCTGCACAATGCCGTGGGCGACAGCGATACGCCACTGCTCTGCAGTCGCTCAAACAACCCAACCGGTGCATGGGCACCGTTCAGTGCCCAAGCAGTTAACGCTCCCAGGTTCAGCGCCTATTCCATGTAGCCCAGGGCCCGTAGACGCTCTTCCGTAGCAGCGTCCATCACGGTCTCTTCAGCAGCCACGGCCTCGCCCCTGGCAGCAGCAATCTCGATTTTGGAAACCATCTGCAGTGCAGTGAGCTGGCTCGACTCGCTGGCTGCCAGGTTGTCCTGCTCGCCCGCGTCTAAACGCAGGTCGTAGAGCTCCAGCGGTTCCAGACCGCGCGGGTTGCCTGGGTTGGACTCGATCAACTTCCAGCCACCTTGGATGGTCGCAGTGATCTGATTGCCCTCAAAGTCCTCTTCGGCCAGCACAGTGCGGTCGTAGCTGCGGGGATCCACAAAGTCGCGGCGCACGACAATGGGAAGACCATCTTCGTCCAACTCTGGGGCCGGAGCAGGCGCAGTGAAGGTCTCAAAGTCCTGGTCCACGACCGAACGCCCCTGCCAACTCTCAGGAGTGTTGGCCTGGGCCACGTCCGTGATGGTGGGTGCAATGTCAATGTGGCGCACGACCCATGGTGCACGGGTGCCTGCCTGGGCCTGCTGGGGCATTTTCACGATGAGAGGCACGTGGATCTGCTCTTCGTAGAGCGTGGTCCCGTGCCACCATCCGCCGTGCTCCAAGAACTCCTCGCCGTGGTCCGCGGAGAGCACGATCAAGGTGTTGTCGTACTGCCCGTTGGCCTTGAGTTGAGCGATGAACGGCGCGAGTTGCTCGTCCATAAAAGCGATCTCAGAGGCATAGGTGTCCTTGAGGTACTCGACCTTGTCGGACTCAGGGACCTCGTGCTCGGCACGCCCGTACGCAACCCCGTTGTAGGGGTGCTCAAAGTAGGGATCGTGCGGCTCCATCAGGTGGAGCATCAGGAACCACTTGTCCCCTTCCTGAGCGTCGATGAACGCCTGTGCCTCGCCAACCGCTACTTCGGCAGGCTGGTAAAAGTCAGCCACCTCGTGGGCGTTGCCCTTGGCCTTCTCGGCCACCTTGCGCAGCACGGCGTACATGCTGAGCTGGTAGACCGACTCAGTGGCCCAGAAGGGCATGTTTGGCGCCAAATAGGGGTAGTGGTCAAAGCCCTGACCAAAACCAAAGGTGCTGGTCACGTTGGTGTTGTTGGGCAGCCCGCCAGTGGCGTAGCCAGCCTCTTGCAGGGTCTCAGCCAGGGTCACCACATCCCCAGGAAGGCGGCTGCTCTTCAAGGCGGTGTTGTGCGAGCTGGGCACCATGGACGTGTAAATGTTTGCGAAGCTGGCCCGGGTCCACGAGCTATTGGAGCGGGCCTGCTCAAAGACCACTGAGTCGGCTGCAAGGGCCTCGATCGTGGGTTGAGTTCCGACCCATTTCTCGTCGTAGGGGGCCAGATAGTCCGCACGCAGTGTGTCGACCATGATCAGCAACACGTTGGGCCGATCGTCCATCGAACCCTGGTCACGGGCAACGCGCTGCACGCCTTGTTCACCCTCCCCGCTGGGTACAAAGGAGAAGACCGCTGCAATCGCCAGGATGACCCCGTAGAGCGCGGCGGTGCCCTTGAGCTCAGTGAGAATGCGCAAGGGGGTCTTGTTGAGCACGATCGGCGACAGCCACAGGTCCAAGACAAAGATCGCGGCGGCACCACCTAAAATCATCGCCAGGCCGCTCAAGGGCACACCCTGCTCGCCGTAGACCACCTTGTTGGCGACGTAGCGGGCGATCACAATTCCCAGGGGAAGGAAAGCACCCAGAGCGCCCAAGGTCCATGCCTGGGCATCGCTCATGCCCTTCCAGACGCGGGAGAGAACCAGCAGGCCAATGCCCACGCCCAAGCCCATGCCCGCGCCGATCAGTCCGTAGAGAACAGCAGCATAGAAGAGGGCCACATAGTCGCTGACCGAGCCGGCGCTCGAGAGCACATACAGCGCCTCAAGGAGCCCAATGAGGGCCCCGCCAATCAGTCCGCCTTGAATGCCTAAGAGCAGCTTGCGCATGGTGCTTGTCGCCTCGAAATGGTTCGGAGCACTGCTCTAGTGCGCACAGGGGTCTGGGGCCACTGCAGATTGCGTGCAGCAGCCCCAGAGCCTGGGTGCTCTCCGGCCATCCCCTGAGCGGTGCTGAGCCCCTTTCCCACTAAATCAGCCCGTGCGCCTTCAGCTTCCGGTAAAGCGTGGAGCGGGAGACCCCAAGTGCCTGAGCCATCGGCACCCGACGTCCGCCCTGTTCCTGCCAGACTTTGACCAACTGTTGCCGCTCCAGCATGGCCAAGTCTGCCGGCTCGGGCAAAGCAGCGCAGGCGCCGCTGAACACTTCAGGCCCCTCCCCCCGCAGCTCCGGGGTCAGCTCATCCAAACTCAGGGTCTCCCCTTCCCCCAACACAAAGGCGGACTGGAGCACGTTGTCTAGCTCACGGATGTTGCCGGGCCAGGGGTAGGCCTGCATGGCCCGCCAGGTCTCTTGGGAGAGAGTGTGCACCTGACGGCCACCCATGCGGTTGAGCTTGTCGATCAGGGTCCAGGTCAGCAGCTCCAGGTCTCCAACTCGCTCTCGCAAAGCGGGCAAGCGCACCACGACAACCCGCAGGCGGTACATCAGGTCTTCACGGAAGCGCCTGGATGAAACCAACTCACGCAAGCTGGAGTTGGTCGCTGAGATGATTCTCAGGTCTACGCTGACCTCTCGGGAGCCACCCACTGGAAAGAAGCGTCGGTCTTGCAGTACCCGGAGCAGTCGACCTTGAACGTCCAACGGGATCTCTGCAACCTCATCCAAAAACAGCGTGCCATGATCCGCCTGGAGCATCAGGCCGTCCCGAGAGCGAATCGCACCGGTAAAGGCCCCTTTGACGTGGCCAAAGAGCTCACTTGCTAAGAGCTCTGACCCAAAACTGGCGCAGTTGACCGCCCTGAAGGGACAGCCAGCCCGAGCGCCGGCTGCGTGAATGGCCTGGGCCGCCAAGTCCTTCCCAGTGCCACTCTCCCCCCGCAACAGCACGTTGATGTTGCTGTTGGCCGCTCGCCCTAACTGCAGAAACAAGCGCATCATCTGCGGTGAGCGAGCCACCATGCCATGGAAGTTGGCGGTGTTTAGTTCGGGTCTCTGAATCAGCGACATGACCCATTATGACACACAACACGGACTCAGTCCACAGAGAACACTCGGGGAAATATTCACCGACAAATATATGGATACACGATGAAATTTATCACATAGTGTTCTTCAACACGGCCCACGATCCGTCGGAGAGCGATTGACACGGCCTGCTCAAGGCTCCATTGACCGACCAATCTGACCCAATTTTAGCTCAAAATGGCTCATTATTCGGAGCACCCCGGAATGCCCCAACGAGATCGAAGAGCAACTTTGATGCTTCTACCTTGTTTTTAAAGCATCAACAGAAGCGCTGGCATACCCCCTGCAATGGCTTCCTTCAGAAAGGAGGTCACCATGATCTTTCGGCAGCTCTTCGATGAAAAATCCAACACACTCACCTACCTGCTCGGCGACCCCGCCAGCGGCAAGGCCCTGCTCATCGATCCCGTCCTGGGGCAGGAGACCCGCGACCTGGAGCTGCTCTCTCAGCTCAACCTCAGACTGAGCTGGGTGCTTGAAACCCATGAGCACGCGGACCACATCACCTCCGCCAACAAACTTCGCACTCTGACCGGCTGCGCCCTGGCCACCCCAGACAGCGGAGAGAGCATGGGAGCGGACCGCTACTTGGGGCACAGCGAGTACCTGACTTGTGGTGCCATTGAGCTCGAAGTTCGCCATACTCCAGGCCACACATCCGGCTCAGCCAGCTACGTGAATCACGCCCACGGCATGGTGTTTAGCGGCGACACTCTGCTCATTCGCGGCTGTGGCCGTACGGACTTTCAAGGGGGCGATGCCGCGGCCCTTTACGCCTCCGTACACGCGCAGATCTTCTCCCTGCCGGGAAAGACCCGAGTGTTCCCCGGACACGACTACAACGGCCACCGCGAGAGCAGCGTCGCCGAGGAGCAAGCCCACAACCCACGCTTGGGTGCAGGGCGAGACTTGGCGTCCTTTGTGACCTTGATGAGCGCGCTCAACCTGCCCCGTCCACGGCTCATCGGCCAAGCCGTCCCGGCCAACCGTCGCATGGGTGCGCCGGACCCTTTCGAGCGCTTACGAAACAACGAGGCGGGCGTTCCCCAGGCTGATCTGCGATGGTGGGGCGAGCACAAGTCCGATGTGCGGCTCATCGATGTGCGCCAGCCCGAGGAATACACAGGTGCCATGGGCCACCTCCCTGGAGCGGAGTTGGTTCCACTGGACACCCTGACCCAGGTCGCTGAGGGTTGGGACCCCACACGCCCCCTGCTCATTGTGTGCCGCTCTGGTGCTCGGTCGAATCGCGGTGCCACGGCCCTTATGAACATGGGTTTCTCCAAGGTCGCAAACCTCATTGGCGGCACCTCCGGCTGGTACAGCAGCCTTCAAGGAACTCGGACATGAGCCTCACCACCGACTTCACCCCCTGGTCCGCAGCCGCTGGTGGTGCACTCATCGGCCTGAGCGCATCGCTGATCCTGCTTGCAAACGGACGCATTGCCGGAGTCAGCGGAATCCTCGGCGGATTGCTCTCCCCAAAATCAGGGGACATCGCTTGGCGCACCGCCTTTGTCGTGGGCCTGAGCGCGGCCGGCGTGGCCGGGTTCCTGAGCGCCCCTGACCTCATCGCAGCGAGCGACACCCGCTCCATGACAGCCACGGTGATAGCCGGCTTATTGGTTGGTTTTGGGGTACGCATGGGCCATGGCTGCACGAGCGGCCACGGGGTCTGCGGGCTCTCGCGTTTCTCCAAACGTTCCTTGGTCGCGACCCTGACCTTTATGGCAACCGGAATGGCCACAGCGACCAGCATTCAACTGCTCGCAGGAGGTGCACTGTGAGCGGAAGCAGATTCACTGCGAGTCGGAAAGCAATCACCACCGCATTGGCTTCGGGCTTGCTCTTTGGCGCAGGCCTTTGCATCAGCGGCATGACCCGCGCGGACAAGGTCATCAACTTCCTGGACCTGGCAGATGGGTGGGACCCCAGCTTGGCCTTTGTGATGGCCGGGGCCATCGTGGTGCACCTGGTGCTCTTTCGGCTCATCTTGCGGCGTAAGTCCCCGCTCTTTAGGGACTCCTTCCACATCCCCAAACGACGGGACATCGACATACGCTTGGTCGGCGGCTCCGCTCTCTTTGGGGTCGGCTGGGCCGTCGGCGGCTATTGTCCAGGTCCCGGCTTGGTGTCTGCGGCGTCACTTGCACCCCAAGCTATGGCTTTCGTGGCCTCAATGACGATGGGGATGCTGGCCTTTCAGCTCGTGGAGCATGGCTTAGCCCCCAAAGGCAAGTTGGTCGGGGACGCCTGATGCTTCCCTTGGTCCGGACCCTCAAAGCCAGCACTGCGTGCGAGCTGCGCTCCGATGTACTCGCCGGACTGACCACCGCGGTGATGTTGGTCCCTCAAGCCATGGCCTACGCGATGTTGGCGGGGCTGGAGCCCATCGTGGGACTCTACGCCGCCACCTTGCCCCTGGCTCTCTACGCCCTGGTCGGCTCCAGTCGCCCCCTGGCAGTGGGCCCCGTGGCCATGGATTCCCTGATGGTGGCCGCCGGACTCCTCCCACTGATCTCAAACGACCCTGAGCAGTACGCGACAGCCGCAGCTCTTCTAGCCCTGATGGTCGGCGGCATCCAGCTGCTGATGGGGCTGGTAAGAGCCGGCTTTCTCGTTCGTTTTCTCACCAAGCCCGTCATTACGGGTTTCACGGCTGCGGCCGCTATGATCATCGGCGTCTCCCAGCTCAAGAGCGCCCTGGGCATCTCCCTTCCCCGCTCTCAACAGGTGCACGTCATCCTGATGGATCTGAGCGAGAAGCTTGGGGACATTCACCCCTTGACCCTGGGCGTCACGGTCATCAGCGTTGTGACGCTGGTCGCATTGAAGAAAATAAGCCCGCGCTTCCCACGCTTTCTCCTGGTGGTGGCCGCGGGCACCTTGACCACCTGGGCCTTCGGCCTGGATCAGGTGGGACTATCTGTCGTAGGCCAGGTCCCAGCAGGACTGCCCAGCATCTCCTTGCCCTGGATAACCCTGGAGATGGCAGGCCAGCTCTTTCCCATCGCCTTGGCCATCGCCCTGGTCGCCATGATGGAGGCCATCTCCGTGGCCAAACGCTACGATGCGGCCGGAGAACTCAAGCCCAACCGAGAGCTGGTAGGCCTGGGCCTCGCCAACCTCGCCTCGGCCATGGTCGGCGGCTACCCCGTCGCCGGTGGCTTCTCCCGCACCGCAGTCAACGCACAGGCCGGCGCCAGAAGCCCTTTGGCGGGCCTGATCACCGCTGGTGTGGTTGCCTTGGTCCTGCTCTTCCTGACCCAGTACTTCTACTTCCTGCCCAAGGCTGTATTGGCCTCGATCATCATGAGTGCGGTCATCGGCCTGGTGGATCTCCAGACCCTCTCTGGGCTCTGGAAAAACAACCGCCTCGACTTCGCCGTGGCCATGACGGCCCTTGCGGCGACCCTGACCCTGGGCATCCAAATGGGTATGGCCATCGGTGTGGGCGCCAGCCTTGCCGCCCTACTTTGGCGCACCGGCAAACCGAAGGTAAAAGAGCTCGACCCTCTGGAACGGCCCTAAAATCAGTCCAAAAACTGCGCCCCAAGCTCGGAGAGCGAGCCCGCTTCCACGCCCAACACCCAGTGAGGCGAGACCCCGACCAACACCACACGGTCACGCGACCCGGCCGCCTCTTTCAGTACGCGCTTCGCCTCCAGCATCGCTTGAAGCCCAGCGTCCCCCTGGCAACCGGAGTCCGACCAGGCCTGTGGAGCCACGCTGCCCAAAACCACAAGCTGCTCCTTCTGCGCTGCGGCCACCTTCGAGCGTTCTTCGGAGAGGGTCAGCAACTCAGCCTTCATGGCCGCGCAACTCAGGCCTGACTCCGCCACCGCAGCCACCGGATAGGGCGCGATCGCAGTGGCAAAGGGGCCATGGGTCTGAGCCAGCTCTGCGCTCCAGGCGGCCGGCCAGCTCATCTGTGTCCAAGGCTGGGCCGCATCCAGATGCAGGGGTGACATAAGCAACTGAAGCTCGTTGAAAGCCTTCACGCTGTGGAAACGCGCCCATGCGTGCGCGCTGTGGTGATCCCCAAGGGCGAAGTCCACCGGGATCCAGACCGCCGGCGCCTCTTGGGCGACCTGGACCTGCTGAGCGCCGAGCTGGAAGACTGCCGCCCGCTTGTCTCGGTCTACCTCAAAGTTGAGATCCCTCTTGGGTGTTCCGGTCCCAGGAACCTGTGGACCGCTCAGGCGCCCCAAGTAGCGATCCCCTTCTTTGAACAGCCCCACATGGGCGACCCCAAGCTGCGAGGCAAACTTGGGCCCAAACCAAGTCGGCGTGCCCGGGGTGCCCCTCAGATCCGGCACCGGTGCCAAGACTTTCACCCCAATCCCAGCCTCTTGAATCGGCCAAGTCGTCGGCACAAAGAGCACCGCAGCAGAGGAGTGACCGTCCCAAAACGGTGGGTGAGAAAAGGAAGATTTACCCCGCATCGGAGCCTGAATACGTAGGTCCGCATCCATCCTCGCCGGGAGCACCATCGGCCAGCTCTCGCCTTCTGACGACACCCCGCTCACGAAACTCCGCCAAGCATCCACAGGCGCCCCCGGCCCCTGTAAAAGCCTTGCACCGGGAGGGGCCGGCTGCCCCTGAACCACCAGTATCAACGTGCGTGGGGAGGAACAGGCCAACAGGGAGAGAAGCGTTGCGGAGAGAATAGGCATCCCCTCCCTCTTACTAGGGTACTGCAGCGGCCGCCTTGCCTGAGCGGCAAAGCGTCTTGGAAGCGGTGCCCCTCAAAGTAGCGGAGGGCGCTTTGGCCTGGGCCCGAGAGAAAAAGGACGAAACTCTATTTCCCTGCCCCTACAAGCACATACGGCACCCCCTGGCGCTCCAAAAGCACCCGGTGCTGGGTCAGCGTGGGCCCCGGTACAAAGTTCGACCCTTCGATGCGCTCCACTTCGTAGCCAATCCGCCAGCGTCCACCCTGCGGTGGGTGGTAGACGGCGCTGGCCTGAACACGCCAGCGCTCCTGCTCCTCCAAGCCCACAAAGAGGGTGTCATTGAGCAGCTCCATGACCTGGGTCGTGCGCACCCGCTCCACCTGAACTTGGCCGCCCCAGGTACCTGGAAAAAAGCCTGCCCTGAGCCAAAGGGTGTCCTGGTCTCCCCCATTGGGATGCCCCAAGTAGCGCCCCTCCTGGGTAAAGCCCTGGTGATAGATACGGTGGCCCTGATACCAGCGAAAGTAGTCGTCCCGCAGACGTGCCCACTCGGCGCCAAGCACCCAGGGGCCCGCGCTCAGTTCCGCACCGGCCAAGTTTGCAATCCCAGCCAGCTGAGGCCGGGGGAAACCCAAGTCCCGGTTCACAATCAGGTCGTCACCGCCGTACTGGGTGTAGACCTCTAGGTAGTCCAGCGCACCTGGCAGCGGCACCGTGATCCGGGCATCAAAAGCAGCGATCTCATCCTGGTCAGGCTCCTCTTGGTTTGGGTCGTCGTAGATGTGGGGCTTGGTAGGCAAGATGAGCTGGCCAAGCGACGGCAAGGGCCTGCCCTGGCCCCCAAAGAGCCCAAATCGTGTGGCGCCAAGCTCCAGCCAAGAGGTCGGTGCCCAGCGAAAATCCATCAGAATGATCCCCGGGTACTCCACATCCAGCCGTTGACGCTGCAACCAGCCTGCGCCCACATGCACCCGAAGCGCCCCCGCGCGGCCGATCTTGCCCTCGTAGGCCACCTGGCCCATCGGCACACTCCATGCGTCATCTCCAAACACCAACGCGCCATGGCGCGAGGGGCCCACATAGCGGCGCTCCGTGCCAAAGCCCGCCTGCCACGGCCCGTGTCGAAAGCCGCCGTAGGCCTCGCGGATAGGAAAGCCCACCTGAACGGTCGGTGCATCCACCCAGAGCTCCGGGGACACCCGCACCTCGTACCAAGGGGTGTAGGCAACCAGCTCCGCGCGCCCACGCACCGAGAGCAGTCCGGCCTCGCTGTCGCCCAGAGTTCCTTGAGGGCTCAGGGAGCCCAAGCCCGTCCAGACGCTGGCACGTACCCCAACCACCGGCGCCAAGAGGCCTTGTTCCCCCCCGTCCAGAACCAAGTCCTCGGGCATATAGGCACCGTAGACCCGCGACCACGTCGGGTACCACCCTTCCGTGGCCGGCGCGTCCTTGAGCTGCATGGCCCGGTGCATTGCGCTCCGATCGGCGCCGCCCAAGATCACAACCTGGCGCTGGGCACGCAACAGGCGCTCGGCGCTGTCATCCAACTGGGGGTCGGCCGGCGCGGCCAAGAGCAACGCGCAAAGGAGTGTCCACATGAATGCCAAGGTAGCATCGGTCCATGCTGTTGGCCCTGCTGCTTACCCAGGCCTGGGCCCTCTCCCTGGACGAGGCCCCGGCCACACCCCTGGTCAGCCAGACTGATCCATCCCTGGCGACTTGGCAGCGAAGCGTTCCCCCGCCGCCGCAGCCCCTGGTCCAGCACTACATCATGCGTCACCGCGAGCTTATGGTTCAGGTAAGCGCCGGACGCCGCGCAAGTCCGGCCTTCCGCACTAACTGGGCCCAGCTGGAAGCCTACTGGGCTTTCGCCCAACACTCCCAACCGCTGCCCTACTTGAGCGAAGCGGACCAACAGCGGGCGGCTGACCTGAGCACGATCGCGGCGACCCTTGCCGCTGAAGCCCTACTCAACGAGACACTTGCCCGCTCGGAGTTCCTCTCGGGCGCCCAAGTGGCTATGCGCACCTTGACCGGGCCCAACATCGAGTTTCAACCCGCCAAGATGGGCAGCCCGAAGGGCGGCGCAGTCCGAGCAAATGGGGCCCCGCCAAACCGCAGACCACAGCTCCAAGCAGCACGATTGGACCTGCCAGCCAAGCGCCCTACCCCCCCAGCCCCCAGCTTGCGTTTTGGAGCAGGCACCGCTCTAAATACTGATCCCGAGCAGCCCCTCAGCATCGCCTGGAACACCTATTTGATCTTGGGCTCTATCGGGGTGGACGACCTACGTCTGAGCAGCAATCTGGTCCAGCTTCAGTTTCCCCCTAACGGTGGACGCAACCGAGGCTTTCAGCCCATTTGGAGCCTGGCATGGCAGCTGAATCTACGCCACCGAATCCACCCACGCCTGACCCTGAGCGCAGAGCTTCGTTCCGTCGACGCTGGGTACATGCCCCGACAAGCTCGGGTTGGCCTGTCCACCAACCCCGTGGCAGAGCAGCCACAGTGGGTGGTCACGCTCGGTGCACGTCATGTGTTTGCGAGCCCAAACCGGCCCGTGGAACAGCGTGTCGAGCTTAGGCTTCAGTGGAACGGACGTTGGCGAGCCCCCTTGGACCCAAAGCGCGTGACCCCAGCCCAACGTCAAGGTCCCCAGCCGTGGTGGACCCCCTCCGGCTAAGTCATCCCGGCGGCCAGGCCATCTTTTGGCTTTTTGGCGGCGCTTCCCGGTCCGTACGAACACTTGGGGCCTTGGGCGCTGGCTCTTCGGGCTCCGTGGCTGGCTCCTCCTCGATAGGCTGAGCCTCGGCCTCCGGCAAGACCGGTGGCTGCGCTTCCACAGCAGGTGCATCCCCAAGTTCCCGAAGGGCCTGCGTGGCATTCCAAGCGACGTGGCCATCCGGGCTGGTCTGGAGCCCAGAGAGTACGGGAATCGCGCTGGCATCACCGATTTGTCCCAGGGCCCAGATCGCGTTGAGCGGAGGCAGCTTTTGGCTCTCGACATAGGCCAGCAGCGCCGGCCCGCCTGCCGGATCTCCCAAGCGACCCAAGCACTCCGCAGCAGCCACCTGCACGCTCAGCTCCGGGTCCTGCAAAGCTTCGACCACAGCGGGGACCACCGTGAGATCTTCCTGCTCGGCCAGGGCAACCAAGGCCCGAACACGGAGCTCCGCGGAGGGGTCGGTCAGCGCAGCGACCAGGCCCTGCGCGATAAGCGGATCCTGAACGTTCTTGGCCAAATCCATCATGTCCCCCCGTACAGCGGGGTTTCCTGATCCTAAGCCCTGCGCCACCACCGCGGCGTCCGGGCCACAGGCGACAAAAGCGAGGAGCAGCCAGCTCATGCAGCGTCTCCGGTGTTGCCGTACGCTTGATAGGCCTTGGCGTAGATGCCAAAGCCAGTGGCGCTAAAGTCCATCTTGTTGAGCACCAAGCCCAATGGCTGAACATCGTGGCTGATCAGGCGCTCGCGGGTGTCATCCAAGACGCGGCGTGGGGTCTTGTCTGCCTCTACTACGAGCACCAACCCTCCGACCATCTGGGCCACAAGCAGCGCGTCGTTGACCACCAGCGCTGGGGGCACATCCACGAGCACAAAGTCGTAGCTGCGACACAGCTCATTGATGAGTTGGCGTAAGCGCAGGCTCTCGACCAAGGACCCGGGATTGGGCGGAATGGCGCCAGAGCTGAGCAGGGAGAGACCAGCCACACCCGTCTCTTGGATGGCCTCGCTCACTTGAAGGTCTCCGAGCAGCACCTGCGTGAGCCCAACCCGGTTGTCAGACTGCGGCCAGAAGCTGTGCTGCGTGGGGCGGCGAAGGTCGCAGTCGACCACCAAGATTCGCTTGCCCTCGCGGGCGAGAGAGACCGCTAAGTTGGCAACCACTGTGGACTTTCCCTCTCCGGGGAGCGAAGAACTCACACACAGAGAGTTGCTCTTGCTGTCCAGAGACGCGAACTGAATGGCAGAGCGCAGAGTCCTGTACGCCTCGGCCAACGGGTCGGTGACAGGCAGGTTGGCGATGCTTTTACCCACGCCGGCGTCGTAGAGCGGCAATGTAGCCAGCAGGGGCTGCTCCCAGGTTTCCTTGAGCTCTTCGGGACTGCGGATGCTGTCGTCGATGTACTCGAAGAGGAAGACCAAACCCAAGCCCACGAGCACGCCTAGTCCTGCGCCTGTGACCAAGTTCACGACAAAGCGCGGGCTCTTGTGGCGATCGGGCTTGGTGGCCGGCTCGATTAGCTGGACGGGGGAGGCGCTCATCGCCTCAGCTACGGCGATCTGGTAGCTCTGGGATGCCAATGAACGGTAGACCTCTTCCGCAGCGGTTGCAGCCAACTGCAGCTGCGAGAGGCGACGCATCTTGTCGGGGTACTGGCTGAAGGTCTCCGTGGTGCGCTCGATGGCGTCCTCAATGGCACCGGCCCGGTCACGAAGACCAGCCTCTTCCACTTGGAGCTGCACCAAGGTGGGATTCATACCGTGCTGTTGAGCCAGCACGTCCACCATCTCTTCTTCCAACGCCCGAATCTGCTCGTCGAGCTGCACCACGTCTGGGTGGCGCTCCGTCAGATCCAACAGCAGTGTCACCCGACGAACACGCAGCTCGGAGAGGCTCTCCCGCAAGCTACGGAGCTCTGGGTTTTCCGCCACGGTACCTGGGCCGAGCCAATCGATATCTTCCTGACCCTGAAGACCCCGCAGCTCGTCCGCTTGGGCACGAATTTCGCCGGAACGAGATTGGGTCTCCTCGGCCATCATCATCAGCTCTGAGAGTCGGCTCACAGCGGAGCGCACCTCCGAGTCCAAATCAATGATTCGCTCTTCTTCTTGCACATCGGCAATGTCGGAGAGCGCGCTGTCGAACTCCGCCTGAACGATGACCAGGCGCTCCTCCACAAAGGTGCGGGCGTCCGTGCTTTCCTGCTTGGCCCGCTGCTGGGTCTCGGCGATGTAAACTTGGGCCAAGGTGTCGGCCATTAGCTGGGACTTGAGCGGGTCGTCAGAGGTCGCTACGACCTGGATGAGGTCGGTGTTCTCGTGCTGCCGAACAGTCAGCTGCGGCACGATCTCTGTGGGCACAAGCGAGCTGTCAATGATCAGCTTGTCGGGGGCCAGAAGCTTGTTGTCCGAATCACGAAGCTGCAGGCGCCAGATGACTTCCGCCAGCACGGGGCGCGTGGTCATCATGGCGATGTGGTTTTGGATGTCGTCGCTCTCGCCAGACATCCCGACGGCGAGTTCCTGCAAGCCCAGGTCCGAGAGAACGGCTGAGGTCGCATCTGAACTTGAGACCATCAGACGAGCGCTTGTCTCGAACTCTTTGGGCAACAGCAGGGCGCTCACCGCGCCAGCCACTGTGAAGACCACAAGCGCCTGAATCAGCAACCACAGGCGACGGCGCAAGGCCGCAATAAGACGCATTAGCTCCATTGCGAACGAACCTTAACGCGGGCGGAGGCTGGATGTAGTGGGGGCCAAGTCAACGAGCCCCCCTACCCTTGAGAACAGCAGGGATGGTGAGCATCAATATCTTTAGATCCAGCCAAGGGCTCCACCCCTGCACGTAAGCGATATCCAAACTCACCATTTCCTGAAAGCCAAGGTTTGACCTTCCACGAACTTGCCACAAACCCGTAATTCCTGGATGTACCTGGTGCCGAAGCTCGAACCAATAGGCCAACTCGCGATCGTGCTCGATACCCTGGAGATCCCCCGTAGGCAGTGGGCGTGGACCGACCAAATTCATGTCTCCACGCAAAACGTTCCAGAACTGCGGAAACTCGTCCAGAGAGCTGCGCCGAAGAAAGTCCCCCACCCGGGTCACCCGCGGGTCGCGCGTCATCTTGAAGAGCGGGCCATCGGACTCGTTCTGGGCTTCCAGCGCCGCCTTTTGAACATCGGCGCCCACGATCATCGACCGGAACTTGTAAAAAGAAAACATACGCCCGCCCTTTCCAACCCGGGGCGAGGCGTAGAGCACTGGTCCTGGGGAGTCCAAGCGAATGGCGATGGATACCAACAGGAACACCGGCCAGAGAACCAAGCCCCCCAAGATCACAACCATGATGTCTACGGAGCGCTTGAGAGACACCACCAAGCTTGGATAGGTCACCCGGCTCAAGTCGATGAGCTGGAGCTCTCCGAGCTCGGCAACCTCCAGGCGCGGACTGACGATGCCCCAGGTGAAAGGGACCTGAAGAACACGGATGCCCATTTGGGCACATCGGGTGGTCAGCTCCAGCGCGTCTGCGCGGGACAGCCCTCGCGAGGCCAGGACGATGGTCTCAATTCCATGCTCGTTGATGATCTCCCGGAGCGTATCCGAGCCACCAAGAAGACAGCCGTCCTCCACTTTACTGGCCTCGCCGACGGGGACAATAAAGCCCTTGAGAGAGAAGGCCCGCCGTCCCTCGCGGGCCAATCGCTCCTTCATGAGCACAGCTTCCTCTCCCACCCCGAAGATCGCCACACGCTCAGCGGCCAGCTGGGCACCTACCCCAGACTGCCAACGGAGGAGCATCGCGCGCCAGACAGACAAGAGCGCAAAGCCAGCCCCCACCCAGGTCAAGAGCAAGAAGCGGGACCAACGACGCGCCTCGGGCAATACGAGGTGCAGCAGCGCGGCCAGGAGAAGGACTCCGATGGTCGCCTTCGAAATACCACCGAGGGAGCGCACCACAGTACTGCTGCGACTGGGGTCGTAGAGCCCCTGGTGCCGTAGGAATCCCAGCCAACCCAGGAGCAGCAAGCCAGCCGGCGGCATCCAAGGGTTCAGGAGCCAGAGTTCGCGGTACTGCACCTGGAGCAGCTGCTCCATGACCGGGCGCCAGATCACCCACAGCTGCCACGACAGTGCGAGCGCGCCAGCGAGTACAGCGATGTCCACCAGGCCAACGGCCAAGCGAATCCAGTTGGTACGGTGCATGGGCTACTGAGCCAGGATTGCGCCCGTGCCCTGCGCCCCATCGGAGATGGCGTTTCGGTACACCGCAGATCCAGCAACGAATGGCGCCAGGACCGTCTGGAGGCGACGAAAGAAGCGCTCCACATTGGCGATGGTCTTGGTGGGCACGTACACAATGTCACCCTGCTGGAGGTAGACCAACTGGCTCATGTTGCCCTGACCATAGATCGAGGCCACATCCACCAAGTAAAGCTCTGGCTCTCCTGACACGTCCCCTCGGATCAGCAACACATTGTCCGTTCGCGCGTTGGTGTTGATGCCCCCAGCGCGCACCATGGCCTCGAGCACGGTCATGTCTGACTCAAGCTGGAGCACCGCAGGGCTGGTGACCTCCCCCAAAACGAATATTTTTTGGCTGGAGAGCTCCACCACGTTCACCGAGACCGACGGCTCCCGGTAAAACTGGGACAGGCTCGCCTCCAGGGTTTTGACCAGCTCGGGATAGGTCATTCCCGCGACCTGCACGTGCCCCACGATCGGGAAAGTGATGCGCCCGTCGGGGGCGATCGTCACCGTCATGTCCAAGTCCGGTGCTTTCCAGACCTTGATGTCGAAGGTATCTCCAGGGCCGAACACAAAGTCCTGCGCCGCGGGGGAGAGCAGCTCAGGCACTTCTTCGACCGGAATCGGTGCCGTTGGGGCGGCACGACCCGCGCAGCCGACAAACACCAGCAGTAGGGACAACAGGGACATCAGTGCAGTCATGAACGGCCCGTAGCGCAAAGGGGTTGGACTCGTCAACCCGGCCTGAGACACGGTACACTGCCCGGATGAAACCCCAAAGGCCCACATGCGCGTCTTCTCCAAACAGCTTCGCTCTCTCTCGCTAACTTTCGGAGCTTCGGCACTCCTGGCCTTGGCTGGCTGTGGATTGGAGGCCTACAACGAGACCGGTGTCGTGACCGAGACCGGTCCCGAAGGCGACGCCGACACGGATGCAGATGGGGACAGCGACTCTGACGCTGACGCTGACGCCGACGGGGACGGGGACTCTGACTCTGACTCGGACTCGGACACCGACATGCGCATCAACAGCGTGACACCGGACTGGGGGACCACGGCTGGGGGCACGGTGGTCACTCTCAACGGCACCTTCACCGCATCGAGCGGCGAGGTACTCTTCGGTAGTAAATCCGGCAGCATACAGAGCTGGAACAACAGCTCCATCTCGGTGAGTAGCCCCAGCCAATCTACCGCGGGCCTGTATGACATCACCGTCAACAGTGGCAGTAACCAGGTCGTCGAAACCGAGGCATTCACCACCTACGAAGATGCATCTGGCCAAGCTTCTGTGATGGGTAGCCTGAACTGGTGGGACTACAACGAGAACGTATACGACCCAGGCTTGGACTACGGCGACAGCGTGATGTTCATGAACGTACCTTCGGACTTCCACTGGTGGGAGCTCTACGCCGCGTCCCAAGACAGCTGCTCAGACAACTTCGTCAGCTCCAATCCCCTGAACGTCTACACCGACTTTGAAGTACCCCAGGTGCAGCTCAAGCAGGGCAGCCGCACGGTGAGTATGGACTGGAATTCGACCAGCCTGGGCTGGGTTGGCGAGTTCACGTCCTCGGCCCTGTCACAAGGCAGCGCCTACGACCTGCAGACCGTGACCTCTGCGGTCTACCCCTCCTTCTCGATCTCTGACGTGACTCGTGGTCCAAAGGCCTTTACCGTCACCAGCCCCTCGGCTGTGAGTGGCTCCATCCAGTCCCTTTCGCGCACCAACCTGAACTTCAACTGGAATGCCAGCGGTGCCGACCAGATCTTGATCAACATCGTGGTGACCCCCACCGGTCAGTGGACTGACAAGGTGCACGACGTGACCTGCTGGGCCAAGAACGACGGGTCCTTTACCGTACCGTCTTCCCTGTTCTCCCAGTGGGGCAGCGGCAGCATTGCCTACCTGATCATCGGTGCAGCAAAAGAAGGGACGGGAACCAACCCCATCGACAACGGGGACGCCCGCATCGCTGGGATCTACTGGCGCGTCTCGGCCGCCTACACCCAGTGATTAACCAACGCCCATGAGCGTTCCGAATCGTCTGCACATTCTGGGGCTGCCCGTCGATGTCTTGGACCGACAAGGCATGCTGAAACAAGTGCGCAAGATGGTGGCAGCAGGCGCTCCCAAGACCTTGGCCTACCTGAATGTGCACGTGGTCAACAGCGCTCGAGGCGACGCGGTTCTCAAGGGATTTCTCCAGGGGGTGGACCTATGCTACGCCGACGGCCAAGGCATCGTTCTAGGCGCACGCCTTCAAGGCAAACACCTGCCTGAGCGCATGACTGGTGCGGACTGGATCTGGGATTTGGCAAAGCTGGCAGAGAGCCAGGGTTGGACTCTGGCCTGGGTGGGTGGGGAGCCCGGTGTGAGCCAAGCAGCCGCTGAGACTCTCCGAGAAAAGCATCCCAAGTTGAAGCTCCACTCAGAGCACGGCTTCTACAGTCCAGAGCAGACCCCTGCCCTTTTGGCCCGTATCAACGCCGCCGAGCCAGACATCGTGTTGGTGGGCATGGGCACACCAACGCAAGAGCACTGGACTGCCGAGCATCGCTCTGCGCTCTCGGCGCCGGTCGTGTGGTGCTTGGGCGCTACCGCGGACTTTGTGAGCGGCAAAACCGATCGCGGCCCTGGTTTCCTCAACCAAAATGCCGAGTGGCTCGCCAGGCTGATCACCGAGCCCGAGCGCCTATGGAAACGCTACCTGTTAGGAAATCCACTGTTCATTGCAAGGGTTCTCAAGGAAAGGGTGCGCTCGCCAACACGGTAGTCAGCGTCCGACTTTGGGCCAAAAGCCACCCCCTAGGCCCCTGCGACTGCATCGCCAATGGCATTCTAAGTGGACGCACTCGGGCGGCCTTTTTTGCTGCTATGCCGCGCCAGAAGGCATGCCACTGACCTGGGTCCCAGCGACCCAGCGCCTTTTCTCCCTGCGGCTCGGTGTTGGACGTCCGTATCAGCACCCGCAACGCGCAGACCCTCTACTGGGACAACCAGCGGACCCACGATGGGGAAGCCGTCCCAGAGCTGGCGGGAGAGGTCTTGGTGCCCGCCACAGAGACTGCGAAAGGCGAGCCTGGAGCTTGTCATACCCAGGCTGCAGGCAGTGCTCAACGCAGCGGGTACAGGGCAACGCCGCCCTCGCCCATGATCCATGCGCGGCCTTCATCGTCCAGATCCAGGCCGCGGATCTCGCCCAAGGTGCTCAGCTCCGGCACGCCATAAAGCAGCCCCCCGTCCGGGAAAGCGACCAGCCCCTGAGTGGTCAACAC
The DNA here is from genome assembly GCA_905480105.1 of uncultured bacterium. Classification (GTDB taxonomy): domain Bacteria; phylum Myxococcota_A; class UBA796; order UBA796; family CAJQPC01; genus CAJQPC01. The sequence continues at coordinate 2,603 of CAJQPC010000064.1, read as the reverse complement.
CCAGGTGTTGCCCTGCTCGCAGACCAAGTCCAGGACCTGTATCTGAGCCAAGGCAGGAAAGACCGAGACTTCTCCCGAGCTGACGTTCACCAGCTCCAAGCCCTGATTGCCCCACACAAAGGTGCCAGCTCCGCACGCCCGGAGCCCCTCTCCTTGAGACGCCTGCAGGTAGTCCCGGCGGCTCCCCGCCGCATCTACCGCACTCAGGTAGCCGTCCTGCAGCACCCAAAGCAGGCCGCTGGGGGCCACACTCAGGTCCAGGACCGGGCCTGTGATGGACGTCGCGACGAAGCGATCCAAGCCCCCATCGTGTCGATACAAGCCTGTCTCGCCAGCCAGCCAAGTGCTGCCGCCGCTGACCGCCAAGCGCTCGGTTCGTGCGGGAAGGGGCAGGCGCTCTAAGCCCGAGGGACGCACTCGGTAGGCATTCTCCGGGGTGAGCACCCATAGGCTCCGGCCGGCGTGTTGCTCTTGAACACCAAGTACAGGACCGGGAATAGCCAGCGCGTCCTTGTATCGGCCGGGTACCTCACCGATGTGGGCTAACCCCAGATCCGTGGCGACCCAGGCCCCCTTCTTCGAAGCGCTTACCTGGGAGACGCCAATTCCTGCGGCTCCTCCAGCCAGCCTCCATGCCGCGATGGTGTCCGTCTTGGGCCGCAACAGCGCCAAGCCCTGGTCGGTTCCCACCCAGAGTCGCCCGCTCGGCCCAGCGGCTACCTCGGTGACCGAGTCCCCCGGCAAGCCCTGCGCACGGGTCCAGCGCTTTTCCACCTGCGACCCATTCAGAGCGACCAAGCCCTGGGTGTCCGCAGCAACGTAGAGCACCCCACGCTGTCGCTCCAATGCGTAGGTCGCGCCGGATTTCGACATCCAAAACTGGGATAGAACACCGGACTTGAGCTGTAAAACCCCCACCGTGTCCGTGGCGAGCAGTACCCGGTCCGGAGCGTAGTGGTCACTGTCCCAGATGTTCAGATCGGGGTTGACCCCCTCGATGGGCTCCCCCTCCGGCAGGCCATACACGCCTTCGTAGCCCGCCCAAAAACGGCCGTCTCGGCCCACTGTGATGGAGAAAACGCTGTGGGTACTCAGCAGGGGCGTGAGTCGGTCTTGCAGCCGATCCAATCCATGGTACGTGCCGATGAACAGGTCGGCGGAGCTTCCACCCAAGGCCTGCACCCACGGATCCGACAGGCTCAGGTCCCAGACCTGGGTCACCCTGCCCTCCACAACCAAGGCCAATCCGTCCCCCGTGGCCACCCAGAGCTGCTCTCCGTCCAGCAGCAGGGCGTTGACCTGTGGACTGGGCAGACCCTCAAAGACGCCAAAGGCCTGGACCGGGAAGGCGGTCTTGTCCGCATAGACCAACCCCCCTTCAAGCAACGCGACCCAAGCCCCCTTGTCCCCATCCGCGATGATATCCGCGACCTGGGCACCGGGCAGAAGCTCCGGCCATCCCAAGCGGGCCACACCCTGTGCGTCCAGTCCCCAGGTCGCCCAGACAGCAGCGCTCGCCTGTCCCCCCTGAATCACGCGAAGCTGTGACTCGCGCGGCAAGGGCTTGGAGAGCCACCCCGGCTCTACGCCACTGCCAATGGCCTTCCATCCAGAAGAGGTCTTCAGCTCCACGGTCGCCGGGCCTAGACTCTCCGGCCACCCGGCGTCCCAATACAGACGAATGGCACGCTTACCGGTGAGCTTCTGGAGGGTCTCTGGTGGGGAGGCGACAGCCCGTACATGCATGGGCTCAGCCGCGGCCACTCCACCCCAGAGTAGCCCAGCCCAAGTTAGGAACAAAGGGCCTCCACCTGCTCCTTGTACCGAGTGGCGTGGGCCTCCATGAAGTGCAGATCGCCTTCCAACTCCAGAGCCTCCTGTGGGCACGCCCACCAACAGTACAGACACTGAATGCAGTCTTCGGGTTCCGTCTTCACGCCAATCTCCTCCGCGCTCAGGTGTGTGGGGCAGACCTCTGCACAGGCCCCACAGTCATCGCACTTGTCCTTGAGCAGGCGCAGCCCAATAATGCTGTCGTCTTTGAGAGAGTAGCGGTCCTGGATGATGCCCGCCTTGTAGGCCAAACCATTGATCTTCGGGTTGTCTACCAGTGGGCGAACGGCCAGCTTGAGCCAGTTTAGACTGCGGGCCTCGGAGAGCTCGGCCAGGCGGGAGCGCTGAGGCGCTAAGCGGATCTGACGCAGCAACGGCACGCGCTCCGCGCTCTGCTCAATCAGATCTTGCGACACCAGTCCGGCGTCGATGGCGTGCTCCAGATAGGGCACCCGATCAATCGGCATGCCCACCAAACGACACGCCACAACATCGTTGGTAAACGCCTCGGTGCTCATCATCAGGTGTCCCAAACGGAAGGGCTCGCCGTCTCCCGGACCGTTGCCCTCCATGCCCACAAGTCCGTCCACCAGGATCAGGTCGGGTTTGACCACCTCGTTGATGGCCATGATGTTGCGGCCCAGATCCCTGTGCATCTCGCGCTTGTCTTGGCCAGTGCAGATGCCGACCCAATTCTTCAAAGCACAGCTCATCCCCGCCTCGGCGTGGGTCTTGATCTTCGGCACCGAGATCAGGAACTCAGCATCCAT
>CAJQPC010000063.1 GCA_905480105.1 uncultured bacterium | reverse complement strand
CCCGACAAGCCCACGGGCTGCAAGTGCGCAGCTCTCCTGTGCAGGGGCTGGCCATCTTGGGAGAGGGACACTTGCTGGTTGACGCCAGCGATGGCAGCGCGCCCAACCTGGGATCCACCGGCTGGGTTCAGGCCGACTACGAGATCGTCCAAGGCGTGCATGTGGCGGCTGCCGGAGAGTGGCTGCAGCAAGACGTGGGCACATCTCTTGGAGGGTGGGGCTCGGCGACTTGGTTCTTTGCCCCCAAGACCGACCTAAGGGTGGACTACATCCACAGGCAAAACGCCAGCTTAAGCGGCCGCACGCCCTCGCACATGGTGCTTGGTCAGCTGCACTTCTCACTTTAGGAATGACGATGTTTTGGATTCTGAGCGGCGCGGTACTGGCGTCGGGCAACTACCCTGGCACAGTGGCCGAAGAGCTGACTGTGGATGCCCCGTCCTGTGGGGTGTGTCACGTCGGCGTGACCACCTTGGGCACGGTCACCACCCCCTTTGGAGTGTCCATGCTGGACGCGGGCTTGGTGGCGTCGGACCCGGACAGCTTGATCGCCGCTCTGGCAACCCTGGAGAGCGAGGGGACCGACAGCGACGGGGATGGGGTGGGGGACATCGATGAGTTGATCGACGGGACAGATCCCAACGGCACTGGGGACCGTGTAGAAGGACCCAACTATGGCTGCGTGGGCTCTACTCGGCCAGGCAAGCCCAAGGCCATCGCGACACTCTTGGCCCTGTTGGCAGGGGTCTTGTTGCGCAGCGGGGGCGGTCATGCGCGTCGATAGGCTGGCGGAGCTGTACGCCGGCGTTAGACTCTGACTGAATGGTCATTCAGTTTGGAGTCGCCCATGGCTGACAGCCCCTATCCGCACCTGCTCGAGCCCCTCCAGGTCGGCTCCATCACCCTCAAGAACCGTGTGCTCATGGGCTCCATGCACGTGGGCCTGGAGGAGGACTGGAACTACGACAAGATGGGGGCCTACTTTGCTGAGCGCGCCAAGGGCGGCGTGGGCTTGATGGTGACGGGGGGGATCTCGCCCAATCGCCAAGGCTGGCTCAAGCCCTTCGCGGCCAAGATGAGCAACCAGATCGAGGTGCGCCGCCACCGCACTCTGACGGACGCTGTGCACGAAGCAGACGGTCGCATCGCCATGCAGATCCTGCACGCCGGTCGCTACGGCTACCACCCGATCAGCGCCGCTCCCAGTGCCATCCAGTCACCCATCACACCCTTTGGACCCTTCGCGCTCAGCAGCCGCGGCGTGGAGTCCACCATCGACAACTTTGTGCGCTGCGCTCAGCTCGCCCAGGAGGCTGGCTACGACGGCGTAGAGATCATGGGCAGCGAGGGCTACCTGATCAACCAGTTCATCGTGCGCCACACCAACAAGCGCACCGACAAGTGGGGTGGCGAGTACGAGGCGCGCATCCAGTTCCCCCTGGAGATCGTTCGGCGTACCCGGGCCGCGGTGGGTCCCGACTTTGTGCTGATCTTTCGCCTCTCCATGCTGGACTTGATTCCCGACGGCAGCACCTGGGAAGAAGTGGTCATGCTGGCCAAGGCGCTGGAAGAAGCTGGGGTATCCATTATCAATACCGGTATTGGATGGCACGAGGCACGGGTCCCTACCATCGCGACGATGGTGCCGCGCGGCGCCTTTACCTGGGTCACCCGCAAGCTGAAAGGCGAGGTGAGCATTCCTTTGGTGACCTCGAACCGGATCAACACCCCAGAGGTGGCCGAGGAGATCCTGGCCCGAGGCGACGCCGACATGGTGTCTATGGCCCGACCCTTGCTCGCAGACCCTGACTTTGTGAACAAGGCGGCAGCCGGAAAATCCCAGAGCATCAACACCTGCATTGGCTGCAATCAGTCGTGTCTGGACCACATCTTCTCCAACAAGCGGGCGTCTTGTCTGGTGAATCCAAGGGCCTGTTTTGAGACGGAGTTGCCCAAGCCAACTGCCCCCCGTGGGCTGAAAGTGGCCGTGGTCGGTGCCGGCCCAGGTGGACTGAGCGCCGCGTGCGAGGCCAGTGAGATGGGCCATCAAGTCACGCTCTATGACGCTCAGGATGAGATCGGCGGGCAGTTCAACCTGGCCAAGCAGATCCCCGGGAAGGAAGAATTCTACGAGACCCTGCGCTACTTCAGCGGCCGCCTGAGCGATGCCGGAGTGGACGTAAAGCTGGGCCAGATGGTGGGCTTAGAGGAGCTCCAAGGCTTTGATGCGGTGGTCTTGGCTACTGGGGTCAAGCCGCGGGAGCTGAGCTTTGATGGGGCGGATCACGCCAAAGTGCTTTCTTACGTGGACGTACTCAAGGGCGCACCGGTCGGCGAGAAGGTGGCCATCATTGGGGCCGGTGGAATCGGCTTTGATGTGGCCGAGTTTTTGACCCATGTGGACCATGGCCAGGGCCCCAACCTGGAAGACTTTCTCTCGGAGTGGGGCATTGACGAGACCCACCAGACCCGCGGCGGGTTGGTCCCGGCCAAACAGGCCAGCAGTCCACGCCAGATCACTCTGATGCAGCGCCGAAAGGGAAAGCTGGGCGCGGGTCTGGGCAAGACCACCGGCTGGATCCACAGGGCGCAGCTCAAGAAACGCGGCGTGACCATGCTGGCCGAGGTGGCCTACGACAAGGTGGACGACGCGGGTCTGCACATCCAGGTTGCGGGCGAGTCCCAGGTCCTGGACGTGGACCACGTGGTGGTGTGCGCTGGGCAGCTCAGCTTCGTTCCCTTGCTGGAGCCCCTTGAGAAGGCTGGGGTCAAGGTGAAGATCATCGGCGGGGCCAAGCTGGCCGCTGAGTTGGACGCGCGCCGGGCCATCCGGGAAGGGATGGAGGCCGCCATCGCTCTGAGCCAGTAGTGGCGAGCCCTTCAGCGGAAAGACATCCATCGTTTTTCGCATTTCCGAGGGGGAAGAGGACCATTAAATGGGGCGCGGCCCGTCTCTCCACGTCTTTAGTTTCAAAGGAAAATAGGCTTGATCAAGAACCTCTCGGCCCTTGTTCTTTCCCTCAGCATTCTATTGCTCGCCTCTCCAGCGGCACAGGCGCAGGAGGCGGATACCCAGGACTTTCAGACCTGGACAGCGGTCCTTGGCACGGCCGAGGTGCCTGCGGAAAATCTGAATCTAAAGCTGTGGTTTGATGGGCACATGCGTCGAGGTGGGCCTGGCACCACCCTGATCCTCCGTCCCGGGCTGGGGTATGAGCTGACCCCCTGGCTGAGCGTTTGGGCTGGGTATGCTTGGGTGCCGGTCTACTCCGATCCCTCCGGCTCTCGCGTGGACGAGCACCGTGCCTGGCAGCAGATTATCGTGAAAAAGTCGTGGATCAACGGGCGCTTGAACGCGCAGTCGCGGACGCGCTTTGAGCAGCGCTTCCACGAGAGCTCAGAGGCGACGGGGCTGCGTGTGCGCCAGTTTGCCCGCGTAGATTTCCGCAACCACCCCAACACACCCTGGGGTGTGGCGCTCTGGGACGAGCTCTTCTGGGGTCTAAACGACCCCGGCTTTGCAGCCTCGGGCTTTGACCAGAATCGTCTGTTTCTGGGGCCGACTTTGCAGGCCCGTGAGGGACTGCGGATCGAGGCCGGCTACCTCTGGGCTCGTTTGGAGCGCCAAGAGACCCTCCTCGACCAGCACGTCGCCGCCGTGAACTTTTTTGTGGCCTTCTGAGCCCTTCCTGCGATCGAATCGCGGCGGCTGTGGGCGATCAGGACCTCAGTCAGCCTTGACCGAGTCGACCTGGCCCTGGCCTTTTCCGATCGCCTTGGCTCCGATCTTCTCGGCGTCTTCGGGGTAGCGCGCGTCCACGGTCACGGTGATGGTCACCGTGTGTGGCGTGGGCTCTCTGTCGGCCTCGAAGTGCGCCGTCAGGTCCGCGTCGAGCTCGGCGTCCACCTTGCCCATGGCCATGCCCTGGCTGGCAATGCCGTAGACCTTGCGGGGCTTGATCTCCACGCCGGGCAGAAAGGTGCCTTCGACGGCGATGCCGGCCACGTCGCCCACTTCGTAGGTGTTCGTGAGGTTGGCCACGATGGTGCGCTCGCCTTGGACGGGACTCTCGAAGGTGTAGATAAAGAGCTGGTCGGTCTTCTCGTGGGCGGCCTTGGCCGTGACCTTCATCGCGTAGACGGGCATGGGGGTCTCCTTTGGCGGGCCCTATACCCCCTCATGGATGCCCTGGGTACACTGGCCGGGATTCGGAGCTCAACACATGTCCATCGTGCCGCCCATCAACCCCACCATCGCGGCCATGCCCGGCTCGATCTACAGCGGGCTCACCCAGCGCTTGGCCCAGTTTGACGGCGAGACCTACCCCCTGCACGTCGGCGACACCTTCATGGCGCCTCTGCCGGCCGCTCAGATGGAGGCCCAGCGGGAGGCGGATCACCCCGGCCTACACCGCTACACCCCGCCCCAGGGCCTACCTGCGCTGGTGGATGGGTTGACCGGATCCCTGCGAGGCAAGGGTCTGGCCATCGAGCGCTCCGGTGTCTTGGTCACGGCGGGCGCCACGGCCGGCTTGGCCGCAGTGATGGGCGCTCTGTTGGTTCCAGGCGACCAGGTCATGATCTTGGCGCCCTTTTGGCCCTTGATCCGGGGACACGTGCGCTGCTTTGGCGGGGTGGCCGTGGAGGTGCCTTTCTATGATCGGGTGCAGAGTATTCAAGACGCGCTCTCGGCATTGGATGCCCATTTCTCGGGTCGCACCAAGGCGCTCTATGTGTCCAGTCCCAGCAACCCCACGGGGCGGGTTCTCCCCGGGGACTGGCTGCAAGCCATCGCTGAATGGGCTCAGGCCAAAGGCATCTGGCTCCTCTCCGATGAGACCTACGAGCACTACGTCTATGAGGGTGAGCATGTCCATCTGGCGCGCTTTGCTCCCGAGCGCACCATCACTGCCTTTTCCTTCTCCAAGGCCTACGGCATGGCGGGCAACCGGGTGGGCTACTTGGCGGGTCCGGACTCCGTGATTGCGGAGATTCAGAAGGTGAGTACCCACACCTACTACTGCGCGCCTCGGGCCGGCCAGGCGGCTGCGCTTGTGGCGTTGGAGCACGGGGCCGGCTGGATTGCCCATGCACGCGGGCAGTATGAACAGGCCGGTCGACGCGTGGCAGGGGTCTTGGGTCTGCCCGCTCCCCAGGGCAGTACCTTCCTGTTCTTGAACCTGGAGGGGCGGCTGGATGCCCGTGGGGTGAACGGCTTCCTCTCGGAGCTGGTGGAGCATGGTGTGCTCATGGCGCCAGGGCCCAGCTTTGGACAGGACTATGCCCAGTGGGTGCGCCTCTGTTTCTCATCCGTGACCCCGGATCAGGCCGAGCGGGCCGCAGGGATCGTGAAGGCTTGCTTGGGTTGAGGGGCTACCCGATGCTTGGCGCGGTAGAGTCACACCATGTTCATCACCCTGCTCCTCGCTTGCGGCGCCGACATCAAAGGCCCCCTCCAGTCCACCCTGCTCACCGCACAAGGGATGGCTCCGGACCGAGTCACGGCCGGTGTGTGGTTGCGGGACGCCGATGGGCGCGGCGTGGACGACTGGGACCTTGGCGAGCTCACTTTGAGTGAGGCAGGAGAAGACGTCTCCCCAACCTGGTTCTCGGCCCAAGAGATGCGGGTTGAAGCACCCATCTGGGTCTTGGTCGACGTGAGCGAGGACGGTGACCTGGAGGCCGCACG
>CAJQPC010000062.1 GCA_905480105.1 uncultured bacterium | reverse complement strand
CGTTACCGCTCATGTCGAACAGGCCCCAGGCGTTGGGGTTGAGCTGGGCGACAGGGTGTACCTGCCCTTTGGCGTTGCCTTGAACCGGCGGCTTGGGGTCTCCACTCCAGGTGCTGTCCCCAAACCAAGCGACCTGACTGGGTTGGCTGGACCCGGCAAAGGCCAGCTTGGTGTCGGCTTGCGCCGCCCGTTCCCACTCCGCCTCGGTGGGCAGGCGGTACCCCTCTGCCTGACGATCCCACACTGCATCGGTTGCGGTCACGAAGTAGGCGGGGGTCAACCCCTCACGCAGGCTCAATGCGTTGCAGAAGTTCACGGCGTCCATCCAGCTCAGGCCGTGAACCGGCCTGCTGGGGCCGCAGCCGTGGGTGCAGGGAAACGCTCCCATGACCTGGGTGTAGAGGGCCTGAGTGACCTCGGTTGTGGAGATCTCGTAGCTGTAGGTCAGGGAAGCGGGGGTCTCGCTCAAGCCAAGGGTGAGCGCACCTGGAGGGATCTTCACAAGACGGGTTCCGCTGGCTGCCAGCACCGGTTCAGAATCGGCTCCCATCAGCCTGGACACTCCGGCGCAGACCCCGGCTGTCGCGATACAGAACACACCAAAGCACCCCAGAATGCGGACCCCCCAGTGCGTTCGCTTGGATGGCGGTGCCGGGTCCTGGAGCGCGCCGAAGGAGGTGGGACCCGCGCTGTCTGGTTCCCGATCCAAGGTCGGCTCGGTTGGGAGGTCCAGGCGATTCTCAGTCTCAGGATTCTTCGGGGGTGGCTCTGATTGCAGGGGATTGGCGTCGCTGAGTCCGGCGCTCTCCAGGGCCTTGAGCAGGGCCACAACGCTGGCAAAGCGGGTCTCTGGATCCGGGCTTAGACCCGTCATGAGCACTTGAGCGATGCGAGCTGGGAGATCTGGGCGATAGGCGGCCAGGGACAGCAGGTCTCCTTTGGCCTTTCGGGTCAGGATCTCGAACTCGCTCAGGTCGTCAGGCCAGGGCATGGCGCCGCTGAGCAGCTCGTAGGCCAGCAGTGCCAGGGCATAGACATCCGCCCGGGCATCTACGCTCTTGGCGTCGGTGTACTGCTCCGGCGCCATGTTTGCGACGGTGCCCAGCGCCAGGCCGGTCTTGGTGCCACCCGTCAGTCCCTCTTTGGCGATGCCAAAGTCCAGCAACACGACCTGGCCTTCTGGGGAGAGCATCACGTTGTCGCACTTGAGATCCCTGTGAACGATCCCGGCGCTATGAACAGCCTCCAGGGCGGCCCCCACTTGGCTCAGTACGTCCCAGGTCGTGCGATCGTTTAGGGGGCGCGCCAGGGCGCTTAGAGGCTGGCCCTGTACGAGTTCCATGACTATCGCGGGGCTATTGCCCTCTTCGATGACGGCGTAGACCCGCACAATGCCCGGGTGGGAGAGCCGCATGCCCAGCTCGGCCTCGCGTGCAAAGCGGTCTCGAATGCCATCGTTCAAGGCGAGGTGTGGGTGCAGCAACTTGATCGCTACGTCGCCACCTTGTGCTTCGAAGACCTGTGGATCCAGCGCCCGACAGCGGTACACCAGGCCCATGCCCCCCTCGCCGATCAGGCCAAGGATGCGGTAACGACCAAGGGTTGTGAGGGTCTCGCGCAAATCAGGTCATCGTCGTTCTTCTAAACGACGCAGGGCGGCCTCGATCTCTTCGAGCTCGGACTCCAGCTCTTTGATGCGCGCCTCCCAAGCGTTGCCTGCGGGCACGGGGGCTGAGTTGTCTCGTTTTTGAATGGCTGTGATTGCCTTTTCGCAGCTCTCTTTGGTGCCGGGTACCGTGGTCGACCGGGCCAGTGCCCGCAGCGTGGGCACCGCACTCTTGTCCCCCGCCCGGTTTAAGGCAGAGATGGCCCGCTGACGGGTGCGCAGGGCGTCGCTGAGCAGGAGTGATCGGGCAGCCTCGGAAAAGCGGGCGCTGGCTTGGGTGCGGGACTTGCCGGGCTCGTGAAGAGCCACCAATTTGGTTGCGGTGCTCAGTGCTGCATGCGCTGGTCCGGCGGGGGTGTTGGGCGCTACTCGCCTCAGCACGGCCTTTAGGTCTTTGGGCTCTCCCACTCGGTTCAGGAGTGACAGGGCGGCCGTCTCCGAGGTCCGTGCGGGCGCACCGGAAGCCCGCTGTAGCTCTCGCAGCGCGATGTCGCGGCCGCGGGCTGGGTCATGGGCGGCGATGGCCCTCATCCAGGCCACGCGTACGTCGGGCAACATCTGGGAGAGGCCCAGGAGTTGGTCCAGTGCTTCGGGCTCGGGTCGGGAGCCGAGAGCGTTGACTGCAGCGAGTTGGATGCGGGGGTTGGCGCTTTGGCTCAGCGCACTGATCCAGCCCAAACTGTCCGCGTGGGTGGCAGCACTCTCAATGGCAATTTCGCGGAACATCAGCGCTTCGTTCGGATCTTTGGCCAAACCTTCTAAAATTTGGCTGGCGTCTGCGTCTCCGAACTCCTTCAGGCCGCGAATGGCAGCGAGACGCGCGTAGGGATGAGGGCTTGAGAGTTGGCTTACCCAGGCCTGGAGGTCCTGCTCGTAGCTGAGATCTGCAAGCAGTCCTCCTTGGGGATCGACTGCGACATAGGTGGGGGCCTGATCCAGGGCCAGGCGGAGGGTGGACCGTCCTTCACTTAGCCAGAGACGCTCGGTGCGGAGACCGCTCTCCCCTCCGATCTCCAGGTCGATGAACAGTGTGCGTTGTGGGCCATCTTCGAAAGGCGTCTGCTCCAGCTTGACCACCAGATCTTTGGCGCTGGGATCATAGTGGGTGCTCACGCTGACCGCGGGCGCTCCGGGCAGGTGAACCCACTGGTCAAAGAACCAGCGCAGGTTGGTGTTTGCGGCCCCTTCCATGGCTTGGCGAAGATCTGCTGTTTCGACCAGCGCCATCCGGTTGCCGGCGACGTAGTCCTCAATGCCTTGCCAAAAGACCTCCTCGCCCAAGAGCACGCGCAGCATCTGTAGTACCGAGGCCCCCTTTGAGTACACGTTATTCGAGGGGTTGCTGTGGTCTCCGGGACTCCACCCGCGGTCGGCCAAGGGGCCAGAGGTCTGAGAGAACATGAACCAGCGAGAGACGCCGACTGCGTAGGTCTCCGGCCCGTCCAGCTCGGCGATCATGTCGGCGGCCATGAAGGTGGCAAAGCCCTCGTTGAGCCAGAGCTCGCTCCAGGACTCGCAGGTCAAGGTGTCGCCGAACCACTGGTGTGCCAGCTCGTGAGCCACGATGTTTTCGGCTCGGGTACGTGTGGCTGCGAGGTCTTCCGGTACCAGGACGCTCTCGGCGGACATGACCGTGGCCGTTGTGTTCTCCATGCCGCCATACAGAAAGCGTTCGACGTACACCTCGCGGTAGACCCGCCAGGGGTAGGCCAGTCCGGTGCGCAGCTCCAAGTGAGCGAACATTTGAGGTAGGCGGTGTCCAGCGTTTTTGGCCGACTCTGGGTCGGTGCCGCTCAAGACCCACTGCTCGATGGGAACAGGCCCGCCGGCGATGGGCAGCACCTCAAATTCTCCGGCGGCCACCATGATCAGGTAGGCGACCAAATCGTGCTGCATCTCGTAGTGCCAGCCCTGGTCGGACTGGCTGCCCACGCCGTTGGACAGGACCTTGAGTCCGTCCGGCACGCGAAAGTCGGCGCTGTAGGCGAAGCGATCGTTGGGGGCGTCTGGCAGTGGAATCCAGTGGCGGTTGTCCTCGCCCTCACCCTGAGACCAGAGGTGCAGCGCCGTGTCCGGGCTCTCATTGCCTGGGCGACGGAAGTGCAGACCGGTCTGGGGACGGGCGCTGTAGGTCACGCTGAGCTCCGCCTGTTGTCGCTCGCCCAGATCGATGTAGAGCGCGTCTCCACGGACCTGGAAGGGAAGGGGGCTTCCGTCTTGCAAGGTGACAGACTGGATGTCCAAGGCCACCTGATCCAGCTCAAAAATGGGGCTATGAATGCCGGCGGTCTGGACTTTGAAGAGCGCTTTACCCCGCACCTCGCCATGAGTGGGGTCCAGGTCCAGGTCCAGGTGTACTGCCTGCACATCCCAGCTTCGGTCGGGCACCATGCTGCCAGGGCCACCGTAGGGCAGCTCGGGGGTGGATACGTTGACCAAGAAAGGAAGTAAGGTAGCGGGCATGAGGCGGAGTGTACCGCCTATTCGGGCTCGTCCACGCCAACCCGACTGGCCCACGCCGTTCGGAGGATGCGGTTGGGGTCACACTCCGTCCGCAGGGTGCGAAAGGTAGAGATCGCCTCCTGGCCAAATGCGCGGCGGAAATGGGCGGGTTTCAGCAGGCAATCTTTGGCGGGATAAAACTTGCCTCCCGCCTCCAAGACAAGCTCGGCCAGCTCGTGCAGCATGGCCCACAGGGGCACCCGGTTGGCCCGGGTGATGGGGTAGTCCAGGGCCATGGAGTAGCCGTCCAGGGCATGGCTGAGCAGAAACTCGTCGGGGCGGTAGCGCTTGAGCACACCCAGGTAGCTGACCAGACCGCGGGACTTGCTCACCCGCAGAATCTCGCTGAACACGTGCTCGGCGTGTTCTGCAGGCACGAAAGGCTGGAACTGAAGAAAGCCACCGGGCTCGTAGGCGTTCCGGAAGCCGGGCATTTGGTCAAGCAGGAAGTGAAAGGCAGCGTGGGACTGGTAAAAGTCCGAGGTGCTGCCAAACTCGCTGGCACGGTACTTGACCTCGTTCGTGATGCCCACGCCGAAGTTTGAGGAGTAGAAGAGCTTTAGGACCAGGGGAACCAGTGGCATGGGTACCCCCATCATGGTCTTGGGCAAGCTCTGCCCTTGTACCGACATCGAAGCCATTCCAAGCGGGTCTTCGCCCTCCTGGGTGTAGCTGGCCCGGTGAATCTGTCCTCTGCCAGCGGCGCCGGCGCCGATGCAATCCACCCAGCTCACAAAGTAGTCGCTGCGCTCGGCGTCTTGAAAGGCTTCGAGCTGGGCCCTTAGATCCGGCACAGCCCACTGAGCCACGCGCAGGTGGCCGCCGTAAACCCGCTTGAGCTGGATGCGCACCCGGGTGATGGCCCCCAGCATGCCAAAGCCACTGATGAATGCGTGGAAGAGGTCGGGGCGGCTCTGGCGAGAGAGGGTGAGCTGTGCTCCGGCGGGGGTGACCACATCAATCTCTTGGACGTGGTCGCCGATGCCGCCCATCTTGAAGTGGTTCTTGCCATGGATGTTCATGGACAGGCAGCCCCCCAGTGTGGGGAAGCTGGTTCCGGGCACAACAGGGGGCCACCAGCCATGTGGCAGGCTGTGCTGCCAGAGCTCTTGGATGGTCAGGCCGGGTTCCGTGTCGATTACGCCGGTCTCCGGGTCCCAGGCCAGGACCTTGTTGAAGTGGCGCATGTCCAGGATCAGGCCGCCAGGGTTGATCGCGGCATCGCCATAGCTCCGACCATTCCCGCGGAAACAGACGGTCGTTTCCAGCTCGCTTGCGCGCCTGAAGAGGGCGGATAGCTCATCCGCGCTGCGCGGGACCAGAAAGTGGCTCAAGCCACGGTTGTGCAGACCAAAGCCGTCAAAGACTCGGCGGGGCAACTGGTTCAGCGGGCTCTGGCTCAATGGGTCCTGGTCCACCGGTTTCGCGATTTCCTGTTCAGCCATTCAAATATTCGTCTTTCGGAAGATGAAGCTGGGCACGAGCTGGATGACGTTCATGATCGGCGCCCAGGTCTTGGGCACGTAGCCGGACCCCGTGCCTGACTCGGAGAGGTTTAGGATACCCTCAGCGGCCTGGTGGGCCTCGATCATCAGGGGGAGTTTCATTCCGGCAGTCATGTCTGTGCGCACGGGACCTGGTTTGGCAGTCACCACCTTCACGCCGTAGCGGTCCAGTCGGTTTCGCATCGCTTCCATGTGGGCTGTGAGGCCGGCCTTGGAGACTGTGTAGACCGGGGACCCCCGTCGCCCGCGATCTCCGGCTACCGATGACACGCCTACTAAGGTGCCGTGCCGTGCGGCCTCCATCGTGCCGCCGACCAAGTTGATCCAGCGCACGGCGCCGAGCAGATTGACCTCGAGCATGAGGCGATCTTTGTCCCAGTTCCACTCGCCCTCTTCTACCGGTGGCATGACACCCGCGTTGTAGATGAACAGGTCCAGCTTGCCCCCCAACTCCTGGAGCATCTGGTCATACAGATCTGGGGCGCTGTCGTAGTCCATCACGTCGTGGGCGTAGGGCAGCACCAAGCCCGGCCAGTCGTTGGCGATGTCCTGGAGTCGGTCCATGCGGCGGGCCACGGCGGCCACCTTGGTTCCGCGGGCGGCGAGCTTGCGAACGATCTGTTCGCCGATGCCCGAGCTGGCTCCGATGACGATGGCGGTCTGGAACACGGTGTCTCCTACAGGGGGACGCTCAGACTAACCTGTCGGAGTGTCATCCTCCTTAGGTGGCCCCTCTGCTTCCTGCTTCCTGCTTCCTGCTTCCTGCTTTGGCCCAGGGCCGGTGCCCGATCCTTGAGCACCCTGTCCTACTACGCCAGAGCGGGAAGGCGCTTGCCGATCCAGCGCTTGGCCCGGGCCATCTCGTCCGGGGAGAAGAAGCAGATGTAGTAGGCCAGGGAGACCCAAGTGAATGGCCCGACTTCCATGACTGCCCAGATGCCGATGTGCAGGCCCACGCCGACAAGCGCGTAGAGGCTGCGAAAGTCCACGAAGTTGAAGAGCTTTCGCAGTCGGTGTCCAAAACGCCTTGGGCCGCGACCTTGAGGCTTGCGCCGAAAGGCAAAAGCCAGGAGCAAGAGGGGCGCACCGACCTCCCAGAACCAAGTCAAGCCGGTGGCGGCCTGGGTCAATGGGTAGAAATAGGCCACCCAGGACATGTCTGAACGCTGCCAGCTGGGTTGCTGCATGATGTAGTAGAGCGCTGACCACTCCCCTCCGGGAACCCAGTAAAAGCTCAGTTTTTGCATACCGGTAGACCAATAGGTCAGGACGATCTGGAAGATGGCCATCCAACGTGGAAAGGCGTAGACCGGAGTGTCGTCCCGCCAAGCGCCAGTGCGGAGCCTGCAGTCCAGGGAAAGCGTTCGCGTTGCTGGGGTGAGCAAGAGCAGAAACACAGCAGAGCTGAGGAGTTCGTCGTAGCTGCCCGAGGCCTGGCTATTAAAGTCCGTGGCCGCAGTAAACGTCCACAGGTAGGCGAAAACCATTGCCCGGCCGCCAGCTCCGATGGTGACAAAAAACGCGCTGACCAGAGCGGCAATGCTCATCCCCCAGACCATCTTTGGGCTGGTCCCGCCCAGCCATTCC
>CAJQPC010000061.1 GCA_905480105.1 uncultured bacterium | reverse complement strand
TCTCGTACTGAGTGCTACCACCGATGGCGTACTCGACGTTGGCAATTTCGGAGAAGCTGAGCCGGTCTGTCTCGGTGCGGTCCTTGTACTTGACCACGAAAGTGATCGAACTGGTCTCTGCATCGACCATGACGGACTCTGCACCAGGGCGCTGCCCCTTGAGCCAAAACACTCCGGCTGCAATCAGCGCCATGACGGCAAGCATGCCGAGCAGGGCGACAGGACCCCCTGCCTTTTTGGGGGGGGCTTCCGTAAAGTCGTGGAAGCAATGCTTACAGCGGGGTGCTGCAGCCGGGACCTCTTCCTGACAGCTGGGGCAGGTCTTGGTAGCCATTCGAACTCTCCAAAGGTCGCATGGGCCCCATACAAGGGGCCGTCGTAGATGCTGGGTACGACGACGGACGGGGTGTGTCAACAGCGGAGGCGTATCTGTTGGCTTTGACTTTGCGTATCGTTGTTGTTGTGGGGTCAGACCACCCGAAGTTCATGGGCGCAGCGAGCCACGATCGGCAGTAGCGTAGGCAGGAGCTGTGCGACCTGACTGTTTCGACGGCTATTGCGGTAACTCCGGTAGACCCGCTGCCCTTTCTTAAGCATGGCAGTAGGTGTGGCGTCCCAGCCCATACGAAGGGCCAGGGCGCTGCGATGGTGGGGCGGGAGCTCTACCAGATCTTCGAGATCATACTTAGAGAATGGAAGTCCCTCTTTCTCGGCCAGTTCCACCAATCTGGGGATCAAGTTGGCGAGAAGCTGTGCGCGATCGATCTGCGCTTCGGGCACGTAGTCTAGCTCTACAGCAAGATCGACCAAGTCCAGTTCTGATATGCCGCTGACGATTTGAAGCTCGGGATGACTCAAGTCAAAGACCACGGGGGCTCCTCCTTGCTGGCGCTGCAGCGTGGGGTGTTTAGAGTGTGGGAGTCGAACTCGGTTCCAAGGATAGGACTCTAATGAACCCATTGCTGCTCAGCTTGGCAAGGCCCTTTTCCCATTTGACTGCATGGGCAGGTCGGCGCGCACTCCGGGCCGCGCTGGGAGAGTCGAGTGTTTTAGAGCTTCGCTTGGACGGCATAGTCGACCCCTTGCTGGCTCTAAATCACTTGGAGTTCGCCGCCTCACGGCCTGGCGTGCACGGCGTGTTGCTTCAACTTGGAGCGTTTGGCTGGGGTTGGGCGACGCTCCATGAGTGGCGCGTAGGACTCCAAAGAATTCGGGAGAAGGGCGTCTCGGTAGTGGTCTACGCCGAGAGTCCGGGGAACGCAGGCCTGTATTTGAGCAGCGCAGCGGACCGGCTGGTGGTGCCGCCGATGGGCGAAGTTTCGCTACTCGGTGTTGGCGGCCAGCTTCGCTTTTTTGGACCCGCTTTGGAGCGTCTGGGCTTGGAGTTCGACGTGGTCTCAGCCGGGGCCTACAAGTCTCTGGGAGAGAGTTTTACGCGCCGGGTTGCGAGCGCGGAGAACCGTGAGGCCACCGAGCTGTTGGTAAAAGAGCTGCAAGCTGAGTTGTTGTCGGCGCTCAGCTTGGGGCGGGGTCTGACCGAAACCCAGCTGGAAGAGGCGTTGAGCATTGGAGTGCTCTCTCCCTCAGAGGCGCTTCAGGCAGGGTTGATCGATGAAGTGGCGTATGAGAATGAGCTCGATGGCTTGTTTGAGAAGCTCTTGGGCAAAAAGTGCAAGCGCGTTGACTTGGGGCGGCTCTCCAAGCCAATCGATCTGCTCCGGCGCGTGGAGCGCCACAGTGGCGGGCTTCCAGAGGTGGCGGTCTTGCACCTGCGCGGCAACATCACGATGGGGTCCGAGCCTGGCGGTCGACAGCGCATCGCGCCGCCCGAAGTGATCCCAGCCATCCGGGCCTTGAAAGAAGACCCCAGGGTCCAGGCGATTGTATTGGCGGTGGACTCGCCGGGCGGGAGCGTATTGGCCTCTGACCTGATTTGGAAGGAGGTTCAGCTTCTGGACCAGGTCAAGCCGGTGGTGGCTTACTTCGGCAATGTTTCTGCCAGCGGCGGCTACTACATTTCTGCGCCAGCTCGGGACATCTACGCTTGTCCAGGAACCATTACCGGATCGATAGGCGTGGTGGGGGGAAAGCTGGTCACGGGTGCGGCAACAGCCAAGCTGGGCATCTACTCTGAGGCGGTCGGTGGCGGGCCGATGATGGGTATTTATCGCAGTGAGCAGCCCTTTGACCCCAAACAGCGCGCCCGCTTTCGTGCCCGTCTCCAGCTCGCCTACACAGGGTTCGTTCAACGGGTCGCAGAGGGCCGAAAGCGCAGCATCGAAGAGGTGGAGTCCATGGCTCAGGGGCGGGTCTGGGCTGGCGCCTCTGCCTTGGAGGGGGGGCTGGTAGATGGCCTGGGCGGGCTGACCCAGGCCCTGGGGAAGGCCCGAGAGCTGGCCAAGCTCCATGGCCCCTGGAGTCGCCGTGACACCTTGGTCAAGCCGCCGGCGCGCATCTGGACGCAGTTTCTACCCGGTGGTATCGCCGCGCTGCTCGCCCCACAGGTCCGACTCCTCCAGCCTTGGCTCTCGCTTCCCCCGGCGGCTGAGCTCCTACTGGAGGCTCCTGGGCAGGCCTTGGCGGTCATGCCAGTCGAGGTCGATCTCTCTTAAGCCGGGTCGCCGTAAACCCAGCGGTATTGCATGAGGAAACCTAAGACCCGCCTGCAGTATCGACGCGTCTCCGTGTATCCGATGTTCTCGGCCCAGACGTCGCCCTCCGTGCTCTCGGCGCCATCGACCCAGCGCTGTACGGCCTCTGAGCCGCCGTTGTATCCAGCGATGGTCATAGGCAAAGACGGATGTATCCCTGCAGCGTTGAAGCGTTGGTGCAGCCGGCCCAGTTCTGTGGTGCCCAACCAAGCGTTGTAGCCTGCGATGTACAAGCGGTTGGGATCATAGGGAATTCCTTCTTGCAGCTCACTGTGGAGTTCTTCCCCCAAGCTCGGCATGAGCTGCATCAGGCCCCGGGCCCCCGCCCACGAGGTCACCTCGGGCTTAAGTGCAGACTCCGCGGTCATGATCGCGTAGGGCAGCAGTGGGTTCAGCCCTGCAGCGTCTGCGGCCTGCTGAACGACCCCTTGTTCAGGGCGCGGCGTGCAGGCCATTGCAGCCACTGGGTCGTTTTTTGCCCGGGTCACACCAGGACACCAAGGGCGGGCCAGAGCTTGGGCGTCCCGGTACGCGCCAGCTTGGATCAGCAAGTGGGCATAGGCCAGGGCTTGGGCCTTGCCTTCGGCCTTGGCGGCGCTTGCATAGGGAAGAAGACGGGCTCGTGCCCAGTCGACCTGGCCTGCTTCCAGCAGCGCCAAGCCTTCAGCAACCTGGGGGTGAGCGGACACAAAGCTGGCGGAAAGATCTGGAATGGTGACTTGGCCGACGCCTTCAAAGCTGCGTCCCAGACGCTCGGATGCGAACCATGCATGCCCAGATGAGGGATAGGCATTGAGCAGGCGGGTGTAGGCCGCAGTCTCGCCCTCAGTGTTGCCCTTTTTACCTAAAATACGGGCATGCCAGTAGAGAGCGGCTGGGGCCAGGGAAGACTTAGGAGTGGTGCTCAGCAGGCGGTCAAAGGCTGCCTTTGCCTCATCGAGTTGTCCGAGTTGGTAGTGCGACCAGCCGATGAACCAAAAGGTCTCGTCGAGGTGCTTCGAGCTGGGGTAGCGCTCCAAGTGTTGCTCGAAGAGAGGGATGCCCTGTGCCAACGCACCGGAGTCAAACTTAAGATAACCCAGCTTGAAGCTGCCAGTGTCGGCTCGCTTGGTCGTTGGGTACTGGGTGAAGAGTGCGGTGTAGCTCTTGGCTGCGCTCTCGTAGTCGCCGTTGCGGGAGGTGCCCAGGGCGAAGTGGTACAGGGTCTCAGCGCCGCCTTTGACCCCTGGATTCGTGGGCTCAAGTTTGCCCATCTCCTCCATCGCGCGAGGGTACATGCGTGCCTTGAACAGGGCCATGGAGAGCTCGTGTTGCCAGGACGTACCCGATTTTCCCGTCTCCGTAAGGGCGTCGTAGAGGGGAATGGCTGCATCTGCACGGGCAGCCTTCACGAGACCTCGGGCGCGCTCGAGGGCTAGAGCTTGTCCTGGGGCTGTGCTCATGTCAGGCATGGGGTAGCCCATGGCCAGGAGACGCTCTCCGGCCAGGTCCGAAAACGGGGACTTGACCTCCTTGGCCCAAAGGGACCGGTAGGCATCGACGGCAGGCCCCAGATCCCCGCGTTGTTCGGCACCATAGGCCAGCAGGTAGAGCGCTTCGGGTCTGGCCGTAGTGTTCAGTAGGGCCCGCAGATCGTCTCGGGCATCTAAGCTGCGCTCCAGTGCGATGAGCGCGCGGGCCCGAATAACTCGAACTTCAAGTCCGATGTCCCCGCTCATCTCCTGGCCATGTAGCATCGTTAGGGCCTGGCTTGGGTCACTCCCCAGGCTCGCCCGGGCCAAGAGCAAGCGGGCGAATGGATTCAAGGGAGAGCTGGGGTCCAAGTGGTCTTCCAGGCCGTCGGGCTCACCACAGCGTGCCCGAGCAACTGCGGCGTCCAGGCCGTCCAAGTCCTGAATCAGTGGCATGGCCGTCCGGCAGTCGCCTCGGCGCAGGGCGACTTGGGCTTGCGGAGGCAGTTCGGCATGGGCAAACGAGGCGAGGAGCATGAGCATAGGACCATCCTAACTCTTGACACGACAAGGGCTAAGCCTATTCCCAATTGGATCTTAGGCTTTTGGCGTCCAGCGCCCCAAGATGTACGTGTGTGGGGTGAGCTGTTGGGCCTGTACTGCCAAGGAAATGGCTTTGGTGACATTTTTTAGGCCTGGCCCGCGAAGTTCTTGGGAACGCTGGCCGTCGCCCTACCGCTGCTCCGGGGCAGAACTTGCCGATGAAACACTTTCTATTCGCTTCAATCACTGAGAAACCTTGGCTTTCGAAGCTTGGGTGTACGGGACGTGCTGGTGTTCACAGAAAGGGCCTGTAGAGTCTGAGGCTCCAAGAGAGAGGCTGCTGAATGTTTGCTGCTGCGAATACCCCCACGTGCTTGAGCCTCAGGGCTCGGCATTTGCTTTCCCTAATGGCTTGTGGGTTGTGGCTGTCTGCGGGCTGCGCGGCAGGCGAGCGGGGCCCTTCCGATGACGTCGGTGACACCACGGTCGAAGACAGCGACCAGGATACCGACCAGGATTCCGGGGAGGCGGAGCCGCAGGTCGCCGGGGTGGACTCCCTGCTTGGGGTGCGCGACTACGGAGCGCTTTACTGGCCAACGAACTTCCGGAACGGTTCTGGAGATTACCAGGCCATTCGGCACGTACAGACCGGATTTTATGGCATTGTTCTGGACGTGAAGAGAGGAGACCTAAGCGCCTTCGGCGAGCTGGTGGACGAGGTGTCTCCCGAGGCCGCCATGGCCCAAGGCAGCGAGGTGGTTGCGAGCCTGCCGACCGCTTCCGTTGGCTACTCCGTAGTGTTGGATGGGCCGGAGCAGGCGGCGACAGGATTCTTTGGCACCGGTGGGGATGCGGACAATCCCTCCCGAGTGATTGACATGGGTCGGTTCATGCAACGGGTTGATATCCCAGAGGTGAAATACTCCGGGGACAATCGGCTGTCTGGTAGCGTTCAGCTGGCCGCGATGACACGCCACTTCGTGCTGACTCATCGCGCTGCCAGTAGCCAAGGGGGCCCCATGACCCTGCGCATTGAGATCGAGGGAGATGCGGTCTCCCGATTTGATGAAACCGAGTGGTTGGATGGGAGCCGGGCCGTCTCGGTTCGAGATGCGGACGGCCAGGGGTGGTCGTTTGTGATTCCTGAGCAGGCGGGGGCCACACCGATGCTGACCCGCTTGTCGAACGGTGGACTGTTGTTCGAAATGAAGTACGAGTCGGTGACACCGAACGAGCCGGTTTCGTTGTCCGTGATCGCTATTCCCGCTGGGGCAGCCACCGACGCCCAGCTTCCGGTCTGGGTGCATCCTGAAGAGACGGTGAAAGTTCAATCCGCCCAACTCGCCCGAGACGGGAGTGGGGGGGAGGTTCTGACGGATGCGGTCTGGGATGCTGAGCGTGGCCTGTTCTTGATCTCTCTTCGTGACCTGAGCGAGGTGGGGGCACCGACCTGGGCGGATTGGACCGACTCTTCGCAGCACACTTGGTACAACCGACATCGGCTGCGGGTGGACAACCTGACGGAGAACCCGGTGGCGGTGCCGATGGCGTTCGAGGGGGGCAACAACGCCGCATTTTATATTGTCGGGGGCAGCCCACTGTTTCGGGACGAGAATCTGGAACCGACTGGCGCTCCGATTCAGATTTCGAAAAACTGGCATGAAACGCCGTTTTGGTACCATCTCTACAGCGCGCTTGAGTTGCCGGCGGGCGTCCATGAATACGAGTTGACCTTCGCTCACTCGAAGTGGGGCGAGGCCTACGCTGCTGCGCATTCGCAGCTCAGTCTGGTTGGCTATGGTACAAATCAGCAGTGGGATGAATCGTCCCTGGGTGCCTTTGGGGAGTCGGTCACCTACGACCCCGACCTGACTCTTGGGCGCGCAATGGTGGACGACGTTCGGCCGTTCCTAGTGGATACGGGCAAGAAGTGGCATTGGACGGGAAATGTAGGGGGGGCGGACTTTCTGACCTACATTGACTCGAACGGCGCGGACCAGCGTCTTGGACGTCTTCGGACGCACTACGCATACACCGGTCCCAATTTGACGAATGTGTCCTACAGCGGCGTATCGGCGGACGGTAAAGTCGAGGCTCGAATATCGACCCAGCTGGGTCGAACGGACGACTTGATTCGGGTGTATTATCATGTTGAATACACCTTTCTCGAAGATGTGAGCTACGACCGCCTCGCCCTGTTTCAAGTGGCCGCAGATGGCTACGCGGACAATGGATTCAGACGGTATGCCTATGGTGATGAGTCGGCAGTCATCTTTGACGGAGAGGTTCCGGAGCACGGAACCACAGGCTACGCCTCGGAGACAGAACGGGGCATTGCGCTCACCGGGGAGTCCCCCTGGGGCCTGATGTATAGCAGCGATAAGGACGAAGGAGCCCTCCCCGAGCATCTTGCGAATGTCGCCTTTGTCGTTCGTGCGTACGACGCTCAGATCGGCGATGTGCAAACGACGACGCCTCACCTCAATCTCGTACGTACCTACAACGGGAAGGAGTCCCAGATGGCCTTCGAGTTGGGGGTGCCCTACGATGCGTCGGCTCCCATCGTGCCCGCTGGCAGTGTCATCACCGCCACGGTCGAGTACTTGGTGCCTCCGGCGGTCAAGGAGTCCTACTACGGACGGGCCGACTACCTTGTCGCGATGGATTCCGATGACTTCCAGAGCACCAACATGGCGCTGCGTTTGGCGGGGGGAAACCACTTGGAGGTGACCGCTTCCGAAGGGACCGTCGTACGCAGTTCGCCGGTCGAGCTCATGGCAGCTTCGGGGACCACTGCTGTGGCATTCACGTTGACTGGAGGCCTGGGCTACACGCCAGTGATCATTCACGGTCTGGCGCGGCCAGACGGGTGGCGTCTTGAGCGCCTTGAAGGCGAGGAGTGGGTGCGGGTCGACCAGAGTGTGGAGGGCAACGACTATTGGCAGGCCTACGATAATTCGGCCTCATCGACCTACGATTTGATCTTCAACGTTCACAATCGTGGAACGTTGTCCTACCGCTTGGTCCGCGACTCGCTTGGGGAGTGAGCCTCAGCGTGGGGTGTGTTGGCGAACCCCAGCCAACAGCTCCTTGGGCTACGAGCCAGCAGGCTCGTGCCCTTTGGGGGGGCAGGGTACAAATAACGGCCAGTTCTTGGAATAGAGTCTGCCCGATAGGCCTGGGGCGTCTTGTTGTGTGTGTGTGGGGCTTTGGATGGCTGCCCTGCAGTCCTACAGTCAGGGGCCTTAAAAGCTGCTCCCCAACCTCAGGTAGACCGAGCCCGGGTCAGTAGGACCATACCCGCCGGGACCCCTCACTCCGACTGCATATCCAAGGCGTCCGGTGAAGCCCAGACCCCAGCCGGCAAGGACGCTCATGCGCACTTCGGCCCCAACTCCCACCCTGGGAAGTTCCAGGCCGTCGCTGGTGTAGAAGGCATCACCAAAGTCCACAAATGCCGCCCCGTGCAAGGTGCGAAGAAAAATGGGGGCTGTACGCCAACCCCGGTCGATTCGCCAAAGTGGGGCTCGGTATTCAATAGAGCCGAGGTAGTAGCCATCGCCTCGGTCTGCACCAACGGGGTGGCCTCGCAGGGGCTGCCACTCTGCTGGGGTTTGCACCCATGGACTTTCTCCAAAGCTTCCGCCCAGAATAAAGGAGCCGTAGTTCAGCTGGTCCCCCACAGAGACGCCCCCAGCCGCGCGCAGGCCCAGGACGTGGTTTTCAGCCCAGGGCAAGGCCAGGTATTCCCGCACTTCGCCCGTGAGTTGGAGGCGGTTGAATGGCGTGAGCTTGCCGTCTTGGTAGACAAAGGCCCCGATGGCGCCGTGGTTGACGTTGGCGTTGACTCTCAACAGACGGCTATCCTCTGGGGAGATGGAGTAGCTGTAGGCGCGGCCGCGATAGTAGCTCCAGCCGGCGGACAGGGTGGAGATGAAGCCGCGAGTGGGAAGCAAGGGCTCATAGACGCCCGAGGGGAGTGGGGTCTCCAGGGGGCGGCGAAGGTTGCCGTTCCACCGCAAGGCCATGGCAGTGCGCTGTCGGCGTGAGTAGCTGACGCCGGCTCCAAAGCGCAGGCGCTGGTCCCAGTAGCGTTGGCCGGTGGACTCAACGATGGGGATGCTGGCGCCGGGCTGGGCAGGGGGCAGGCGGTAGATGTCCTGGTAGGGCACAACCGAGCGGCTCGCACTCAAGCTCACGATGGGACGGTAGTGATTCCAAGTGTAGGACAGACCCCAGCCCACAAACCCTGCATCGCTGCGGTAGTTCACCGCGGCCCCGTAGAGGTGACGCTTGAGCTGGTCACTGCTGCTGGTGCTCAGGCTGAAGCCCAGTCCAATGCCGGTGGAGTACACGGAGGGCATCAGGTAGCGAGGAGGAAGCAAGGTCGGCAGGGCTTGGTAGTCCGTCA
This sequence comes from uncultured bacterium, assembly GCA_905480105.1. Classification (GTDB taxonomy): domain Bacteria; phylum Myxococcota_A; class UBA796; order UBA796; family CAJQPC01; genus CAJQPC01. The sequence goes on along the minus strand of CAJQPC010000061.1, from coordinate 5,202 downwards.
CTGGATAGTCGAAGGGGTAGTCCAGGTCTGCGCTGATTGCCGTGCCCAAGGTCTCAGTGACATCGTCTTGGTCTGCGCCGCGGGTGGGCTGATCAAAGCCACCTGCAAACCCGTCAGTGCCACCTCCCACGACCTGAAAGTGTGCGCCGCTGAATCCGCTGTTGCCCGTTCCTGCCAACGCCGGCGCTTCGGGCAATGGCCCTCCGGGAATGGCTGCTGCCAGCGAACCGCGGTGCTCGAAGGAGAGGGGGAGGGCACCTGCTGGTTGCCACAGCGCTCGATCGACCACGCCTCGCATGAGCTGGTATCCGCGAAAGGAGAACTCTTGCCAGATGAGCAGGCGACCGTCTGGGCTGGGCGACGGCTGGAACGCGCCGGTGGTGACGTTGGTCACTTGAAAAAGAGACTCCGTCTCCATGTCCACCGCGTAGAGATTGCTCACACCGCTGCGGTCGCTTGCGAAATAGAGTGTTCGGCCGTCGGCGGAGAATGCTGGGTCCCGGTCCATTGCGGGGTCCATGGTAACGCGTCGGTAGGGGCTCCCATCGGCGTTGAAGAGCCACAGGTCGCGCTGGCCGTCTTGCCACGCGCTCAGCGCGATGAACCTACCGTCGGGACTCCACACGGGGGTACTCAGCTGGGTGTGGTCGCTGTAGTCGGTGAGAGGGGCCACCGTCTGGTCGATGCGCATGCGGCCCAGGTTGTTGTTTTGAGCCCGGTTCTGGACCACAAGAAGCTCGCTGCCGTCGGGCGAGAAGGCCGGGTCTCTGGCACGCTTTCCATTGGTCAGGCGGGTAGCCCCCTTCGTGCCCAGGGTGTGAAAGTAGATGTCGTCGTAGAGGTTAAAGTCGTCCACGATATGGCTGGCTGAATAGGCGAAGGCTTGGCCGTCAGGTCGCCAGGTGAAGGTGCTCGCGAAGCCCTCAGGGACCTCGATAACGGGGTCGTTCCCTTGGCTGTCCGCCAGGAAGATGTTGGAGCCTGTGGCTCGCTCACTGCATGCCCAGACAATCTTGTTCCCAGAAGGCGAAAAGTTAGCGCCAAAGCAAGAGCCATCCACATCGGTCAGGGCTTCGCCTGTGGTCATGGTCCCATGGGACGCAATCTCTGCGAGTTGGTCCTCGTAGTGTTCGCCCAGCCAGGCAGTCCAGCCCTTGTAGAGTTCCACCCAGGTCTGACCGAAGACCTTTTTGGCTGGCAGGTAATAGGGAAACCACCAGCCGCCGTAGGAGCTGTTCCATCGGGTGATGGCGTCGTCGCTGGTGTTGTCGGCGACCCAAGCCAGAAAGCTCTGGCCAAAGACGTAGCGGGTGTTTCCACCTGGCGGCCCGGACATAAATCCATCCATCTGGTCGATGGTAGGAAAGTCTCCCTCCAGCCAGGCGGTGCGGATCTGCATCTCGGAGTGTGGATTGACCAGGTGGCCTCGACCTGCGCCGGTATGGCGGGTCTCTTGGTAGGTGGCCGAGCCTTCAACGATCCACCAAGGGGAGAGCTGGTTGACCGAGATGATGCGGCCCAACGCATAGCGCAGCAGAGCGGGAGCCCCCTGCACGTTGTCCAGGTGCAGGATGTGGGCAAACTCATGGGTCAGAATCATCGTCGACCAGTCATCGTAGTAGGCCAGCCCGCTGCTCTCTTGTGGGGCGGTGACGAAGATCACGATGGCGTTGTAGGGGACGGTGCTGGCGTATCCGTTGGCCATGTCTGTGTGGTCCACCAGGACGATCTGCGTCTTGGCTTTGGGGACCCAGTCCATGTCCACGGTCAGCTCGGCCCAGATTCCTTCCGCGTTGGTACCCAGCTCGTTGGCGAGTTGCTCCTCTCCCTGGTGAAAGGTGATCTCAAAGTGCTCGGTCTGCAGAGTGCGCCACTCCAGCGCCGGGTCGTAGGCTGCGGCGTGAACGACGGGGGCCCATGCCGAAAGGAGCACAGGCAGCGAGAACAGGTTGAGCATTCAAGGTCCGGTCTGACAGCCTGAATCGTAGCCCGTCAGAACCAGTAGTGGGCACCGATGGCCGCGCCACTGCCAATGCTTCTAAACGCGGTACCGCTGCTGCCCAGGTCCAGCTGCAGGCCCCACTGAAGGGTCAGGCCAAGGTTCTCCAGGCCAAAGAGGAAGAACTCAGCGCTCATGAGGGGCTCCACTCGAAATGCAGCGCTGCCCCCGCTTCGCGCGTAGCCGAGCCCTGCGCCAACCAGCAGGGACAGGTTGTCCTCTGCCACAACGCCATAGAGCCCCCGTGCACCAAAGAAGCTTTGATTGTCTGCGTTGGGCTCGACGCTCCAGCCTGCCACGACCTGAAGCTGTGCGTTGAGCTGGGATTGCGTCGTGGGAAAGGCATACTTGGCCGAGAGGGCCGGCATCCCGGAGAGCTGATTCTCGAAGCCGATGGCAAGGTGACCGCGAAGGTCCTTGGCTTGGGCGTCTGGAGAGCTGAGGAGAGCGAGTAGTGAGAGCATCGGAGCGCCTTGGCTGATGATTACGCTATCTATTCGCTTCTTGACTTGTCAAGGGATCACCCCACCGGTCGATGTCACCATGGGCCGGCCGCCCACAGCACATTAGACAGGGACCATGCGCGCCTGTGGATTGGATTTTGGTACCTCGAACACCACTCTGTCCCTTTGGGGGCCGGCCGGAGTTCGGGCCCTGGAGTTGGAGCCGGGCTTCCCTCCGCCCCAGACCCTGCCCACGTTGCTGTACTTCGGCAATGACCGGCGACAGTACTACGGAACCCGTGCAGTGCATGCCTATCTGGAACAGGAGATGGACGGCCGCTTTCTGCAAGCCATCAAGCGTCACCTGCCAAGCAAGGCCTTTACTCAGACCTTCATCCATGGCCGGGCCATGGACCTCTCGGACCTGATCGCAGGCTTTCTGGAGGGGCTCAAGGATCGGGCGGAGGCCGCCGCCGGTGAGCCGGTGAACGCGGTCATGATGGGGCGTCCAGCGGTCTTCCATACCAACCCGGAGCGGGATGCGCTGGCCCAGAGCCGCTTAGAGATCGCTGCGTCTTTGGCCGGTTTTCAGGAAATTGCTTTCCAGTTTGAGCCCATCGCGGCAGCGCGCGCATTCGAGGCGAGTCTGGACAAAGACATTCTCTGCTTGGTGGGCGACTTGGGCGGTGGCACGACGGATTTTACCCTGATGCGCCTGGGCCCCTCCCGAGTGGGCCGGCAAAACCGCCACGAGGATGTGCTCGGTAGCAGCGGCGTGGACGTAGCAGGCAACGATCTGGACGCCGCTTTGGTGGAGATGGTGGTCTGGCCACGCTTGGGGTACGGCTCCAACTGGAGTCCCCTGGGCCGACCTGTGGGGCTCCCCACCCACCTGCACATCGCGGCCAGCTCCTGGCATGCCCTCTCCTTCGCACGCACCGACGCCAACCTACAGGAGCTGGCGGGCTGGCTCCGCAGCAGCGATGACAAGGTGGGGCTCAAGCGTTTGGAGACCTTGCTCCTGGACAACCTGGGCTTTCAGCTTTTCCAGTCCGTGGAGCGCTGCAAGATTGAGCTCTCTCGCCAGAACGAGGGCATCTTGAGTTTTAGGGCGCCAGGATTTGTACTGGAGGAGCCGGTGTCTCGTCAGGCCTTCGAGGCCAAGGTGGCCCCGCTGCTGCGCAATATGGGGAAATGCTTGGACACGCTCCTGGCCGACTGCCAGGTCGACCCAGGCCAGATCGGCGCAGTGTTCCTGACGGGCGGCACCAGCCTGGTGCCTTGCGTGCGGGACATCTTTGAGAGCCGCTTTCCTGGGCGCCTGCTGGAGCGGGACGCCTTCACATCCGTTGGATTCGGCCTGGGCGTCGAGGCCGGCGAACGCTTCGGAGCTTCCTGATGGCCTTTGTGATTCCTTTGCCCGAGCGGCCCTCCCTGGCCGTGTCCAATGGCCAGCGCTTCCCAATTCGTCGGGTGTTTTGTGTCGGCAGAAACTATGCCAAGCACGCCGCGGAGATGGGGGCATCTGGAGAGCGCGGCCAGGCGCCCATGATCTTCTCCAAGCCGGCCGATGCGGTGGTGGACGCCTCTTTGGGGGCCGAGATTCCTTATCCGCCATTGACCGAGAAGCTGCACCACGAGATCGAGCTGGCGGTGGCCATCTCTTCTGGCGGTCGGGACATCCCAGTGGCGCAGGCGATGGGCCATGTCTATGGCTACGGGGTCGCTCTGGACCTGACGCGTCGGGATCTGCAGGAGCAAGCCAAAGCAAAGGGCCACCCATGGAACTGGGCGAAGGGCTTTGACTTCAGCGCTCCGGTTGGGACCTTGGTCCCCGCTGCCGATGTGGGGCACCCACAGGCCGGTCGTATCTGGCTGGAGGTGGACGGGGCGCTTCGCCAAGAGGGCGACCTGGATGATCAGGTCTGGTCCATCGCCGAGGTTATCGCGGCCATTTCCGCGCACGTGGAGCTCAAGGCCGGGGACCTGATCCTGACGGGCACGCCGAATGGGGTCGGGCCACTTGTCCCAGGCTCTGAGTGCGTAGGCGGCATCGATGGCGTGGGGGAGCTGCGCGTCAGAGTGGTGTGAGCTGACGGGACTACAGCTCTTCGTCGACGACCACCACCTGCCGGGTGTCCGACCAGGACTGGCCATCCAAGCTTGCGCTCACACGGAGAATGATCTCGGCGCCGACGATCTGGTCGGGGTCCTGGATGTCCAGAACGACTCGGTCTCCCAAACGGTGCCAGCCTTCCTCAGCGGGGAGCACGCTGTTGCTGAGCAAGTTTGCCTGGGTCACGTAGCTCAAGGCCTGGGCGTCGGTGGACACGGCGTCGTAGGCCAAGGTCACACCGTCGGGGCCAAATCCATCGAACCAGAGCGCAGTGTCGATGTGCCAGCCGCCCTGGGGGCCGGCGACAAGTTCAACGGCAGCGCCCTCTTCCAAGGCGGACCAACCGGAAGTGCCGACGCCCAGCTCCACCATGGGCTCTCCAAAGATGCCGCCGCTGTCGCTTGGGCGTTGGGGAGCGGGCAGTCCCAAGGCAAAGTCGTCCGAGGAGTTGTCGCTGTCTTGCCAGGCCCCGTCAATCTTCAGGCGGTGCAGCGCCGTACCGGTGTAGGGGCCTTCTGCCCAAGCAGCTTCCTGGTCCACGCTGTCGTGTAGGCGCTTGAAGTCCAACGAGTTCCTATCCATGACGGTATCGACACCGTCCAGTACGGCGTCGGTTGAGATGGTCGGAAGTGCGCCGTAGGGCG
>CAJQPC010000060.1 GCA_905480105.1 uncultured bacterium | reverse complement strand
GCTGCGGCGCCAGCCACGTGGGGGGTGGCCATGGAGGTTCCCTGGAAGGCCTGATAGACGTGACCGCCGCTGCCGTCGATGGTGTCCTGCAGGATGCCACCGTCGCTGCCATGGTTTTGGGTGTCCCCGCCAGGCGCTGCGATGTCCACCCCTTTGCCGTAGGTGGAGTAGGGCGCGCGGGTATCCTTGGGGCCAACCGCGGCGACACCGATGACGTCTTCAGCGCCGGCTGGGCTGCCCACCCCGCGTTGACCGCTGTTGCCAGCGGCTGCCACCACTACGACACCCTTGTCGGTAGCTTCCCGCGCGGCTTTGTCCAAGACCTCAGAATAGGGTCCACCCAGGCTGAGGTTGATGACATCCGCGCCGTTGTCTACGGCGTGATCAATCGCAGCTGCGATCCAATCGCTGGAGCCGAAGCCCTGAGCGGAGAGTGCCTTGTAGGGCATGATCGTGACCTTGGGAGCCACGCCCACCACACCCAGGCCGTTGTTGGTCGCCTGAGCGATGGTGCCTGCTACGTGTGTTCCGTGGCCGTGGTCATCGGCAGGGGTCTTGGTGGCCGGGACAAAGGTCGCGCCTGCGCCGATGCGAATGCCCTGCAGGTCTTCGACACGGCTCACGCCGGTGTCGATCACCGCCACTTTTACACCCCTGCCCCCGCCAGCTCGCCACCCGGTGGGGGCGTTGATCATCTCCATGTTCCACTGCTTGTCGTACATGGGGTCGTCCGGGTATCCCAGAATCTGGAACTGGCGCACAGGCTCGGCGCTCTCCACCAGAGGGCTGGCTTCGGCTGCCTTTTCCGCGACCGCAAGGTCAGGGACCTTGGTCCGGTACAGACCCTCGTCCGCCGAGAATGGGGTGCTCAGCTCCAGGTCCATGCCCAACGCGGAGCCGAGTGCGGCTACTTCGTTTGAGGAGAGGTCATCCATTAGGTCTAAGACCAGCACGCCTTCCTGGTGCTCAGTCACGGTGGGCGAGATTTCCTCTGCGGCGGAGCGCACGCCTCGGGGGCGCATGCTCCAAAGAACCGTCGCGCAAATGGCAAGGATCAGAACCGTTGACAGTCGTCTCATGAACGCTCCCGATGGCGGCATATTGGCGAAGGTTTCCCTGACAAGGACGTCCCAGCCCCTCTTCTTCTTTCACGTTTTAGAAGAAACCGCCAACCTCCAACAGGGGTGCTCTTGACATGCCAATAGTAAAAGAGGTATCCGAGAGGGGCAATTCTTTGCACTTCCTCCTTTTGTCGAGGCCCTCCCCATGGCCACTCTCCGCGCTCTCCTTCTCGTCGCTCCTCCTCCTGCGAGCGATGCCCTGCTGCCCAATCTGCCGGAGTTGGACCCTAGGGCAGTGCTGTTGCCTACCGGAACCGCGCTGAGTTCCTGGCGCAAGCAAGCTGACCTGCGCATGCAGCTGGCCTTGGCTGAATTGGATGCCGACTTGATTGATGGAGAGCAGCCAGGCTTGGCCGCCCGCAAAGCTTTCGACACGGTGCGAGAGTGGGTGAGCCTGTCCCTGGAGCGCTTTCGCACCTTAGAAGGGGCTGAGGTCGTGCGCGGGCGGACCCGCCAATCCTGTCAGGAGGCCTGGTCAATGCGCGAGCGGCAGATGATTGAGAGCGCGTGTAGGGATCCCGGCGCTGTAGACCGGCATCTTCGACTCTACATAGGGACAGCCTTCGAAGCCGCAGCAAGGGGCTATGCATCCTTGCTGGCTATGCGCTGTAGCTAAGAGGCCCAGGTGAGCGACTCTATTCATGTCTTGACTCGGATTGGAATGCCCGCTGGTGACAGCGTGCCTGTGATTCGTCGTCGTTTCTCTGGCTCGGAGGGACTGAGGGTCGCCATCGTCGCCGGCATTCGTGGTGACACGCCCGAGGGGATGCGAGTCGCACACCAAGTCTGCGGTGTTCTGGAGGGGTGCCATGCGCGGCTCAATGGCACTGTGGACGTCTACCCCTGTGTGAATCCATTGGCGGCCCACAGGGCGATTCGAAACTGGCCCTTTTTCGATCAGGACTTGAACCGGCTGTTTCCGGGCCGGCCCAACGGTCACGCGCCGGACGTGGTGGCCTACGCTCTGACCCAGGACGTCCGCGGTGCAGACATCGTCATTGAGATGCGAGGCGCCCACCCGAGCTTTGCGGAAGCTCCCCAGGCGCATGTGCGTCGGGGAGACACCCATGCCGCCGAGCTGGCCAAGAGCGTCAATGTCAATGTTGTTTGGGCCCGAGACCCATCGGTCGCCTCGACGGCGACTTTTGCCGCCCAATTCCAAGGCGTGATCAGCCTGGAGGGAGGCACAGGCAACCGCCTTACCTCGGGCGTCGGTAAGGCTTTGGGGGAAGGGATCCTGAATCTATTGAACGTGGTGAAGGTGCTGCCTGACTCGGAGGTTCCCTTCCACTGGGCCACTATGCAGCGTCCACTGATGGTCGAGGACAGCCAAGTCCATCGCATTCGAACCGCGCGTTCAGGTTTTTTCCTACCGGAGGCCAGCCCATGGGACACTGTTGCTTCGGGAGATGTGATCGGACGGGTGGTTGACCCCTCGACGGGTGCACTTCAAGAGACGGTGTTGGCTCCGTTGGCGGGCAAGATCTTGGCGGTACGAGAGCAGCCCGTGGTGTTTTCCGGAAGCATGGTGATTCGCATGGTTGAGCAGGTCGATGAGTGAAGGTTTCTCCCTTGAGACGCCGTTTCGGGATCCCTTTCAGCTCTCCGAGCTGCGTTTTGGGAGCGGCCCACTCAAAGTAGCTCTTGTGGCGGGGCTTCATGGCACCGAGTTGACGGGGGTCCACGCCTTGAATTTAGTCGCCGGCGCGCTGCGCATGGCCCGCGTTCAGGGCCAGGTGGTGCTCATTCCCATTGTCAACGCCCATGGCGTTGAGCAAGGAACCAAGCGTTGGCCCTTCGACGACCGGGACATCAATCGAGCCTTTCCAGGGGATCCCGGCGGCTCCGCAGTTGAGCGCATCGCATTCGCTCTGTTGGCATCTACCCAGGCCGATGTCTGCGTGGACGTGCACGGTGGGTCTGCCGCGATCCGTGAGCTCCCACAGGTCCGGGTCCCACTCTCGGGCGCCGAGCTCGGGTTGGCCCGTTCGATGCAACTCCCGATGCTCTGGCGCCGAGCGGGTGATCGATTGGAGGCTACGGGCTTGGTCGGCGCGTGGCGAGAGCGCGGTATCTCGGCCATGCATGTGGTCGGGGGAAGGGCCGGCACCCTGGATGTGGGCCACGCTCGCACCTTGGCCCATGGGCTTCTGCGTCTGCTTCATCACCTCAAGGTACTCAAACACTCCGCGGCTGATCCGGCGGAAGTTCAAGTCGATACGACACGTCAAGGTGTGCGCTACCACTACTCTGACGTAGGTGGATTTTGGGTGCCCGAGGTTCGTGTTGGAGACCGGGTGGCCCCTGGGCACCTGCTCGGGGCTGTGACCGAGGTCGTCGGCGGTCAGCGGGTGGAAGCTGTTCGCGCTGAGCGCGCCGGTATCGTGATGAGCATGAGGGCCTACCCCGTCGTGCATGCCCGTGAACTGTTGGTGCGGGTGGCGGACCCGATTTCGTGATTCTGGTCACTGGTTTTGGTTCATTTCCGGGGGTTGCAGACAATCCCACTGCGGCTTTGGCCCGCTCTTTGGACGGGAGTCGAATCGACGGTGTCTTGGTGCGAACAGCGGTGTTGGACGTCGAGTTCGCTGGCTTGTCCGAGCGGCTAAAAGAGCTGGAAAGCAGGCATCAGCCTCATCTGATCCTGGGGATGGGCGTGAGTAGGGTTGCCGAGAGGCCCACCTTAGAGCTTCGAGGTGTGAACTGGGTGGGCGAGCACGTTGACGCAGCCGGAGCGCTCCCAGTGAGCTTGGGAAAGGGGCCCGCAGAGTTGTTTGCCACGCTGCCCCACCGTGCTTTCCTGGAAGCCCTGGACGGGGTCTCATCGACCAATGCGGGGCGTTATGTTTGTAACGCTTGGCTGTACACTGCTCTTCGGGATCTGAGCACCCCAGCGCTTTTTCTGCATGTGCCAAAGAGGGGCTTACCGCTCGTCTTGTTGCGCCACGCTCTTCAGGCATGGTGGCGGGAGACCCGCTCTGGACAGTAGCGTTCATGTATGACCATTCTGATTTTGTTGTCGCTGGCCTGGGCTGCACCCGAGCCTCAAGTTCTTCCAGAGTCCTCCCAGCTCCAGCTCGAGGGGGCGGATGCTCTGGTCGAGTCGGCCTATGGCGCTCTGTCCGCAGCCGACTGGGTTCTTGCAGCCCGTGAGTTCGGCAGCTTGGTGGAAGGGGGGGCTGGTGAACAGGCCAGGGTCTTGCAGGGCTATGCGCTCTATCAAGCTGGGCTCCTTCGCGACGCACAGCGCGTGTTGGAGGGCGTCTCTGGCCTTCAGGCCACCCACCTGCGCGGCTTGGTCATGGTTGATCGAGGCCAGCAGAGCGGGGGGCTGGCATTGCTGCGCCAGGTTGAGGCCGAGGCAGAGGGCGGGCTCAAGGCTTCGGCGCGCCTGAACGTGGGGAGGGTGCTTCTGGATCAAGGTCAGAACGGCGCTGCCAAGGCGTCCTTCCAAGAAGCTCAGGCCATGGCGGAGGAGCTGGGTCTGCCGAACTTGGCCGAGGACGCCCGGCGCGCACTGGACGCTGTGTCCGCGCAAAATCAGGACAACAAGGGCAGTGCAGCCGCGGGTACAACATCCTCCCTAAATGCGCTTGCTGCGGCTCTTCGTAGGGGCGCTATGGGGGCGGCAGCGCAGCATCTGGAGCAGCTGGGCGCGCAAGCGGACACGCCCCGGGAACGGGTGGAACTAAACCTGGCCAAGGGGGCTTTTTATCGAGCGGAAGGTAGACCGGACGCCGCAGCAGAGGCCTTGATGCTGGCCCTCACCGAGGGGCGAAGCGCAGGTCTGTCCTGGGAGACGGCCCAGGCGCTCTATGGATTGGGCATCGCGCATAGCTTAGCGGGCCGCCTCGATCTGGCGGTCAGCTTTCTGGCTGAGGCGGAGGCCGAGGCGAAGGCAGGCGGCTTTGGGGCCTCGGCGGTTGAAATCGGTCTTGAACTGGGCCTGACAGCGTTACGTTTGGGGCGCGTGGAGGTTGCTCAGGGCTATTTGGATCGCTCCGAGCAAGCATTGGCTGGCATGGACCATCCGGCTGCCAGTGCCCGGGCTGCTGAACTCCAGGGAGCGCTAAGAGCCCAGGCAAAGGATCCGGCCGGAGCAACCCAGGCATACAGTCAAGCTTTGGACTGGTACCAGGCCAAGGGCAGCTACGCCGATGCTGCTCGGGTCTGTGTAGGCTTGGTTCGGGTCAACGCAGGTCAAGACATGTCGGTGGCGAAGAGTTGGGGGGAACGCGCGGTAGCACTGCACGGACAGTTCTCCGACCCGCTGGGCCCTGCCCACGTGGCGCTGGCAATGGGTCTGGGCTTGGCCGAGGCCAAGAAGATGGATGAAGCACTCGTTGAGTTCGCCACAGCGGTCGATCTGGGCCGTGCGAGCGGCAGACGCCAAGGTGATTTCATTGCGGACACAGCCCAGCGGAACGCGGCCCAAGCTCTGGCGATGCTTGGGGCGAGCCCCGAGGCGGCGGCCATGGCAGCATCACAAGGGTTGGAAGGCGCGAAGACTCACCATGCCGCGCTGTCCACGGCGCTGCAGGAGTACGAGCAAGGCCTTCAGGCCTATCGTGAAGGGCGCTACGTCGACGCCCAACGGCGCTTTAAGAGCAGCGGCGCGCGCCTGGAAAATATGGGAGAAGCTGCCTATGCGACCCAAGCGGACAAGGCATTTTTGTGGGCCACCTATAATGTAGCGGTCAGCTTGCCCCCCAGTGAGAGTCTGGTCTTTTGGGCAGAGATCTTGGCGGACGCGCAGCGCTTAGACGAGCAGGAGTTGGAGGTGCGCGCCCGGGCTGAACAGGCGGTATCACTGGCCCAGATGGGGCAGCCCAAGGCGGACGCTGCGCTGAAAAAGGCGGCTGAGCAAGCGGAGAAGTCTGGCTATCCCCGGGTCGCTGCCCGCTGCTATTCGGAGCTGGCGGAACTGCCAGGGCCCTTGCCAGAACGTGCGGCCTGGGCTCAGAAGGCGTTTGCCCTGCAGCCCAAGGCAAAGGGCTCGGTCTACGCCATGTATGTCGTGGCGGTCGACGCCTACAACGCTGACGAATTGACTCTGGCACGCCGTTTGGCTGAGCAGGCTCTGCCTGACTCGGGAGAGCTTCAGGAGCCCCTGCAAGGCGTGCTCGACGCGACCCAATGAGGGATAAAGGACGCCCCTAAGGGGACGGGGTGCTGTTAGACTCCGCGCCATGGCAAGACGTTCAAAAGGCATTCCAGTGTCCGAGCTCGCCTCGGATCTTCGCATCAGTACCCCTGAGCTTCGTCGTCGGCTCGGGCAAGCCGGCTTGCTTCGCCACGTCATGCCCGATGACTCTATTCCTGCAGGAGTGGTGGACAACGTAGCGACTGCAGTTCAGCGCCAAGGGGGCATGTCTTCCAAGGTGCCCAGTGCGGGGATGGACCTGGACTCCCTGATGGCTGCGACTGGCGTAAAGGCCATGAAACGGGGTTTGGGTTCCCGTCCTCGTCCTCGTCCTCAGCAGGCGCTTGGGCCGCAGCCTGCACGGCATCGAGATCCGAAGATACCGGCGGACTCTCAAGCGCCCTTGCAGGAACTTGCGACACGTCTGGTGAGGGCGAAGGGAGCGAACGCGGAACTTGCAGCGAAGAATCGCGAACTGGAGCAGGAGGTGGACACCCTGCGCCTCACCTTGGCCAAGACCCAGGCGCGCGCCTTGGAAGCCCAAGAGATGGCCCGCACGCTGCAGGTCAGCGCTGGACAGGACGGCGCTTCTGAAAAGCTCAGCGAGCTGCTCGAGACCCGAGGCCTGATTGGAGAAGACGAGCGCAATGCGGCAATTCGCGCCCTGATTGAGGTCCGCCGGTGGGACGCCATTGTGGCGGATTTAAAGCCCTTGAACTCCGCCGCGGCACGCTCGGCCTTGGAGCTTTACGTGGTCATGGCTTGCGGCCGTGGCCAATGCGAGACCCCAAAGGGCATGGGCTGCGTGCAGGTGACTCCGCGCCGCTGCGAGGTCTGTGGCGGAGAAGGACCCAAGCGGCACTTACGCCGCTTGGGCGATGCGATGTTGCTTCATGGCCTGCGCAGGGTGGCCCTTGTCGGAGGCCCGGCTGGTTACCGACGCATGGTTCGCGAGAACCTCGATGAGCGCATCACGATGCTCACTGGGTCCAGGGCTGCTGCGGTGGACTTGGAAGGGGTCCAGTGTTTGATCCTGTGGGGGGACACCCCAGCTGCAGAGGTGAGCATGCCTACGCTTCATGTACAGGGGCGCGGCTTGGTCCAGCTGGTCGACGCTGTTCGGGCCGGATTTGCGGCAGGTCTGGTCTGAGTTGGCTCGCGCTGGCGATCTTGGGGTGTGCGCCGATGCTGCCGCATCACGTGCTGGCGGTTCCTGGGGAGTTGGCAGCTGAGCGGCTTGAGGGTGGGGCGGGTTTTGGTGCCCGGCTTGCGTGGGTGCATGGTGAGCTGGCCGTAGTCGGTGACGGTGCCGTGCATTGGCGTGGTGAGTCTTGGGCCGCCGAGCAGGTGCTGGGGGTGTGGGCGGGACCGGAGGGGCCGCGCATCGCTGTCCCGGATGGGGTGTGGGACCTCCTCCAAGATGTTCAGCTCTTCAGTGGTTCGGTGGTGGCTGCACATGGAGATGGAGAGCGCTTCGTGGTGGCCTCTCAGGGGGAATTAATACAAGGTGAGCAGATTGAGTCCATCTCCGGGATTCGGCGCGTGTATGTGGATGGGGAACGGGTGCTCTTGCTCCGCTGTACTGAGCAGCGCTGTTGGGCTGAGCTGCATGAAGAGGGTCTGGAACC
>CAJQPC010000059.1 GCA_905480105.1 uncultured bacterium | reverse complement strand
CGAGGGCGTGGCGATCGAGGTGTTCTACGACCGCAGCGATCTGGTCACCCGCACCATCCAGACGGTGCGGAACAACCTGGTCGAGGGCGGCATCCTGGTGATCGCAGTGCTGTTGCTCTTGCTCGGCAACCTGCGCGGCGGGCTGCTGGTGGCCCTGGCCATTCCCTTGTCCATGGGTTTTGCCTTTGGTGGCATGGTCATAGGCGGGGTCTCCGGCAACCTGATGAGCCTGGGGGCCATCGACTTTGGCTTGATCGTCGACGGCTCGGTCGTGATGATCGAGAACGTGGTCCGGGTGGTCTCGGGCAAGCGGGCCAAAGGCGAGGCGGTGGACGACGCGACCATCCTGGGTGCTTGCCGCGAGGTGGCCCGTCCCGTCGTGTTCTCGGTGGGCATCATCACCCTGGTGTACCTGCCGGTCTTGGGGCTCAGCGGCGTAGAGGGACGCATGTTCCGGCCCATGGCGCTGACCGTGGTCTTCGCGCTCTTGGGCTCGCTGATCCTGGCGGTCATGGCCATGCCTGTGTTGGCCTCGCTGGTGCTCAAGGAGTCCGATGAGAAGCACACCTGGCTGATGCGCACCCTGAGCCGGGCCTACACCCCCGTGCTGGGACGGACCCTTCGTTCTCCTGCTCTGAGCCTGGGGTTGGCGCTTGGGGTCTTTGCCCTGAGCCTGGCCTTGATCCCTCGCTTGGGTGCCGAGTTCACCCCCAAGCTGAACGAGGGCAGTATTGCCGTCCAGATCATCCGGCCGCCCAGTGTCTCGCTGAGCGAGTCCTTGGCCCAGGCCACGGCGGTGGAGCGTGCGCTGCTCGCGGGATTCCCGGATGAGGTGGAGACGGTGATCTCCCGCACAGGGACCGCAGAGATCGCGACGGACCCGATGGGCGTGGACTTCTCGGACGTGTACGTGATGCTCAAGCCCTCCAGCGGATGGCAGGCGGCAGAGGACCAAGCTGGCTTGGTCGAGGTCATGGAACAGACCCTCTCCAGCTCGGTGCCTGGCGTGAACTTCGCCTTCTCCCAGCCCATCGAGCTGCGGGTCAACGAGCTCTTGGAGGGGGTGCGCTCGGACGTGGCGCTCTTTCTCTACGGCGAGGATCTGGCCGTGCTTGAGCAGGCCGGGGACGCGGTGGTGCGCTCGCTCTCTGGGGTCGAGGGCGTGCGGGATCTAAAAGCCCAGCGCCTGGCCGGTCTGCCGATGCTGTCTGTAGAGGTGGATCGTGCTGCGGTCGCGCGCTTGGGCATAGACGCTCAGGATGTGCTCGATGCGGTTCAAGCGGTCGGCGGTCGTCCCGTCGGCGAGGTCATGGCGGGCCAGCGGCGCTTTGACATTCAGGTGCGCTATCCGGAGGCTCTGCGCTCGGATCCGGAGGCCCTCTCGCGGGTGCTGATCGGAGCTCCTGGCGGCGTTCAGGTGCCCCTGGGGCAGCTCGCGGAGATCCGCGAGGATGCGGGCCCTGTGCAGATTGGGCGTGAGCAAGGCCAGCGCCGCCTGACCATCGAGATGAACGTGCGCGGCCGGGACGTGGCCGGCTTTGTGGCCGAGGCCAAGGAGCGCTTGGCGGTTGACGGCGTGGTCCCGCGCGGGGTGGGCACCCAGTGGGGTGGCAACTCCGAGCGCCTGGCCGAGGCGAGCGCCCGCTTGATGGTGTTGGTGCCTCTTGTCCTGCTGCTGATCTTTGTGTTGCTGCAGGCCAACTTTCGGCAGGTGCGGGTGACCTTGCTGGTCTACGCGAATGTGCCGATGGCTCTGTCTGGCGGGCTGGTCGCTCTCTGGCTGCGGGGAATTCCGCTCTCCATCTCCGCAGCGGTGGGTTTTGTGGCCCTCTTTGGCGTGGCCGTCATGAACGGCGTGGTCCTGTTGACCTGTGTGCGGGCCCACCATCAGCGACTTGTGACCGCAGTCGAGGCCGCTGGACTTGGCGCCCGAGAGCGCCTGCGGCCGGTGCTGATGACCGCTCTGGTGGCGGGCTTGGGTTTCTTGCCGATGGCCTTGTCTTCTGGGGCTGGCGCAGAGCTGCAGCGGCCGCTGGCGACGGTGGTGATCGGTGGTCTGGTGACCAGCACTCTGCTTACCCTGTGTGTGCTCCCTGCCGCGTATGGTTGGCTGATGGCGCAGTCTCGGGACCCGGGCCCGGGCCCGGAGCTTGGCGCATGAGGCTCGGAGCCCGGCGGCATTGTCAGTCGTGGTCTTGCCGACTTCTTTTTGAGGGAGTATGTGTCTGGGCCACGGGGATGTGGCGGAATCGGTAGACGCGCTTGATTCAAAATCAAGTGACTTATGGTCATGAGGGTTCGAGTCCCTCCATCCCTACTCCAAAACCCCGGCTGCTTTGCAGTCGGGGTTTTGCTGTATTTGCTTGGACGCGCTGCGGGCTTCGCTCCTCGCTTGCCTGCGCAAACACAGCCTTACGGGAGTAGCCATTCTCTGGGGGGCAACGCCCCCCAGACCCCCCGGTCCTGAAGTTCGGGCCACTGGCCCGATGCAGGGGGCGGAGGGGGGGCGCTGAATCGGGTTTTGCTGTATTTGCTTGGACGCGCTGCGGGCTTCGCTCCTCGCTTGCCTGCGCAAACCCAGCCTTACGGGAGTAGCCATTCTCTGGGGGGCAACGCCCCCCAGACCCCCCGGTCCTGAAGTTCGGGCCACTGGCCCGATGCAGGGGGCGGAGGGGGGGCGCTGAATCGGGTTTTGCTGCATTTGCTTGGACGCGCTGCGGGCTTCGCTCCTCGCTTGCCTGCGCAGACACCGCCTTGCGGGAGTAGCCATCCTCTGGGGGGCAGCGCCCCCCGGACCCCGACAGATCTCGCTCCATCCTGTCTCAGAGCGGACCTGTCCCCGTCCAACCCGCTAAACTCATCCCGATGACACCCCCTCCTCTGGAACTCGGAGCCTTTCGCTTGCTCGAGCCCATTGGTCGAGGGGGCATGGGCCAGGTTTGGCGGGCGCAACAGCGCGGACTCAACCACCCGGTCGCGCTCAAGATCGTCGCTCTGGAAGAGGGCGCGGCAACCTCCCTGGAGGGATTCAGGCAGGAGGTGCGCGCTGTCGCGGCATTGGACCACCCAGCCATCGTCCAGATCTACGACCATGGCCTGATTCCTCCTGGGCTGGCGGCGCTGAGTGCAGGACGCATCCCGTCCAAGGCGGCTTGGTTCGCGATGGAGCTCGCTGAACAAGGCTCACTCGCGCAACATAGAGGGCTGCTGCTCTGGCCTGCGCTGCGCGATGTACTGCTGGCGCTGCTCGATGCTCTGGCCCACGCCCACGCGCGCGGGGTGATCCACCGCGATCTCAAGCCGGCCAATGTGCTCTTTGCCCATGGATCCAAGGGAGATGAAATCAGGCTCTCGGACTTTGGTCTGGCTCACGCTTTGGGTCGCGGGCGAGGCTCGACCTCTCTGGTTGGTACGCCGACACTCATGTCTCCAGAGCAGTACCTGGGGCGCTGGCGCGCCTTCGGGCCGTGGACCGATCTCTATGCGCTGGGCTGTCTGACCTGGGAGATGGTCTGTGGTCGGCCGCTCTTTGACGGCAAGGAAGTCAGCCAGCAGATGCAGTCTCACCTCCAAGAGGACCCAGGGCTGTTCCGTCCAGCGGTGGACGTGCCCCTGGGGCTGGAAGCTTGGTTGCGTTGTCTATTAGGCAAGCGCCCTCAGGACCGTTTCCAGCGGGCAGCGGACGCGGCGTTTGGATTGCTCCGCCTGCCACGAGAGACAGCGGTCATCGGTCACGCGCCGCTGCTCCAAGCTCACGCGCCGGCCACCCAGGCACTGACTTGGGCCTCTGTGGGCCCGGGTGACACCTTGATACACCAGCTCAGGGCACCGGCCTGGGAACCCCTTGCCCAGCCCTTGAGCCTGGCTCTTCGCTGCAAGCGTTCCTTGGCACCATTGCCCGATCACCCTGGAGTACCTGTCCGAAGCAGCGCGCGTCCTGGCTTGGGGCTCTTGGGTCTAAAATCTCCAGCGCTGCTCGATCGAACTCAGGAGCGCACGCTTCTCTGGTCGGAGCTGCAGGCCTGCCGGCGAGATGGTCAGTCTCGCATGGTCATTTTCCAAGGGCCGGCCGGCATCGGGAAGACTCGCCTGTGCCGGTGGTTGAGCGAGCGCGCCCATGAGCTGGGAGCAGCGGAGGTCTTCCACGCCACCCATACCGTGACCGGAGGGCCCAGCGAGGGCCTGACAGGACTGCTCGCCCAGCATCTTCACGCTCTGGGCCTCTCCAGGGAGGGCCTGCGTAGCATCCTGGAGGATCGCATGGGCAGTAGCGAGGCTCTGCGCATGGAGGCCTTGGCCCTCACAGAGTTGCTCCGCCCAATGGGGCCCAGGGCGGGGCCACGCTCGGCCAAGGAGCGCCACGGGCTGGTGCGCGGCGTGATGGACCGTGCCCGCAAGGAAGGCCTGGAAGAGGGCGCCCGAGTGGTCATTCTTTGGCTGGACGATGTGCAGTGGGGCCGTGACGCACTGGCCTTTGCCAAACGCTTGCTTACCGACAGCGTGTTCGCCGGCCTGCCCATCCTGATTCTGGCCACTGCCCGGGACGATGGCATCGGAGCAGGACCAAAGGCTCAGCTGCGTGCGCTGGCCCTGCTTGAACGATGCACCCGACGTGTTTTGGGCCCTCTGCCACCCAAACATCAGCGCGCGCTGGTTCGAGAAGAGCTAGGGCTGGTCGGACAACTCGCCAAGACGGTAGAGCAGCATGCCGCTGGGAACCCACTCTTTGCCCAGCAAATCGTGGGTGAACTGGTTCAGCGCGGCGCCTTGGTGGACCGGGGGCAGGGCTTTGCGTTGCGACCTGGAGCAGAGCTTATTCTTCCAGAAGACTTGGTACAGGGTTGGCTTACGCGTACCGAGACTTTCCTTCAGGGGCGCCCGCCGGTCGAGGCCATCCTCTTAGGAATAGCCGCAAGGCTGGGCACTCGAATCGAGTCCCGAGAGTGGCATTACGCCGCTAGGGCCTGGGGCGTGCCATCCGACGGGCTGGCCGAGGCCTGCTCCACATTGGTAGAGCGATTGGCCCGCCGGAATCTCGCCCGTAGAAAGTCGCAGGGCTGGTCCTTTGAGCACGGCATGCTGCGCGAGGCCATCCTGCGTCGGGAGCAAGCCTTGGGCCGCGGTCCGGCCCTTCACCTGGCATGCGCCCTGGGACTAAAGCTTCGATACGGGGACGCCCCAGATCGTCAAGAGCGCTTGGGCCGGCACTTTGTCGGTGCCGGCAAACC
>CAJQPC010000058.1 GCA_905480105.1 uncultured bacterium | reverse complement strand
CCAGCTGCTCCAGGACTGGTCCCAATGAGCTGGCTCGTACTGCTCATTGCACTGCTCACCACATGGGTTGGCACGGCCGGTGCCGCCTGGGCCCCGCTGGGTCCATTGGAGCCCGAGGAGGGTCAGGAGCAGATCCTGTTGCCCCAAGTGAGCGGGGCGCGCGTGCTCTTCACTCTCTCGCCACCCGATGCGGGACTGCACGTCATCCATCAAGGAACCGCGCTGCCGTTGCAAGCTGGACCCCAGGGTAGTTGGGTGCTGCCGGCCACCTCCAACTCCCGGGAGCTGGTGCTCCAAAGCCCTGGCATCATCACCGCGTGGCGCGAGACTTTGACCCCTGTTCATGTGGCATGGGACCGATATGAGGAGTCCCTGGCCCGCTGGGTGCTGCACGGCGGAAACCTGCCCACTGCCCCTGAGCCGCTCTATGAGCTGGAGCAGGAGTGGTTGCTGCGTCGGGAAGCTTTCTTGGCGGCAGGGGAGCCGGTACATGAGGCCCTAATGGCCAGCATGCTTCTGGACTTAGAGGGCCGCCGCGCGATCTCCGGGCGCGACCACCCCGCCTTGATCCTGCCCGTTCAGGTGCTGGCCGAGATCCCTGCGAGCTTCACGGTGCAGGGACCCGGCGTGATGGTCTTCGACCTACAGGTACAGTTGGGCGAAGCCCCCTACTTGGACTTTGTGCTGCGCGGCACTCTGGATGACAAAGCTGCTGTGCGGCGGGAGACCATCGCCGGCCCCAGCGAGGAGGACCCCGCTCTGGGTTGGAAGCGGCGCATCGAGGTGGTGGTTCCCCCTGGAGAGCATCGCGTGGGTGTGGTGCTGGAGTCACCGGTTGACGCAGCCCAGACCGATCCTCTCGTGCAAGGCCAGCTCACGCCCACCTGGCGGGCCCGGCGTTCAGGCTGGCGCCGCTCGGGTCTGATGCGCCGCTTTGCAGATGGGGGGCGCCCGCGGGGGCCCTTGGAGACCCTGGAGCGGGACGTGGTCCTTCAAGACTCCACGGTGCCAGACCAAGCCCGCGCCATGCTGGATGACACCGCTTTGCCGGATGCGGTGTTGCGTTTGGCGCGCCTGCGCTTGGTGGAGTTTGCCGAGACGGACGCCCAGGCTGTCGCCATCGTGCGCGCCCACCCCCAGGACGCCCTTCTTTTGGCCGCTTTGGCTCGACGTTGGCAGCGAGGTTCTCAGATCGACCCCCTGCTCTTCGCAGAGGCTCCCCGATCTCTCCCCTTTGATCCTCAGCTGCTTGCTGAGCTGGCTGCTGCGATGGACAAGCCCTTCATTCGCCCCCGCAGTGATGCCATCTTGCACTTGGCCCAGGGCGACCTGCGTGGTTGGGACAGCGCCCGGTGGAGTGCCCTGCCCTTGGCCTCAGGAGGCGGCGAGATTCTGCGCTTCTTGCAGGGCCCCGGTGTTCCTAGAGTGGCCATTGAGCCAGGCCTGCCGGCCCAGATCTTACTGGCGGAACAGGAGCCGGGCTTGGTGCCGGTCCTTCGCATGGAGGCAAGCGGGCCGGTGCACTACAGGGTGGACGGCCGAGAGGCTTATGGCATGGGCCGCCTGGACGAGGCCCTGTCGTCGGGCGAGCACCTCGTAGAGGTCCTGGAGGGGCAGCTCTGGATTCTGGACGCGCCAGCCGTCATTGCAGGTGGAACCCGATATTACGAGCGTGAGCAGGCACATCTTCCTGTAGAGTTCTTGGTGCCTGACCCCGGCGCACCGGTAGCCTTGGCCTTGTTGGCTGACCACCCCGGAACTCTGCTGATAGAGGCCAACGACGGCATGGTTAGCCAGGTCGTTGTGCCTCCAGGCGCCGAGCGCGTTTTGGTGCTCCTGGGCCCTTGGGCCACCCGGGTGCGGGTGAGTGGTCAGAAACACATGGGTGTGTCCGCACTGATGCGCAAGCCCAAGGGTGCGGTGTACTGGCCCTCCCTGCCGGATCCGGGCCCAGAACCGCTGCTCACTCTGAGCCAGGCCTCGCGCACCCTAGTGGCCGCGATGCAGGCCGGCGCAGGAGATGTTGCCCTGGCGGAGCCGCGTCTCCAGCGGGCAGGGGCCTACCAGGCCTTGGGTCTGAACGGATCGGCCCGCGCCGAGGCCAACCTGGTGTTGCAGATGTCTGGTGTCACCGATGCCCAGAGGCGGCAAGCGCTGGCGGCCTTGCCCCCGATGGCTCCTGTGTCCTTGGCTGGGCCACAGACGGCAGAGGCTGTGCTTGCGTTTCACCAGCGCTTGCCCCCAGAGACCGCTCAAGGCTGGGAGACGGCCGCCTCTTGGGTCACGTCACCGGCCCAGGCGGACGTGGTTTGGTTGCGGGCGAGTCAGGCGTGGTTGGCAGAAGGGGACCCCGTGCGGGCCTTCATGGCCGCCGAGAACGCACGCGACGTGGGCACGCTAGCGGCACGCAAGGCCAGCATGGCTGGGACTTGGCAGTCCATCTCGGCGATGGACCGGAACGGGGGACAGGTCCAGGCCATGGTCTACCGAAAGCCCCCAGATATAGAGGACGGCAACCCCGCCCAGGCTCGAGAGGCTGCACTGGGCTCTCCTTGGCCCAGCGAGGAGGCAGCGGTGCTGCGTCCGGGCCGGGAAGACCGCATTGAGTGGACCGGTCCGCGCTTGAACCTGGCGCTGCTCTGCAGAGACGAGATCTTCACCCCGAAGCCGGTGCCTTGCCGCCTAAGCCTGAGCGTGGACGGGGGCCCCGAGCAGTCCATCGAGCTGGTGGACGGTCAGCTGAGCACCCTGCCTTTGTTGGTCGAAGATCGGACCCACAGCATCGTGTTGCGCTTAGAGGACCGCGAGGGTCCCGCTGTGGTTGTGCATGCGAGCACGCCCGAAGGCCCCATCACCCCGCAGCGACAGGTTGCGGCGCACCGGGTGGGCAAGGGAATCTCCCTGACTGTGGCCGGACCAGCACTGCTGCGGGTCAAGGTCCACCAGGGTGGGCCGGTTCAAGTGTGGGTGGGGGAACGCAGCGTGCCCTTGGAGGGACACGGGCTCGTAGCGCTCTCCGAGAGCGGGCCGCTGAACGTTCGTGTGGAGGGTCCGGACAGCGCCTTGGTGACCGTCTCGCGGTTGGCACCAGCTCCCCCTAGAGAACCCTTGGAATCGCGTGTTTCCCAGGACAACGCGCCGCCTCCAGAAGCTCTGCTCCGTCCGTCTCCCACGGGGGCTTCGGCCATTGCGGCCCGCGTCTGGATGGAAGAGGTAGCGGTCTCCAAGCACCCCATCGATGCGCCCATGGGCCCTCGGGGCACATTTTGGACTGGGGGGCGACTTGGGGATGACGTGAGCATCGAGACCGACCGCCTGGGGCAGTGGCGCTACCTGCAACTGGGTGGCGGGTACCTCCAGCGAGGCCAGGATCCCAGGTCGTATGGCCATGTCGAGGCCTACGGCCGCACCAGCATGGATGGTCCCTCGTCGGCCGGTGTTCAGGGGCAGCTTCATTACTTGCCTGAGCGCTGGGTTCTGAGCATGGATGGCCAAGCCTGGACCACGGTGGGCGCTGGTCACATCAGCGGCCGCCTGCGGGCCCGCTACCTCCTTGAGCCAACCCCACGCTGGCGGGCCCAGCCCTGGGCCTGGTTGCGCATGGGCTTTTGGACTCCGGAGGGGCCTGAGAGTTCCGACCCCCGAGCATGGACCCGCTACAACCGGGATCATTGGGCCGGTGCGGGCCTGGGGATGCATGTTGACTACGGCCTGTACCGGGATCTGCGCCTCCGGGGCACGCCTTCCCTGGTCACCAACGCAAACGGGACACTAGAAAAGGCCAGCTTGCGCCTGCGGGCAGACTGGCTGCTGAACCCGAGCTGGTGGTTGGTTGGTGGGGCCAGCTTGGAGCGACGTTTTGTGGATAGCCACCGGGAGGTGGCTATCTGGCGGCCCCAAGTGGAGGTGGGGGCAACCTGGGGAAAGTGGAGCCAGCCCACACGCTGGTGGCGGGTAGATGCTCGCCTGCGCTACCTGCCGTTGGACCTTCAGCTTCAGGGGTGGGTGGGGTTGACCGTCGAGTTGGCACCGCGTCGTGGTACCTACGATCACGTCCCTATCGACGCGCCCTTCCTGGCCGAGCGTGACTTGCCTTTGGAGATGCGATGAGCACCGAGTCTGGCGGATTGCGTCCGCGTGCTGGGCCCCGCACAGAGGCTGGAAAAGCCTTGTCCAAGTGGCTGCCGTCGTTGATGGTGCGCATACGCGCTCAGGTCGTCGACGGGTTAGCGATGCGCTTGGAAGTTGACATGGGCGCCAACCTGCCCGTGGGCCCAGACGTGGGGTTCTCCCGGGCGCTGTCGGTGGCTGGTGAGGAACTGATGGATACCCGTCGGGCCTTGCTCAAGTCCCGCTCTGAGCTCACCCTTGCGGCCAAGCGCGCCGAAGGCAGCGGAGAGTTGCGATCGGTGCTGCAGCACTACCTGCGCACCACGGTTCACAACAAGCGAGAGCTGGCCAAGGACCTGCGCGCATTGGACCGCAACCTGGACGTCACTGCGCTGCAGGAGCGCCTGGATGTCCGGATCAATGCTGCGGGTATTAAGCTGGAAATGCTCTGCTTGATCCTGGCGCATCATCCACTGCGTGGGCCGGCCTGTAGTTTTTTGGATGGCCTGATTCTGGACAGCCGGGCCCAGGTGCGGCGGGCTGCTGTGGGCACGCTGTCCAACTGGATCTCGCGGGTGCTTGCACTGAGAAGTGATTTGGATGGCGCCATCGTCGAGGTTGAGCCGGCTTTGGTGCAGCGGGTCTTGGACTTGGTGCACCACCCCGACCCCCTTACGGGCCGCCGAACGCTCGTGATTCTGTCTGGGCTACCTGCGCCAAGGGCTATCTTCGAACTGCGCGCGCTGATGGACCGAAAGGCTGAGCGGCCGGTGGATTTCTTGCTCAGGGCCACCGCTGCTCGCCTGATGGTGGAGGTATCCCCAGAGGCTGCCCGCGATGCATACATGATGGCCCGTGTCGATCCCAGCGAGACGGTGCGCTGCGCTCTGGTAGACGCGCTGGCAGAGACGGGTACTCCAGGTTCGCGTCCTCTGATCCAGCGCCTGCGGATGGATGATCCCGCCCTTTCGGTGCGCACCCGGGCGTCTATGGCGCTGCGCATCCACGCACCGCCTTCGACCGTGCCCGATGTGGTCGAGCGTGCGGGCCGGTTGCGCCATGGCGAGCAGGAGACGTCGACCTTGCCAGCTGGGCTCAGTCCCCTAAAGCTGGGAGAGGAACTGCTGCCCTTTGTTGAGGCGGGTCACGGTTTTGGCATCGAGACTCTGGACGCGCACCGGGTGCGGGTTCACCGGGGCCAATCCAGGGTAATCAGGGGCTGGCGTGTGCTGCTGGAGCTTCGCCGCGGCGACCCCGGAAAGCGGCAGTTCGGGGATCATATCTCTGGCGGGTCCTACCCCGGTGCCATTGTGGTTCCTCCAGCGGCCATGGCCGATGTCTCTCCCACCGAGGTTCCTGGACGTCCGGTACTCAGTACCCAGTGGCGCTCCTGGGGGCCGTGGCTGCCCTTGCCGGACCTTTGCGTGGATGCTCTCTGGGATGGCGACAAGACCCTGCTGACGCGTCAGGGTAGGACCCACCTGCAGTCTCCGACTGGACTCTGGCCTCGCATGCGGGCGGGGTGGTCCTTGGCTTGGGATTTCCGGCGTTTTGCTGGACTGCGGGAACAGGCGCTGGCGGGCCAGGACCTCTCGGCTAGGCGTGCATACACCGAGTCGTTGGAAGAAATAGGCTTTAAGCTGAATTTTGTGCCCAATCCCACCGTGGATGCCCGGCTGTCTGAGATGTTCCCGCCTCCCCGGCGTGAGCTGCTCTTGGGAGCGCCGCTGGCCGCCGGAGCCATGCTGGATGGGGCGCTTGACCTGGTCTCTCAGCGCAGTCTTCAGCCTGTGGACCTGGCGCTGCTCTCGGCGGGTATTGGCGGGGTGTTCTTTGGTCGCCTCCTGCTCAATCACCAACGCACGCGCCGCGCTCGGTCTGCGATTCCATTGGTGGTCGGCGGCTGGGGGACCCGAGGAAAGTCTGGTGTGGCCCGCCTCAAGGCCGCGCTATTCGAAGGTCTGGGCTACGACACGGTCTGTAAAACCACCGGCTGCGAGGCCATGGTGCTGAGCTCATTTGCGGGGCGTGCGGCCACCGAGTTCTTCCTGTTTCGGCCCTACGATAGGGCCACCATTTGGGAGCATGCCGAGCTACTCCAGCTCGCTGCCGCCATGAAAACCGAGGTCTTTGTTTGGGAGTGCATGGCCCTGCGCCCCTCCTATGTCGAGCAGCTCCAGCGGCACTGGACCCGGGATGACGTCTCCACCATCACCAACACCTACCCGGACCACGAGGACATCCAGGGCCCTACTGGGCAGGACGTGGCCGAGGTGATCTCTTCCTTTGTTCCGGACAGCGCGCTGGTCCTGACCACCGAGCAGCAGATGACCCCCATTCTTCGGGACCGGGCGGCTGAGCGTGGCAGTCAGCTTCGGGAAGTCTCCGCCTCCGAGATCGACATGTTGCCAGCGGATCTCTTGGCCCGGCTGCCCTACCAGGAGCATCCCGCCAACGTGACGCTGGTCCGGCAGCTCGCCCAGGAACTCGGTGTGGACCCGGAGGAGGCTGTGGTGCTGATGGCATCCCATGTGGTGCCAGACCTGGGTTCCCTGGCCACCTTCCCTGAGTTGCGCCTCCGCGGACGTCGGGTGGAGTTCACCAATGGGTCCAGCGCCAATGAGCGGGCTGGTTTTTTGAACAACTGGCGCCGCAGCGGTTTTGAGGGGCATGACCCGAAGCGAGATGCCCAAGACGTGCTCGTGCTCGTGCTTAACAACCGCTACGACCGGGTCGCGCGTTCTCAAGTTTTTGCCGATATCCTGGTCCAGGATGCCACCGCCCACCGCATGGTGCTCATCGGCACCAACCTGGAGGGATTGCAGGCCTACATCGAGCAGGCCCTGGAATTCGCCATCCCCAGCATCCAGGTCTATGGCGGCGGCCAGGACTCGATCATCGCCCGTCTCGCAGCCCTTCGGCGTCGGCTGCGCATCTTGGATGTGCCCGCCCTGCTCAGGGCCACACAGTCCCAGCTGGGGATAGACCTGGAGCCCAGCGCCAAACACTTCGAGGCGCTGTTGGATCGGCTTCCGGCTGGGTTGCTTTCCCAGGAGACGGCTCAGGCCTGGCTCGAAGACTGGGTGAAGGACTTGGCGCAGAGCTTGGCCGAGTTGGCTCCTGCTTTTGAGGAGAGCGGGTTTGACGCTGCGGCATTTCACGACGCCATGGACCGTGAGCGAGGTCTGGCTGGATCTCTGCAACCATGGATCGCATTTGCCAGTGAGCAGCTTCGCTTTACGGCGCTGGTCCGGTCTTGGGAGGCTTTGCCGGAGCGCTCCAGCGCGACTGAGATCCTGCAGATGGAAGAGGCCACAGGCAGCCTGTTTCAGGAAATCTTTTTGGGTAGGCTGGTGGTTGTTCAGGACAGCGGAGCCAGCGGAGACCAGATCATCGAGACCATCGCCAAGAGCACACCTCTGGGCAGCCGGGCGCGGGTGCTCTCAGCCCAGAACATCAAGGGCACCGGCTTGGATTTGGTCTACCGCTTCTTCCACTCGCGCCGGCCAATGGAGTGGGCGCTGGAGCTGCGTAGCGAAGATGCGGCTCTCCGCTCCAAGGCGTTAGAGCAGCTTCGCGGCTGGCACCAGTGGTCGCTCCCTTTGGTGCACGAGCTGCTGCGTATTTTGTCTTCGATGCAGCAGGGGGGAGGGGTCACGGATCTGCGGAGGATCTTGGGTGCCGAGCTTGACCACAGGCGTCGGCTGCTGGAGAACACAGAGACCCGCCCCAGTGAGCGAGGTCCGTTGGCCAGCTTGATCGATCCCCTGTTGTCCATCGCGCGTCGATGGGAGGCCGATCGTCTGATGGATGACCTGGCCTGCGGCCGAATCAGTGTGGTTCGGGCCGAGCACAATCTTCGGCACCTGACCTACGAGCAGCGTGGAGAACAGATCGAGGAAGCGGGGGCAGCAGGCCCGGGTTTGCTCTCCTGATGGGCTAGGGTGTGACGCCACCGGTCCAAACGCGACGCTCCGCGCTCAAGGTCAGGGCGTAGGTGCCTGGTGTGCCCTGGATACGCAGGTAGTCGTAGGGGTGGGGGGTCTCTATGGCAAAGCCGGTGCTTAGATCCTGTGCGTCCTGCCAGCTGATCAGGGCCACGTCGTCCACCGCGACCCAGCCCTGCCCGCGGTTCGGCGGCAGGGTGCGCAGCTGCACTTTCACCGCCCTGGGGTTTGACTCGCGGTCGAGGGGGTCATCGGTGTCATCGGGCATGTCCAGATCGGCCCAGTATCGGGCCCACGATTCCCCAGGCACAGTCGATATCGCTCGTACCTCCCCAAAGGACAGTTCACCCTCGCTGGCCCGATACTCGACCTCTACGTCAAGGCGTGAGCCGCCCTCGCCCTGAGCATAAGCGAGCACCGTTAGGTCCTTCTGAGGCTGGGCGATGGAGTCCCCCTCCACTCGAATACGGTTGCGGAAGGTGACCACCACGTCCTGGCTGTTGTAGCCATCTCGGGTCATGCACAGTCCGGCTGCGCCTCGGTATGCGCCGCTCACGCAGGCAAAGCGGGCATCACTTCCCGTCAGCCAACGGGAGACCTCGAAGTCGTCCTGGTCCACGTCCACGTCTTCAAAGTCGCCGAAAAGCAGCAAATCGCGGCCTGGCTTGGCACTCAGTTCGGAGCCTTGCGCCTGTGCAAAGGCCAGAGACTCGGTGGATTCGAGCACCTGTCGCAGATCCACCAGTGCCACACCAGACTCGGAGATCTCCACGCCCAGCTCAATGATGCGCTCCTCCGGCCGCCAGTCTGATGCCTGTTCGCTGACCTTGACACGCCCATTGTGGGGCACAACCTGGGCGCCGTAGTTCGCACTACTCCATGCCACTCGGCGCAGAATCCACTCGGCAAGGTCACCGACCAGAGGGCGGGGTCGGTAGTCCTCCAGGTAGATCGGTGTGCCCGTCGCGGGTCGCCAGAGGGGGCCGGACAGATCGAGCTGCAGGACCAAACCCAGCATGGTCTCCATACGGTCTTGGTCAAAGATGAAGTTGCCCAGACTGTGGGCCACGAGTACGCCGCTGTCTACATCGAAGCCCTGTACGAAGTGGGGGTGATGGCCGATGATCAGGGCTGCTCCCTCTTCCACCCCCAGATCAAAGCGGGTCTGTGCGTACTCGTTGGGGCGCTCGGTGTACTCCTTCCCGGTGTGCAGCTGCAGGATGGGGCTGCGGCCGGAAGCGGTCGCTGAGCGCAGGGCTTCGCGCACAGCCTCCGTGTCGGTCAGGTCGGCAGCCCCCGCTTGAGTGGGGGTCGCAACGTAGCCTATGTCATGCTGGAACCCGTCCACGCTGGTCATGGCCAGCATGCTGTAGGGCTGGCCCGCCAGGGAGAAGTTGTGGGGCGCGAAGGCCTCGGCCTGGGTCATGCCTGCGCCGCTGTGTGCTAGGCCGGACTGATTCACCCAATCCAAGGTGTCTGAGACGCCTTGTTCCATGTAGTCGTAGAGGTGGTTGTTCCCCAGGGAGACGTAGTCAAAGCCCACCGCATCCACCGCGTCCGCCGAGCCAGGCAGCGTAAAGAAGACGTAGTCCTTGGTGGGATGCGGGGTGTCTGGGGTCAGGGTGACCGGGGTCTCCAGGTTCAAGGACCGGTAGTCGGCGTAGCGATACAGTGGCTCAATCCAGTCAAAAGTGCCTTGGGTGTCCGGCCCTGGATCGCTGGCCTGAATCAGGGCATCGGGGTCGTCTTCGGGCACCTCGGTCAGCGGGGTGAGCTCCATTGTGTCTACGAAGCGCCGGCCGAAGCTCACGTCCCCGGCAAAGAACAGGCGCCCGTAGCCGATGCGCTCCGGCTCCAGCAATATGGGCTTCAGGGCCACGTTGCCTTGGTCTTGGGCAACAGCCAGCTGCACCGGGATGACCTCGGAGTAGAAACCGGGGGCACTCACAGTGAGTAGAGCGTTCTGTCGTAATAGGGGAGACAGCGTAAAGGTTCCAGAGTCGCTGGCGTCCAAGATCAAGCCCTGGGTTTCGAGCTGCACCCCTGGGATCGGCTCGCCTGTGGCACTCAGCACCTGCCCACTCAGAGTGATCGGTGTCGCAAAGTACTCTTCTCGTGCTAGAACCTCTCTTTCGGGCATACCGGGGGGCCACGTATTTGAGCAGGCGAGAAGGAAGAGCACTGGGGAGTTCCTGGGAAAGATTTACGACCCTACCTTAGAGCCGATGCCCGCAGGCCCAAGGGCTTTGCTACAGATTTTACGGAGGGTCTTCCCTAAGCCGCATCCACGACAAGAGCTGTGAACTCTGGCCTATGGGACGGCAAGGCCGCGCTGGATCGGGCGCAGGGGCTTGGGTCCATTACCATAGCGGGCCCAGCACCAAGCGTGGGTCCGGGTAGCGCTTCAGGGCTACCTCGCGGTCTGCGGGAGCTACTGCACCAGGCATGTCATGGGTCTCCGGGCGCTCCCAACTCAACTGGAAGTGCACGTGAGGCGGCCAGCCACCGTTCTCGGTTTCTGCACCCAGCCATCCGATGACCTGGCCGGCGGAAAATGTGTCACCGGGTTGGCGTAGGCCTAAGCTGCTCTGAGACAGGTGCCCGTGGAGCACGAAGAGGTCCCGCCCCTTCAGCTTGTGTTCGGTGACCACGACATGGCCGTAGTCGCCATCCGCCGGGTTGTAGCCTTGGTGCAGGATGCGACCGCCGGCAAAGGCGTGCACAGCGGTGCCCACAGGCCCTCCAAGATCGACGCCTAAGTGAAGGTGTCGGCTGCCGCCAAAGAGAGGGGTGGTGTACAGCCCGGGGCGCAGCTCGTCATACTTTCCGATGCTCCAAGGGCTGGAAGAACTCTCTGGATTGGGGCCGGAGAGGTCCAGAAGTTTTGCCCATGGCGGCAGGACCACGACGGGGTGGAATTCAGGTTCGCGTTGCATTGCGTTAGGGTGCCACAGGAGGCACCCATGTGGATGAGCTTGCTGGCCCTGGCGTGCAGTGACGGGGAGATCAAAGACTCCGAGACCACAGACACGGAAGAAGCGGACGCAGACGCGGACGCGGACGCGGACTCGGACACCGATACGGACGCGGACACGGATGTGTTTCCTCCGGGCCAAGCGACTTGGATCGTGAGCCAGCCGGACGGGGACATTCAGGTGGAGCTTGACGCTTCCGAGAAGCACTACTTGGAGTGCAAGCGCTCGACTGACGGCAAGGACAAGATGTCCATCGTGCTCTCCAACACGCCGCAGACCAGCAATGCGACTGCCAAGGTGGTGATGGTGGCCTGTCCCTACGGCACCGGAGGCGATTTCAGTCCTCCCCAGGATGCCACCTGCTCAGAACCCAGCCTGACCTTCTCCTGGACGGGGCAGGACGCCACCTACAGTGCGGACACCAACTCCGAAGCCCTGAACTGCTTGGTCAGCCTGAGCGACGATGGGACCGACTTGACGGGTACCTTTGGCTGTGCGCCTTTGAAGGTGAGCTTGGGGGATGCCACCGTGGGCGTGCGAGAAGGCAGCTTTACCTGCCGAATGCAGTAGGGGGACTGCGATACATCCTCGATCAGGCAGACTGACCACATGGTCCCACGGTTCGTCTTGACTGACACAAGGGAGTAGGACGCAACCCAAGGTGGGGGGTGTCAGAAATTCGACACCCCTGTTGATGGTGTTGATGCAGGAAGAAGCTGACGTTTCGGTTTTATGGGTCTTGGTATGGGACCTGCAGTACAGGTGCACAGGGAGACCCCATGCGTATCTTGCTATTTTTCGGCTTGCTTCGGCCGGCACCGACCTTGGACTGCAGGCAGCACGCAGCGCTCTGTGCACTCTTGGGCCCTGAAGCCCAGGACTTCGCCCAGAAGCTCTGGCGCTTGCGGCTTCTTGGGGCGGCGGACCTGAACCACCAAGCCGCGCGCCTACGGGCCCAGCACACCGTGGCCTTGGGTGTGGGGCAAGGCCCAATGGCGATACAGCGGATTCAATGGCGGCTATACGGAGCCCGTGAGTCCGTGGTCATTGGTCGGTCCTATGAGCTCCAAGAAGGGCTCTGGCTGCCCAGCAGTGTCCGCGTGTGCTTGGAGCGCATGGACACCCCAGATGCGCGCCTTCTGTGCGCGAACGAGGATTACTTGGCGCTCTCCAGCCCAATGCCACTGGGGCCGGTCTGTCTGCGCCGAGGGACTCAGTCGCTCTGCTTGGACTGATCTTGCTGCTTTAGGCTGCTGAAGATCTGCTCTGCCATCGCCGGTCCAATGCCGCTCACCTGTGCGATCTGTGTGGCACTGGCATTTTTGACGCGCTTTAGGCTGCCAAAATGGGTGAGCAGGGCTTTTCGGCGCTTGGGACCGACCCCCTGTAGCTGCTCCAATGCACTGGCCAGGGTGCTCTTGTTGCGGGTACGGCGGTGAAAGCGGATGGCGAAGCGGTGGCTCTCGTTTCGGATGTAGCGCAGCACGTTCAGAGCGGGGTGGTTGTCGGGCAAGCGCACAGCGTCGGCAAAGTCCGGCAGGATGATTTTGTCCACCGCGTCAAACTCGCCCTTGCGCTTCTCGGTCTTGGGCTTGGCCAGCCCAATGACAGGCTGATCCTCCATGCCAAGTTCGGCAAGCACGCCCAGGGCAACGTTGAGCTGACCGCGTCCACCATCTACCACCAAGAGATCGGGAAATACACCGTCTTTGGCGGCCCGGGTGAAACGCCGGGTGAGCACCTCGGCCATGGACGCGTAGTCGTCGGAGCCGACCACGGTCTTGATGCGGTAGTGACGGTAGTGCTTCTTGGCCGGGGCGCCGTCGATGAACACCACGCAGCTGGCGACTGGGTTCTCACCCTGGATGTTGGAGTTGTCCACGCACTCAATGCGGTGCGGGGGCTCCTCTAAGCCCAAGAGCTCCGCCAAGGCGTTCAGGGCATAGGATCGGCGGTCCTCGTCGCTGACCTGGCGCCGGTATCGGTCCCGGGCATTCTGCAGTGCCAGCTCCATGACTCGCGCCTTGTCGCCGCGCTGAGGCACCTTGATCACGACTTTGCCACCCCGGCGCTCGCTCAGCACTTCGGCCAAGACCTGGGCGTCTTCAGGCAGCTCCGGGAGCAGGATCTCTGGGGGGACATCGTCGTCTTGGTAGTAGGTGTTCAGCCAGGCGCTGAGAAGCTCAGGCAGGGCTCCGCGGGCGCCATCGAAGCGCAGGTGGGCGGGCTCCTTCACGCTGCCTTCGCGCACGGGAAGCACGCACAAGCTGCCCCGGTCACCCTCCATGAACACGCCCCATACATCCCGGTCCCCCAGGCGACGATCCACGACTGTCTGCTTCTCCAAGGTCTGGCGGATCTCCTGCACCAGGTCCCGCAGGCGAGCCGCCTCTTCGTAGTTCTCCACATCGGCGGCGGCCATCATGCGCTGCTCCAGGCGCTTGATTAGATCCCCTCGTTTTCCCTTGAGCAGCAGCATGCTCTCGGCGACCAGCTCACTGTACTCGGCCTTGGTGGTCAGACCGTCTACGCAAGGGGCCACACAGCGGCCCATTTGGTAGAGCAGGCAGGGGGTCTTGCGGCTCTTTAGGACCTGGTCGGAGCAGGTGCGCAGGGGAAAGCTGCGCTGCAGCCACGCCAGGGTTTTTCGTGCTTTGGATGCGGAGCTGTAGGGTCCGAAGGTGACGCTGCCTGGACGGATCTGGCGAACCATTCGGTAGCGCGGCCAGCGGTGCTTGGGATTGATGGCCAGGTGCAGGAAGTTCTTGTCGTCCCGCAGTCTGACGTTGTAGGGCGGATTGTGCTGCTTAATCAGGGAGTTTTCCAGGATTAATGCTTCTTTTTCCGTCTCTACCAGGACCACGTCAATGTTCCCGGCACTCGCCACCATGTGGGGAACCATCCTGCGCTCGTCGTGACCGCTGAGGTACTGCTTGACCCGGGCCCGCAGGTTCTTGGCCTTGCCCACGTAGAGCACGTCGCCAGCGCGGTCCCTGAACAGATAGACGCCGGGTCCGGTGGGCAGTCTTGCAGCGCTCTCTTCCAGGGTGGCCATGCCGTCTCGGTTAACTCACTCCGCGCTGAGTCCTGGGCGATTGTGGCGGTAGCGTTCTTGCATCCAGCCGGCGTACCAGCTGGGCCAGTCGGCCCCTGGAGCTTGCCCGCGCTGGGCCACATCTGCCTGCACGAGTAGAGCAATGAGGTGGCTGAGAGTCATCGTTGCACCCAGAACCTTATTGACCGACGTGTGCACGGACCGGGCCAGCAACAAGGGCCACTCTGCGGGGGTGCCTCCGTGCTCGGCTTCTACCACCACAATGCCTGCTCGGAGGAGGCGGGTGAGCTCGGCGTGTTGTTCTTGAGCGTTCATGCCCTCATGCTATCCTCTGGACATGCCAGCACGCCTGATCGTACGCCGCGGAACCCAGGCGCTCTTGGAATACACGCTCAGACCGGGGCGAGTCCTGATCGGCCGATCCGATGCGTGTGACTTGGTGATCCCCGATTCTGGCGTGAGCCGAACGCACTGTGTGTTGACTGGGAATGAACAGGGTTGGAGTCTGCGAGATCGCTCCCGTCACGGCACGGTGGTGAACGGCCAAACCATCACCGAGAGCATCTCCCTCACCCAGGGCACGTTGCTCCAGATGGGTCCCTTTGTGTTGGAGTTCACGAAGAAAGGAGCCCCCCAGCCACCGACCTCCAGTCATGTGTTTCCAGGGGTGCCTGCCGAGCAGCTGGTTGCACCCAATGTGGTGGAGCGGGCGGTCCTGGTGGTCGAGGACGGCCCCATGGCGGGCCAACGCTTCCCGCTGAACCACCCTCGGGTGCGCATCGGCGCCCAGGGAACCGATGGCGTGGTCATCAATGACCCCACCGTGGTCGTGGCCCACCTCACCATCGAGCTTGCCCGGGGCCGCCCAATGCTGGTCCCTGGAGCGGGTTCGGCTGTCTTAGAGGGCGAGCGCATCACCGGCCGAACGCCTCTTTGGCCTGGAGAGCGGGTGCGGATCGGGGACACCGAGCTGTCCATCACCACCGACCTCTTTAGCGAGGAAGCGGAGCTGGGTCGCGGCGGATTTGGCGAGATGGTTGGCGCCTCTCTCATCATGCAGAACACCTTCTCGATGATGCGGCGTGTGGCCCGCCACAACGCCCCCGTGTTGCTCTTTGGAGAGTCGGGTACCGGAAAAGAGCTTGCAAGCCGGGGTATGCATGAGCACTCTCCTCGATCGGGGGGGCCCTTCGTCGCCATTAACTGCGGCGCCATCACCGAGGCCCTGTTCGAGTCGGAGCTCTTTGGGCACGAGAAGGGCTCTTTTACCGGAGCCAGTCAGCGCCGAGATGGGGCGTTTCACAAGGCACACAAGGGAACCCTCCTGCTTGATGAGATCGGCGAACTCCCAGAAGCGGCCCAGGTCAAGCTGCTCAGGACCCTGGAGACCGGCGAGGTCAGGCGTGTGGGCTCCCACGAGATCACCTACCCAGACGTGCGCTTGGTCGCGGCGACCAACCGCGATCTCCAAAAAGAGGTGGCCGCAGGGCGCTTCCGCTCCGATCTCTTCTTCCGCTTGGCCGTCTTGCCGGTGCGCCTCCCGGCCTTGCGGGAACGCCCCGCAGATCTACCGGTCATCGCCAGAACCTTGGCCCAGCGAATGAACGCCGGGGTCACGATCAGTCCCGCCGCCATGGAGGTGCTCTGCTCCCACAGCTTTCCGGGCAACGTGCGTGAGCTGCGCAATGTGCTGACACGGGCCTATGTACTGGGCGGCACGGTCATCCTGCCCGAGTTTATCCAGTTCTCCCCTTGGGCCTACGACTCCTTGCCGCCCTCGGCGGCGCCAGTCGTAGCAGCCGAGCCCAACAACGCCTTGATGGACAGCGAGCGGGCGCTGCTTCAGGCCTGCTCGGAGCGCCTCCAGGGCAACCGTTCGGCGATGAGCCGGGAGCTGGGGGTGGCCCGCAGCACCCTCATCTACAAGCTCCGAAAATACGGGCTGGACTAAGGGTCGGAGCTGACTGTATCGGGGGGGAGGTCCCGTGAGATTGGGTTCTCAATTCCCCTCCACGTCGCCACGCACCAGGCGACGATGGCCAGACATCCCCAGCTCAATCCCAAGACCACGCCCGCGTCGATCAAGCCTCGCCAAGGCTGAGGCAGCAGGCGCACCATCAGCACCAAGAAGGTCACGCCGATCAGCAGCCACCAGGAAACCAGCAGGCGCTTTTTTGTGGCGCGGATCAAGCCCATGGCGAACATGGGCGCCAAGAGCAGCTCCAGGGCAGTGGGATTCCGGGCCAAGTACTGCGTACGAGCAACAACCCGTGGGGCAAAGGCCTTTTGAAAGCCACGGTAGCCCTCGAAGTAGGCCATAAATCCCATCCAGCCCAAAGCGGCCCCGATCTGCAGGGGGGTCAAGGAGTGCTCGAAGGCCTGGATCACCTTGGGGACCAAGGCCCAAACAGCCCTGCCACATAGGAGTAGAACGCCGCCTACCCCCCAACTCCAGGCCAAGGCCTTGGAGAGGAAGCTCAGCGGATGAACCACGCGAAGATGGCGTCATCCTCAGAGGTCGCTCGATCCACGAGCTGGCTGCGAACCGAGCGTAGGATGCCCAGAGCCTTGCCGGCATCGGCAGCCAGGTTGGTGGGCACGTAGACCAAGTCTTCGTGTTTCATGTAGTTGTGATTTGCGTCGACCTGTCGGTTGCTCACCTCGAAGCCGGCTGCTTCGAGAAGCTTGATCGCGTTCATGGCGTCGCCTTTGCCCGCGCTGTCGAAGACAATCTGAACCTTGCCTGAGGACGGTGCCGAGGCAGGTGCCTTGGCGGCGGCAGGCTTCTTGACCGCCGGGGAAGGTGCTGTTGCACTGGGCTTGGCGGGGGCGGACTTGTCAGGTTTTTTGCTCATGCCCGAAGCTTAGGCCACGCTCGCGATGCGATCCAACATCGGCGGTACTTTTCACCCTTTTGTTCCGCTTTGTTCTTCGGGCACTGTCGCCACGCGCATGGCAGGGTCTTGCAGGGCGTCGGCCCGGTGCCAGATCACCTGGATTCGGCCGAGCTCGTCCAGGGAAAAGCGCCACCACCCGCGGTTCAGAAAGTTCAGGATTTCGACGCGATACCTGGCTCGGAAGTGCACGCCGTCGTCTTCAGCTTGGAGGGACTCCACGACAAAGAGGCTGTGCCGATTGGCCCCTTGTGCCCAGTTGGCGATCGCAGCTGAGCCTTCAAAGATCTCTACAACGGCATCGATGCGGGTGCCCCAGCCGTGGCGGCGCACTTGGGCGTCGGGGCCTATGGCTGACTGGAAGCGTGCCACTTCCAAGGGCTGACTGAGGGCCTGGGCCCAGGCTTGAATGGCTTGGCTCGCACGCTCGCTCATGACCTCGTCCCGGCAACGGGGGCGCTCTAACCTTTCCGGTGGCTCAAGTCGGCGTTAGGTCGGAAGAGTGCATTGGTTCGTGACCATCCCCCTCGGCTTAGTGATCTGCGGCATCTTCTTTTGGATGCGGCCGTGGGAGAAGCAGCAGATCAGGTCTTCGGACGGAGAGAACGCCTCGCCCCAGCCGCAGTCCGGCCTGCTACCCAGTGGCATTCGTACTGGGACCAGTCGTTCAGATTCGTGGCGTCAAGGCGAGGACCTAAAGCGCTATCCCCGCCGCCTGGCGGAGCTGGAGCGACAGCTTGAAGACCAACATCTGGCGGCTGAGGTCCAGACGGTGCACTTGAAAGGCAAGCTGGAGCAGCTCGCCGCCAAGGAAGGGCGCGAAGAGCTCTTGGCCCGCTATGAGCAGGACCTGGGGCTTTTGGAGCGCCGCATCGAGGTAACCCAGCGCGTCTTGGGCACCGTTTGGAAGACCCGAGCCATCCTGCACCTTCGCGTGCACCTGGCCATCGCCGCCCGTCAGCGCCCCGATCTGGCGCACTTGCCACCCCCTTTGGATGTGGACTCCGCAGACCTGGAGCAGGCCGCGATGTCGTACACAAGGGCCTGCGTCGAGGTGCGCGCCTTTGTAGAGACCCTGGACAGCCTGAAGGAAGAGGTATTCGAGGTCGTCCCGCAGGAGCCCAAGGTTGCCGAGGTTCGGGACGTTGACCGCTCAGCCATCCATCAGGAAGTGGCTGCAGTCAAGGAGACTTTGGGCTCGCTTCGGGAACGCATGGATAGCTTGGCGGACACCCTGGACTACTTGGGTGATCGCTTCCGAACTCAGCGCGTGGTCGAATCAGGCTCCCTTTCCCTGTCCCTTGGACCCGAGGGGGAGGCCCTGTTGGACGAGGTCACATCGGCCCTCACGGAGCTCGACGAGCTCTCCGCGGTTGGAGACAAGGGGCTGGCAGACGCTGCAGTGGACGGCCTGACCCAAGACATTGCGAACCTGGAGCAGGTGGGCCTGGATGGCTTGGCAGAGGCCGAAGCCCACCTGGAAGTACAGAAGCTCTTGGCCCAGTTCAGCACCCGGTCTTGAACGCTCTCTGGGGTGGAGGGGTGTAGTCTCTCGGGGATAGAAGAGGTGGGCGATGCTCGCGTTTGTGTTGTTGGGTGGGGTGGCGAATGGAAGTCCGGCGACGGACTACATCGATGCGCAGATGGCGATCGAACGACAGCTAGACGCGCTCTATGTGCACTGCACAGCGGGCTCGGTGCTGGCTGGGCCGGAGGGTGCGCCGGTGCTGGCTGCCGCTCAGAAGCAGGTCCACACGCTCCTCATCGCGGCCCAGGGGCAAGCGCAGTGGCTGGGTGATGACCAGGGCTTGAACGCGGCACTCGTCCAGCGTGCTGAGCACAGCGTGCTGTTCTTTGATCAGACCCTGCCGACCCTGGTGTCCCTGTCCAGCAGTGCTCACCCTCGAGATGCCGACCAGCTGCAGTTCGAGACCCTGACCCTCCTCTCCCAGGTCACCGATGCCCAGGACGCGGAGCGGATGAGTGTGGCGCTTGTGGCCTTTGGGAATGCCAACCGGGTCCGCATCGTGGAGGATGCACTGTCCGAGGCTCTGGAGCCTCCCAAATTGGTGCTGGACTTGCCCGGGGAGCCCAGCACGCTGTCCAGCTTGGTTCGGGTGAGCTTCGCAGTCGGACACCACAATGAGATGGTCGCGCTCCACGACCAGGTCTTGAGTGCTTGGAACGCCATCGTGGCCTTGGAGTCGTCGGATATGCAGGGCAAACATCCGGTTCTGGAGCAGGCGGTGCAGGAACTCAGGGAGGTACCTCCTTGGATGGGGGACGATACCCTGACCGAGTCGATGGCGGCCAACGGGGAGGCGCTGCTCGGCTTGGTTGACCGGTTGGTGCAGAGCGCGGCCCTGGACATGCGTCTGTTCCTGTTCGGGAAAAAGAAGCGCCAGCGGGACCGCTTGATCGAAGAGGTTGACGACGCGGTTCCTGAACTGAATGCCAAGGTTCTTACGGCCCGCGTGGCCTTTGAAGAGAGCTGGCAGCTGCACGCCTATGAGCAGCACATTGGAGAGCTGGCCAAGTGGGGGGTGGCGCGTAGGGAGGGGCAGTGAGTCCCCTGTCTTCAGATGGCCGGCTGGAGTGTTGTCGCGCCAATCAGGCGGTCAGCTGGCCAGCTGGTGGGTGCTCTGCCATCGCTCGATGCAAGCCAAGAGTTGGTTGATCTCGATGGGTTTGCCTGAGTGGTCGCTCATTCCTGCGGCCAAGCACTTGGCCCTGTCCCCGGGCATGGTGTTGGCGGTCAAGGCGATGATGGGCAGGGTGGCACCGGCTTCCCGAAGGGCCTGGGTAGCCTGGTATCCGTCGCAGACGGGCATCTGGCAGTCCATCAGGATCAGGTCGGGCTGACGCAGGTGGTAGGCGTGCTGACACTCCAGGCCATTGCTGGTCATGCGTACGATGAGACCGCTGCGCTCCAGCAGGCGCCGAATCACCATCTGGTTGACCGGATTGTCTTCGGCCACCAAGACCTCGATACCGCTCAGGGTGTTGTGAGTCCAGGCGGTGGAAGGGGCCAAACTTGGAGGGGCAATGGCGGGTTGAAGAGGGAGGACCAGGGTAAATATGGTGCCCTGTCCAAGGTTGGAACGCACATTGAGTTGGCCGTTCATTCGTACTGCCAAGCCCTTGCAAATCGCTAAGCCCAGGCCTGTTCCGCCGTAGCGGCGCGTGGTGCTCTCGTCTGCTTGGCGGAAGGCATCGAAGATGTGTGTCAGGGCCTGGGGCTCCATGCCGATTCCGGTGTCTTGGACCTCCAGAACCAGCTGATCTCCTGTTTGGGAGAGGATGATGCGAACGCTGCCAGCGTCGGTGAACTTGATGGCGTTTGACACCAGGTTCCCTAGAATCTGACGCAGCTTGGTTGGGTCGCTGACCACCCATTTCGGGCCCTGAGGCTTGGTTGTGAACAGCAGTAAAATGTTCTTCTGCCGCGCCTTCTCCTCCCAGAATCGCACCGTCTCTTGGCAGAGGGCGGGCAGGTCCAGTGGGATCTGCTCTACCTCCATCTGGTCAGAGTCGATCTTGGAGTAGTCCAGCACATCGTCCAGCAAGGCGCGGAGCAAGCGCCCGGAACTCTGCATGGTCCTGGCCAGCTGTTCCTGATCGGCGTCTAACCTGGAGTTCAGCAGTACCTGAGTCAGTCCCAGCACGCCGTTGAGGGGGGTTCGGATCTCATGGCTCATGGTGGCCAGGAAGATGGTGCGCGCTTGGGCGGCTTGGGTGGCCATTTCCTCGGCGCGCTTGCGCTCCTCGATCTCCAGCATGGCGCGTTTGTTGGTGGAGCGCATGCCTTGAATCAGACCCTCCCAGATCGAGACCTGAGTGCTCAAGATTGCGCCAAAGATCAGTGCGATGGCTGGGTAGTCCAGCAGGGGCATGACGGCCGTGAGCTCTGGAGGAAGCTGCCAAGGAAGGGCTGGCCCAAAGAACTCGGTAGCCCAGACCGCGACAAAGGCCAGGGCTGCGCAGATGCTGAGGTTTCTGCCGTGTCGGGGGCCGACCATGGTGAAACCCAGCAATGGGGCGCACAACAGCCAGGCTGCGCAGTTGGAGTCCATTCCGCCTCGACCGACCAGTGCGTTCAGAATCACCAAGAAGGCGATGATGGACATGACCCGGCCCCCGTCTTCCGAGGAACCGCGTCGGGTCAGCAGGAACAGGGCGGGAAGCGCTGCGGCGGGAACCAGGATCATGATCAGCGCGGGGGTGGTCAGGTCGTAAAACCAGAAGAGCAGTCCGTAGGCAGGACCCACTGTGACCAACAGCAGGGCGATTAGGTGCTGAACCCGCACGCGAGCCTGCTGCACGGGGCCCAAGGCCTCGGCACAGGCATCTGTCCAAGCTGTAACGGCACGTAGCACTTTTTAACCCTCGTCCAGCCTAACGGTCGGAGGGGCTGGCCCTTGAGCGCTTCAAACTTAGGGGAATCCCGTACATGAGCTCGAGTCGGCTCCAAACTAATCAAAGTAGACCGTGTACAAGTCCCAGACGTCCAGGAAATAGGTACCGCCGTTTGGGCTGGAAAAGAACTTGTCGGGGTTGGTCCCGTTCTCCACATCCAGGCGCCAAACGGTGGGATCCTGAGCGCCCTTGGTGCTCATGTAGTACTCGCCGTAGACGGTATCGATGGTCATACTCTTGGGCGTCCAGCTGGCGTTGAAACTCGCTTTCCGATCCCAGTCACTCTTGGTTTCGTTCCACCGGAACATGGCGTAGCCGTCGGCGTCCACTCCACCGGTGTACCAACCGTCGCGGGAGTCCCAGTGGGCCCCGGCCCAGTTCTGCTGCTCCGGTGGGAGCTCGGGATCCAGCTGCTTGTGGTAGGTCAGCTCGAAGGTCTCGGGATCCAGGGTGGCAAAGCCGCCGTAGTAGCCAAAGACGGCGATCAGGCCGGTGACTTGGTCTACCGCCACATCGAAGCTGAGGATCAGGGGGGTCTCTTCCGCGTCGATGAAGCTTGCGACCTCGGTCTGGGTGCCCGTGGTGGGCTCCACCTTGACCAGGCCGGAGACGGTGGCGACCAGGTAGTATCCGTCCGGGTGGGTGGCGATGCCGAAGGCGCTGCCCTCCATTGTGGTCAGGGTGCGGGCTTCGCCGGTGGCGGAGATCTCAAAGAGCACAAAGGTGTCGTTCACGGTGTAGTCCACCCCGCAGACCACCCAGCCTTCGCCGTCGACCTGGGGGGTCATGGTGAAGGAGAAATACTGCTGCAGCCCGGACATGTCGGTGTACCAGTAGGGCTGCACTGCAGGGTCGGAGATTGTGATCTCCTGAGTCTGCTCGCCGAAGCTGTTGACCCGGACGATGCGGGCTGGGGTGCCTTGGTCGTAGCGGCCCTGTTGGAGCACCACCAGACCACGAAAGGTCTCATCGATCTGCCCGTCACAGTCGTTGTCTTTGCCGTCGGTGTGGTTCTCGGCCTGGTCGGACTCTTCCCACCCGGGGTGAACCATGGGGTCGGAGTCGTCGCAGTCGCCTTCCTCCACACTCCAGCCGTCGGTGTCCAGGTCCGTGCCGGTGTCTCCGGTGTCGTCGGGCCACTCAATGTAAGTGTCGCCGGTATCGACAGGAGTGATGGGGGTGCCGCCATCGTCGGACGTGCAGGCGAACAGCAGCCACAACATAGAACTCTCCAAGATGGGAGCAGCTTAGCTCTGTCCGGGACAGGTTGGCGCCGAGGTCCGGTATACGTGCCGCTCATGGATGACAGGCGAAGCGACATCTTGAGTGACGGGTCGGGTGCCGCCTGGTCGTGTCCGGGTCTTTTCTCCGTAGTCCTGGCCCTGTTCCAGTTCGAGCGCCTAAGGGCTTAGCAGTGCAGGATCAGCGGGTCCACGGACAGGGTGCACGCGCTGTTCTGGATGGGGGCGTCCACCCAATCTTCTCGGCTGGGGAGTAGGCGCACCTGGGTGCTACATGGGCCTTCTGCCAGGGGTATCTCGGTCTCCCAGGCTGGGATGTCCCGCCAAGCGGAGGGACTGACCGTGAAGGTGCGGAAGGGCACGTCCTCGCAGATGCTGCGTAGCTGCATGGTCTCGCTCCATCCCTCTGGGGGATTTTCGAGGTTTACGGTGACGCTGCCCACTGCCTGACGCCCGGGCGTCGCGATGTGGTCCACGACGGTCATGCCGCCGGCGCATAGGGCTGCCCCTCCGAGTGCGGTCAGTGGAAGAGCCATTTTCGCCAGTTGTCGTGCCATACACTCTCTCTATTCCATCAGGGCTTGGGAGGTGCAGGGTGCGCCGCGATGTCGCAGGGGATCTTGGCGCGCCGGGACCGATCAACAGCCGCTGGTGTCCGCGCTCAGGCCATCGGAGCCATCCTTTCCAGCGCTGGATCCGCCCGTACCAGGGCTTCCCAGGTTGAACACCGACGCGGAGTCAATGGCCACGCTCGAGCCGGACTCGCAGCGAATGCCGATGGATGGTCCGCCGCCGCCACCGCCGCCGGCTCCTCCGTCGCCGCCGTCGCCGCCGTCGCCGCCGTCACCACCGGCTCCACCGTCTGCATCCGAGGGACCCTTTGACCCGCCACTTCCGCCAGACCCGCCAGACCCGCCAGACCCACCGGTTCCTCCACTGCCTCCGTCGCCCCCAGTTCCGGTCATGAACTCCGTCTCATCCGCGTTGAGGGTGGCGTTGATGAGCAGCACTGCGGCGCTGACCCCTCCACCAGTTGCGGCACTTCCTGCTGTGCCAAGCTGGCCGCCTCCTCCACCACCACCGCCTGCGCCGCCGTAGTCGTCGCAGGCGCCATTGTCTCCATCGCCGCCGCCACCGCCACCGCCGCCACCGCCGCCGCCCGTCGTTCCGCTGCTGCCCGAAGAGCCAGACGCCACGGAGTACCCCGATGAGCTGAAGCTGCCGAGGCTGCTTCCTCCTGAGCCGTCGGAGCCGTTGGAGCCGTCGGTCCCGTTGTTACCGGTTGTGCCGCTGTTGCTGGGGCTGCCACCAGACCCACCGGAACCACCACTTCCCGAGCCGGATGAACCGCTTGGGCCCGTTGAGCCGCTGCTTCCTCCTGAGGCTCCCTTGCCTCCAGAGGCGTAGTTAGAGCCTCCGCTTCCTCCGCTGGGCTTGGAGATGCTATCGCACAGGCCGATTATTGAACCCAGGCCGGAGCCGTCCTCACCGCCGTCATCGCCGGCTGAACCGTTGCTTCCGTTGCTTCCGTTGCTTCCGTTGCTTCCGTTGCTTCCGACTGTCCCGTTACCGGCCACCACTGCTGAGCCGTTTAGGTAGAGGCCGGTCGAATCCACAACGCGAAGAGCGATCGAAGAATCCCCGGTGCCAGTACCATCCGGTGCGACAAGCTCGATTGCCTGCCACTCGGTCGTTGACGTCCACCCGTCTACCAACACCCCACTGCTGGGTACCGAGATGGTTGGAATATCTGCACTGTTTCGGCTCCAGGCATCGTCACTGTCGTAGCCACCCGCCGCGGAAACGCCCTCCTTGAAGGAAGTCTCGCCAGCTGAAAGCCCTGTACCTGCAATCAGCACCCAGGAGCGCCCAGCGCCGTTTGCCTTGTTCATTCCCTTGCCCAAGGTCTCGACGGCGTCATCCGGGGTCAGCCCGGTGTTGCTGTTGTCGCCGCGCACCGGGTCCACAAAGGTGCTGTCGGAAATGTCCCCGTCTATGCCATCGCAGTTGGAATCCAGAACGTCTAAGTCCGGTGCATCCCACTCATCGGGATTCACCGTCACGTCATCGTCGTCACAGTCGTCTACTGGAAGTGCGCCTGTGTACG
This sequence comes from uncultured bacterium, assembly GCA_905480105.1. Taxonomy (GTDB): domain Bacteria; phylum Myxococcota_A; class UBA796; order UBA796; family CAJQPC01; genus CAJQPC01. Next base: position 21,129 of record CAJQPC010000058.1, on the reverse strand, counting down.
TGGTGCACTCCTCGTCGATATGGCCGTCTGTGTCTATGTCCTTGTCTTCGGGCACGCCGCTACAGTCGTCGTCTTTGCCGTTTCCGCAGACTTCGGGCAGTCCAGGGTTGGCGGTTCCATCTAGGTCGTCGCAGTCGCCTTCACCAACGGTCCAGCCGTCGCCGTCTTGATCCAGACCGTCTGCGTCAACGATGACCAAGCCAGCGTTTGCCAAGCCGATGTTGTCTTGGTCGTCCCAGGCTTCGACCAGCAGGTTCCAGGTCCCTGCTGGAGGCTCTGCCCACTCCACGCGAACCGAGCCACTGGTGGAGGGTACCGGTTCAGCGATCTCCAGAATGGTGCCGGCGCCGTCGTCGGCGCGCACGTACACCCGTAGAGTGTCGGGGTCTTGTTGTCCGTCGGTGACGATGGCGATGATTTCTACCGTCTCGGTGTCCAGGTAGTTGTCCAGGTTCTGGGGACTGAGCAGCTCGACCGTGGGGGCCTCGCCGTCATTGGAGATGTTGACTTGGATGCTGTCGGTTCCGGTCAAGCCCCCGGAGTCCGTCACGGTCAGCGTGATGGCGTGCTCCCCCGGGGAGAGCACAGCATTCATCACGGCATAGCCTTCGGAGTCGGGAAGCTGTGGGCTGTCTCCTCCCAGGTCTCCGTCGATAGAGCTGCTCCACACCAGGGCATCGATGTCTGCCAGGCCGTTGGGGTCTGAGACCAAGGCACGGAACTCCACCGTGGCGCCTTCTGCAAAGCGTACGGCATCTTCGGGGGTCTGGATGGTGGCCAGCGGGCGCTCGTTGGCCTGCTGGTTGACGCCATTCTCGCTACAGGCCAGAAGCAGTAGTGTCCAAGTCATGCGGTCTCCTCGAAGCAGGATACCGCCATTTGGGGTGGATCTGGTGGACTGGCAGGCAGAAGGCAGGCCGAACACATGCAGGTGCCTAGCAAACTCTGCAGCCCCAACCCCCCGCGCCACCGTCGGGACCGCGACCCACGGTGACCCGCCCTGCACCGCCACGCACCATGAGTTGCATGGAGTCGTTGTGCTCGCCAGGTTGTTTGATTATTTCAGCTTAAACCAGCTGTACGGCTGCGCGCTGCGCTCGGAAAACCAGGGGCTGACGGACACCAAGCCAAGCTCAGCCACGTGTTTGTTCAGGTCCTGCTCCTGGCTGCGCAAGGCCACGTGACCAGCCGCTACAGCGCGGGCACCTGCCAGTGCCGCTTGTGCAGTGGAGCCCGTGGGTCTGCGGTCAGCACCCTGTCCCAGCTCGATGACGATGCCCTGGCTCAGGCCGGCTCGAAGGTCTTGTGGACTGGGCAAGGACTGCAGGGCGGTCAAGGCGTCCTTGCTCTCCTCAAAGACGGCCAGGGCCGCCCCAGATCGGCTCAGGACCACCTGTTCGGCACCAGCGGCCGTGAGAAAGTGGCTGAGGGCCTGCAAGTCGCTCTTGCCAATACGAAACACAGACAAGACGGTGCGGCGGCTGGTCTGGGCGTTGGAAACCGGCAAACCGATTGGCAGCAGGGACGCGCTCCTGGGCAAGTGCTCGACCAGGCGTCCGGCGGTGAGCTCTCCTGTGGCGCTCCAGCTGCTCTCTAGAACCACGCGCATAGGCTGGTCGGTGGTGTTTTGGAGCATCAGGCTCACTTCGCCGGGCTCAGCCCGAAGCAAGGGGGGACTCATGCGATCCTGGGCCACCTGAACTTCCAAGGACGAGCTGGGACCAGGACGCACCTCTAAGCTGGCGCTGCCACGGCTGGGCCAGGTGCGCAAGCGGTAGAACCCTGGGCTGAGGTTCATGTCCAGCTCGAGCTTCTCGTTGGGCAGTAGGGTGCGAGAGGCCAGGATGTGGCGTGTCAGTGCGGGGCTGCCCACGCAGTCTTGGGGTACTTCGAACTCGCGCACCGTCTTGCTGGGTCTGAACGAGACCACGATGCTGTCCGGCAGAGCGTCATCGAAGGGGATCTCGCAGCTCGCACAGTGCAGCTCTTGTGGGCCCAGCCCGGCTTGGGCCTGGGGACTGCGGCAGCTGGGGCAGAGGATCTCACAGTTCAGTCTGAGTAGACCCTGTTCAGTGGCCTGGATGAGCCGTTGGGTCAGGAGCCACTCGTCCATTTCCCAGCGCGCCGCCAGGGTCGGCGGTGCCATGTGGTCCTGATCTCGCAAGGCCCCGGAGCGAATGAACCGACCCAGCTGCTCGGTGATCTCGTCTTGGGGGAGTTTGGTCAAGAGGCGGCCCAGGGCCTTTTCCTTGTCCGGACTCAGCTCGGGTGGCGCCAGATCCCGCGGAGCTTTAGCAGCATCGAGTTCTGCTATGAGCAGCTTCCACACGCGGTCCAGTTGGGGACGCGTGCTGCGTTGCATGTCGATCTTTAGCAGGGGCGAGGTCAGTGCGTTTCTGGGTATCAACTCGACCACGTAGCGCACATTGGTGCCCCCATCGGCGGCCTTCTTTAGCTGCAGGGTGGCGCTGAACTCACGTGCAGGTCCTCCATGGAAGATGCGCTTTGTCTTGAACCAGCGCGGTGCTTCGTAGGTGAAGGGGAGCTCGTCCCAACTCAGGTTCATGCCCAATCGCCGTACCTGGCCGATGCGGCGTACTTTGGACCCTGGGGGAGCCGGTTTGAAGCGAAAGTCGAGCTTTGCCAGTCGGTTAAAACGATCCGTATCCGAGAGACTGGTCCAAGCAGCAGTGATGTCCGCCCGGGTGTGCAGCTCCCAAGTCAACTTGTGGGAAGTGGCCATGGTGCGAAGACTAACCCAGGGCGCGTGTTGGTTTAGAAGAGCTGGGAGTCGTCCGTGGCGGCCAGCACTTCGTCGAAGGTGGTCTCCCCGCGGCCCAGTTTCTTGATGCCGTAATCCCGTAGGGTCAGCATCCCATCGTTGAGCGCCTCTTTCTTGATTTCTTGGCTGGCGGACCCATCGTGGATCAGACGCTGGATGCGCGGCGTGATCGGCATGACTTCGTACAGCCCAGATCGGCCAGAGTGTCCTGTGCCACGGCAGCGAACGCAGCCCTGACCCACCTGGGTCATGAGCTTTTTTCCTTCGGCCCCCACGATTCCCAAGCTTAGTGCCTGCTCCTCGCTCAGCCAGTCGTCTGCGCTGCAGTGTGGGCAGTTTCGGCGGACCAAGCGTTGGGCCACCACGCCGAGCAGCACACTGGCCAGGAGAAAGGGTTTGACACCCAGATCGATCAGCCGGCCAATCGCTCCAGCCGCATCGTTGGTGTGCAGGGTTGACAGCACCAGGTGGCCAGTGAGAGCGGCCTGAACGGCGTACTGGGCAGTCTCGGGATCTCGGATCTCACCGATCATGATCACGTCTGGATCCTGACGGAGTACGTGGCGAATCCCCGCGCCGTAATCAAAGCCAATGTTGCGGTTGATGGCCATTTGGTTGAACTGCTCGTGCACCATCTCGATGGGGTCTTCCAGGGTGGTGATGTTTAGCCTGGGGTTCGAGATGTGATGCAGGGTGCTGTACAGCGTGGTCGTCTTGCCGGAGCCAGTGGGGCCGGTGACCAGAATGAGACCCGTCGTGTTGGAGATCAGCCGCTCGAAGATGAGCTGTTCGCGGCGGAAAAAACCCAGCTTGCTCAGGTCTTGGAGCAGCACGTCGGGGTCAAAGACGCGCACGACCACCTTTTCGCCAAAGGCGGTAGGCACGGTGCTCACGCGTAGCTCAATTTCCTGACTGACATGGGAGGTCTTGAAGCGCCCGTCCTGGGGCCTGCGGCGCTCGGCGATGTCCATGCGACCCAGCATCTTGAAGCGGCTTACCATGGCAGGGTGCACCACCTTGGGCAGCCGGTGGATGGTGTGCAGGACGCCGTCGATCCTGAGCCGCACCAAGGATTCCTCGCGCTTGGGCTCGATGTGGATGTCACTGGCTCGGTGCTCGAAGGCGTAGTTGAGGACATACCAAACGGCCTGAACAACGGGCTGGTCGGTGGCATCCAGCTCGTTGATGGACTGCAGCCGGTACAGCTGCTCCAGGTTGCCGATATCGGGCAGATCGCTTTGAAAGTCCGCGGCCGCAGCGCGCATGGAACGGCGGAATCCGTGGAACTCTGCGACCACCTGAATGACCGCGGATTTCATCGCCACGACCTTCTTGACCGGCTTGCCTTTTAGGCGCGAAATCTGACCAAAGACGTCGTCATTCCAGGGGTCTGCAGTGGCGCAGACCATTTCGCCAGGGTCGTCCCGCAGAGCGATGACCAGGTGGCGTTCAGCAAAGGGCCCGCCGAAGGCTTCGGTCACCAGCTTGTAGTCGAGCAGCACGGGGTCCACTTCTACAAAGGGCAGCTGAAGAGCTGCGGCAACCTGTCTGGTGATCACCCGCTCGTCTACGATGGGCTCTCCATCGGATGCGGTCTCCTCCAAAGGCTTGAAGCGAAACGAGGCGATGGTCTCGATCTCACCGACCTTGTAGGAGACACGCTGCTTGCCCAACAGCCGGCGCATCTCTGCACGCTTGTCCAGCATGATGTGGCGGGCCTGCTCTAGCCCACGGTTGAGCACGTCGGTCTTTTGACCGGCGTGGATCAGTCTTTGTAGGACCAACAGGTCCAGGATCCAGACTAGGCGCTCGTTGTTCAGCATGTGTGCAGTCTACCCAGGGTCGGGGCTGCGCTCAGACCAAGATGCGCAGCGTCATGGTGGTCAGCGTGAGTAATAGGCCCACGCTACAGGCCAAACATCATGGCGTCCCTCATGCGTCTGCGCTGCTTATTCTTGTCGTCGGCGCGAATGGACAGAAGCTCGTCTGCCGCGTCGCTTTCGACGGGGTGGCCGGCACCACGCAGGGCGGCTGCGATGTCCTTCCTGGCGTCGATGGCTTGCCGGGAGGTGAAGCGCCAGCGCCCCCGAGCCGAGGGCAAGGTGCCATGAAGCAGTCCCAACAGAAAGCTGCGGCGCAAGATCGGGGGGCGTCCTGGAAGTGCGAGTTCTTTCCAGGCGCGGCGCGTGGCGACGTTGGCGCGCTCGCAGTCAAGGGCTGGAAGCGGTGTTCGATGAAACACGCTTGGGGTCGTTCTACCCAGGGCCAAGAGCACGTCACCCAGGCACAGGTAGGCCTCTTTCAGGTCGGCGACCCCGTTGGGTGTAGGGGAAAACGTGCCTTTGATCAAGACGCGGCGCCTACGCTTGCGCAGCGTGCGCAAGAGCAGGAGAATCGCGGCAGGAAGAAGAAATTTTCCCGCGCCCCAGACGAGCATTAGAGTTGGCAGAAGGGCGTTGATCGGCTGTCTCTTCTGGTCAGAGTATCGTCAGGGGAGCGGGTCCGCAGCCCAAGTCCTAAGTTGATCGCCAACTCGCCTTTGGCAAGTCAAGGAAGGCCAGAAGTGGAAGAAATAGCGATCTAATCTTGATCTTGGATCCAGTCGTCCGCTGCATCGAAGATCCCCTGGATGCCGTAGCGGGTGGTACCGGCCACCGCGTCATCTCCAGGCCCACCGCCGTCTTCGAACTGGGTTTCGCTCCACAGGGCCATCATTCGGAGGGTCTGCTCGTTGTTCTGGGGAAGCCAGACCTCGACCGAGTAGGACTGCATGATGCTGGCCCCGCCCTGGGTGGCTTGGGCGGACTCCGAGATCCAGCTGCGGCCAACGATCGCCCAGTTCTCTCCTGTCGTCTCAGCGATTTCACCCTCTGGAACATCGGCAGGGTCAGGCAGGCCCAGATCCACCCAGCGCAGGTCCTTCCACAGGGTGTAGTCCAGCGTCATCACCGAGTTGTCCTTGATCAGGGGGTTCTCGGTACGCAGCAGCTCGCAGTCCCGGGTGGCCCAGCAGTCCGCCCCCGCTAAGATGATGCGGTCGTATTTGTCCTTTGAGGCAGGCTCGATAGGTCGCTGATCGGCGAGCTGCTGCACCACGACATGGTCGGTGATGGGCCAGGCGCTCATGTGGGCCACGGAAACGGGCAGGCACAGTCCGGGATCCCGCTCTGGCACCTCGGGAAAGCTTGCAGCGGTCTGCTCGCTCATCGTTTGTGGCGTGCGGCTGCGATCCAACAAGCTCCCATCCAGGTCGATGTCTTGGACGATTTGTGCCTGGATTGCTCGGATGGCAAAAGATAGGTTGACCGGGTCTTCTTCGTCAAAGCTGCTCAGCGCAAAGGCCGCAGCCTCGTCAAATGCCGGATTGGTGGGCGGTGCCGGGCGGCAAGACAAGGCGAGGAGGGACGGGAGAATCATCATCACGCCAATTTGCAGGGGTGCAGGGCTGGCGTCAAACCGCGGGACGTGGTTCAGCGCCCTGGGCGTCGGGTGGTGCTGGCACATGCCGTGGATTTGATTTGGTTCAGCTCGAAGAGCTTGGCCTCCATTGGACCGAGCGCCTGGGCCGCCGCAGTGGCCTTTTCTTCCTTTTCTGAGAGGTCCTTCTTGAGAGCCTCGGCGCGGCGCCCGTCACTGGAACACTCCGCATCGTACAAGCACTGGCTCATCTCGGCCGCCGCGTCGTTGGCCTGGTTTCCGGCCCGAGCCACGCTGGCTTGCACGCCAGCCACGCGTCTGTTGTAGGCGTCTAAGGCTTGGTGGGCGTCTTGGCAGGGCCCGGGCTCTGGCTCGGATGCCGTTGTGCCCTCCCTGCTGGCCGGAGGCATTGGGGGTGGCTCTCCCTCCTTTGGGGTCACATCTGGGGTTTCCGAGAGCGCCTCCAGGGCCGCGCTCAAGGCGCTGTTGGCCCGTTGTGGTGGCGGTGGCGGAGGCGGTGGCTCGCCGCAGGCGATGATCAGGGTCCAGAACATGACGCTGAGAATACCGTGTGGGGATACAGCGTGGGGAGGAGGAGTGCATGTCTGAGCTGACCCACATCGATTCCCAAGGCAACGCCCGCATGGTCGAGGTTGGGGACAAGCAACCCACTGCACGCCAGGCCGTCGCAGAGGGATTCATTCAGCTGGGCAAGCCGGCCTTCGACGCCATCACCCACGGTCGCGTGAAAAAGGGCGATGTGCTGGCCATCGCGCAGTTGGCCGGAATCGCGGCTGCCAAGCGCACCTCCGACCTGATTCCCCTCTGCCACCCTGTTCCGCTGACTGGTGTGAAAGTGGAGCTGCAAGCCCTGCCGGATCAGCGCATACGCGCATGGGCCCGTGTGCGCTGCACCTGGGTGACCGGCGTGGAGATGGAGGCCCTCACGGCGGTCATGGCTGCCCTACTCAGCGTCTACGACACGGTCAAGGCGATCGACAAGGGGCCACAGATCGGACCCGTTCGCCTGCTCGAGAAGCGCGGCGGTCAGAGCGGCGAGTGGTTGAGAGGCTGAACGCAAGAGCGGGAGCCCCTGTAAAGAGAAACTCCCGCCCTGTTTCTCCCGAAGGAGCTGCGATTTAGCGGCCGGTGTCGATGCTTCAGTCGCCGGAACCCAAGTTCCAGCCAAAGTCGCCGTCGTCCTCGAGCGCGTCCAGGTCGCCCTCGTTTTTTACATCGGTGCGTTCAGCGGTCACCCCGATGACCATTTGGCTGCTGCCAGAGATGCTCAGCCCGCACAGGCCCTCGGAGCAGTCGGCCGCGACCGGGTTGTTGCCAAACATCCCCTCGGAGCTCAGGTAGCTGTTCGCAGGGATCTGGGAGGAGGACATGCCCACTTCCGCGGAATTCCACACGTCGCTCTCCGACCAGCTCATGGTGGCTTGGCTGGTGAGCTCCATGCTGCCTGTGAAGCTGCCACGCTTTTGCTCCAAGCTAAAGCTCAGAACGTCGCTGGACTCCTCCGACTGCTTGAAGGAGTAGCCGGCCTCGTGACTGGAGTTGTTGTCGACGTTCTGGAAGTCTTCGTAGATGAAGAGCCAGTTGCCAGAGTCGTTCTTCTCACCGGTAAGAATCAGGTCGTTGACGAACATGATGGCCTGGCCGCCGCCAATGCCGACGATCTGAGCCACGAAGGTGTCGGTGTCCTGCTCCTCGGTGGACTCGAAGGTCCAGGGGCTGTCCTCGTCGCTAATGCTGGCTGGACAATCCGCATCGTTGTAGTTCTCGGAGCAGTCCGAATCGCTGGTGGTGTCGTAGTCCGCGTCGACGAAGAACACCCAAACACCTTCAAGAGGGTTGGTTCCGCCGATGCAGGCGGTGGTGCTGCCTAATCCCAGAAGGGCGATGCTCAGTCTCATCATGATGAAGTCTCCTTGATCGTTTTCTCAGTGGTTTCACTGCGTCAAAGTCGGGCTATGCCGGTACAGCGGGTTCCGAGGGCGGGCTCTCTTACTCGATTTTGTAGAGCGCGCCACCTGGACCTTGTTGATCTGGCTTGCCCAGCCCGGTCTCAACCCAGTCGATGTGGCTGGTGCGGACGAAGATCGCGCTTACTCCCGCTTTTTTGAGTTCGCGTAGGTCCAAGTCGGTTGGCGCTTGGGCCTTTGGCCCTGCGAGCCAGCGACCCGTCTGGGTTTGGGTCACCGCCCCTGGTGCACCAGGGCGGTTTGGGCTTGCGGCCACGGGCCAGCCGTGCAGCCTTTGCTCGAAGAGCGGTTGTTGTAGGTGGACTCCCGGTCCAGCGACGGGCACTGTGAGGAGCGCGCCTGTTGGGAGGGGGGGATCGAGATCCTGCAGGAGAGTGGCTTGGGGGGCCGAGGTGACGGGCAGTGGCCAGATGGCCGGAGACACCCAGGTCAGCTCTACAAGCAGAATCAAAGGCAGCGCCCACCGAACATGTTTAGGAGCTCTCATCGCACCCCGCGCTGCGAGCACAGCCAAGCCCAGCTGAGCCCCTAAAAGTAGGCGGCCGTAGTGGTTCAGCAGGCCGGTCAGCGGAAGAGACTGGAGGGCCAATACGAACGGGTTGCTCACGTTCAGGGGCGCTCCGGCCCAGCGCAGCTGCTCTCCGGTGCTGAGTACGACCCAGGCCAATGTTGGCACCCACCAGCGGCTTTTTCCACCCCAGATAGCCAGGGCCAAGACCCCAAAACCTAAGTAGGCCGGATGCATTCGAACCAGGGCGTCCGCCGCCAAGTCCGGGGAGCCGGGCACCCAGAAGCTTGCCAGATCCGCGCCCTTCCAGGGGTTGAACTGCCAGAGGGGCTCGACCTGGGCCAGAACATTGCCCGCACGGTGTCCCTCTCCACTTAGGCGACTGCCTTGTAGCCAGAGCGCCGGAGAGGCCAGGACACTGGCGAGCCCACCGGCTAGGACCTGCCCACGCCAAGCTTTGCGGTCTTGGGCGATGCGCCAAACCCCCAGCAGCAGGGCGATGCCGGCCCCGACCAACGCCAAGTACAGGCCGCACCAAATGCACAGGCCCAAGAGAACGCCGCCTAACGCAAGCTCCTTGTGTTCCTTGCCGCTGAGCAGTGCCAGGGCCCCCGCGAGGAGCCCCAAGGCCCAGTCTTCGGTCAGTCCGCTCGCCAATGAGCCGGCTAAGGCTGGCCCCAGCGCTAAGACCGTTCCACCGACCCAAGGATCCCCCTTCCAGCGCTTTGCCAGGGCAGCACCGCCCATAAAGGCGCCCCCGACCGAGGCCATTGCGAGCAGATTCCAGGCTGCCGCGTAGCCCAGCGCCCGGCCGAGAGCGGCTCCCAGAAAGGTGGGCAGGGGGTCGATCACCGGCCAGTGGCTCGCGCCGTGGGCAAGCTCGGTGCCGGCAGGCCACGCAGGAAGTGCCTCGCCGTGCCACCACTGCACCCAGGCATGGCCGTAGAGCTCGGCGCCGTGGTAGCCCAGATAGGCTGGTCCGCTGAACACGAGACCCGCTGCCGCCAAGGCCACACAGGCCAAGGCACCGAGCAGCCAGGTTGCCGGTGGCCTTTGGATCACGGCTTTCCTCCACTTCCGACGACTCTCTAACGGGATGTCTGGAGCCGGCGCTGCTGGGTGAGCGACATCTCTGAGATCAGTGAAATTTAGTCCGAAACACGGTCAGAGCCACACCCGCACAAAGGCATATACCGGCCGCAGACTGGGCCACCAGATGACCTCGGCCACGTAGAGCAGGTGGAGAATGCGCACGGTGGCCAATGCTGCTGTCGTGCTGCCCAGGATGCCCAAGGCAACCCAATCCAGTGCGTTCATTTTTAAGGGCCGGCGCATGCTGCGTGCCGCACCGGGATCGAATCCTCGGGCATCCAGGCTCTCTGCCAGGGTCAGAGCCCTACGCCAAGCGCGGGCCACTACTGGGCGTAGAAGAGAGATTTCCAGCATCATCCAAGCCCAGGGTGTGCGCTTCCAAACGGGCCGCCCGCGGTGTGCACGGGCCCGCCGCACGACCAGGATTTCTTGGCCAACGCTCGGTAGAAAGCGCAGAGCGGCGCTGGTCATGAGGGCCAGGCCGCTGGGCACCTTTAGTGCACGTAGTGCAGCCAGTAAGCGATCTGGCGGAGTGGAGACGGCCATGGATAAGCCGGCCATGGACAGGGCCAGCAGGCGCAGAGATTGGGCCAGTCCGTAGATCAGACCTTCTCGCCAGAGGGTGAGAGGACCCAGGGAGAACAGTGGCACCCGAGGCTGCTCGGCGTAGAACAGTCCTTGGGACAGGCAGGTACCCCAGACAATGGCCGCTGCGGCAGCGAACCCTCGACGTAGCCAGATGGCGGAGATGCCCGCTGCGAGCATTGGGGCCGTGGAGAGCATGCAGAGAACGCCCAGGGCCAAGGGGCTCTCCAGACACAAGCCCGCAATCCCGGCGAACATCAGCAGCCCCAATCGGGTGCGGGGATCCATCAGGCCCCCCCTTTCATGGCCAGCAAGCGTTCAGCCAGCTCCGCGGGGCTACCTTGAGCGACCACTGAGCCGTGTTCCAGCAGCATCACCCGCGTGGCATGACGCAGGGCCAAGTCCACATCGTGGGTGGCAAAGACCAGTGCGCCGTTCTTCAGTGCCTCGCGCAGAGCGTGCATCATCTGCTCGACCTGCTCGTGGTCCTGGCCGGAGGTGGGTTCGTCCAGCACCAGCACTTGAGGTGCGCAGGACAGGGCTGCGGCGACCGCAACCCGTAGGCGCTGACCGCGACTCAGGGCGTGTGGCGCCCTGTGTGCCAGGTCGGCCACTGAGAGCGCCTGCATTGCCAATTGAGTGCGCCGCTCGGCGTCCGGCATTCGCTGGTCCACCGGCCCATAGGCCACTTCGTTGGCCACCGTGGAGCAGAACAGGCACAAGTCCGGGTCTTGGGGCACGCCCACCACGCCTGGGCGCTCGGGCCCAAGTTGACCGGTGAGCAAGCCAAGCAGAGTGCTTTTTCCTGCCCCGTTGGGCCCCAGCAAGGCCACCCGTTCACCCGCGTGCAAGACCAAGGAGGTGGGTACCAGGGCGTCGTTCTCGGCCCCCCAGTAGCGGTGCTGCAGAGTGCCAGGGTCCAGCACCAAGTCTCCTACAGGCTGGGCTTGGGCGAAAACGGAAGGGGTCTGTCCTGGCACGCTCAGGCCCATCCGCAGGGCGGCGTGGTGCTGCGCGGCGTTCAAGGCGCCCCCTTGGGTCAGCCCCTGGCTATGGATGTGGCCGTTCTCCATCAGCACCACCCGGTCCACATAGGGCAGGGTCGCCTCAAGCCGGTGCTCAACGATCAACACCGCCAGCCCCTGGTCGGCCACCTCCCGCAGACGGCGCATCAGTGTCTGGGCGCCCAAGGGGTCCAGCTGGGCCAGAGGCTCGTCCAGCAGCAAGACCTGGGCACCGGCAGCCAGCGCAGCCCCGCACACCAAGCGCTGGGTCTGTCCCCCGCTCAAGGCCAGTGTGGCCCGCTCGAGCTCTACCTCCAGACCCACCTGTGCCAGCAGCTCGGGCAGGCGCGCTGCGATGGCTTGGGGATCCTGCCGGGCCGACTCCATGGCAAAGGCCAGCTCGTCCCCAACGGTGCTGGCCACCAGCTGATCTTGGGGTTCCTGGGCCACGAAACCCAAGCGCCGCACCCGCTCGGCCGGGGCCATGTCTGCCGGGTCTGTTCCGCAGAGAAGGATCTCCCCGCTCAGAACGCCCTGTCCGTGTCGCCCAGCTAAGCCCGCCGCAGCCCGGAGCAGGGTGGACTTTCCGCAGCCGGTGGGTCCGGTGAGCAGCACGATCTTCCCGGCGGCGAGGCTCAGATCCGCACCCGAGACAGAAGGCTTGTCAGCCCCAGGATAGGTGTAGCTGAGTTGGCGAAGCACTAATTTCATCGCTGAATCTTCCGCAGGGAGTCCGCGAAGGGCAGCGCCGCGGCGCAGGCCAAGAGTACGTAGAGGAATCCAGGACCGATCAGAACGCCGGCCACATACCAGGGGGCCAGGAAAAGTCGGTACAGGACCACGTGCAGGACCATGCCCGTCGCGCTCGACGCCGCGCTGGCCAGAGCCAGTGCCAACCCAAGACGCAGCCACCTTGCGGCCGGCCTGGCATCCAGCCAGCTTCGGCTGCGCGTGATCCCAAACAGGTAGAGCGCGCCCTCCAGCCAGAGTACCCGACCACCCACAAAGAGCAGGTCGGTGGGTGTAAATGCGCCCAGGACAACGCCTGAGAGCAGCCAGCCGGTGAGCAGGTACAGGGCTGCGGTGCCCGGCTTGGGCAGCAAGGTGAGCAGGGTAGCCAGCAGGCTGTAGCGCAAGCAGTCGTCGACCAATGCAGTGAGGAACACGGCGAAAGGGCCCAGCACGGTGGCCACGCCAGTGGTCAGCAGGCGTCCGGCGGCCCCGACGGTGAAGCTCAGGGAGCCAAAGAGCGCGATGCTCATGAGCTCTGAGGTTGGAGCGGCCAGCCATTTCTTGCCGCGGATGAGCAGCAGGGCGGTCCCGCCCACGGCAGCGAGCAGCGCCAAGACCAGACCCAGGCTGGCGACGCTGTTCCCACGGGAGACGTGCAGGGGCCGGCGCTCGGTGTGCAGGGGGCGGGTGCTGCCGAGCGGAATGAGCTCGAGCTGCTGTATCCATTTCTTGCTGCGGGCTTGGTCCAGGCCCAGCATGGCCTCGTTGACGAAGAGGGGCAGAGCGGCGGTAGCGCGGCCCCCTGCTGGGACCCGGAGGAGAACGCTCACGCGACCGGATCCGTCATCCGCCTCCCGCACCCTGGGTTTGAAGGCTTGTGCTGGGCTGCCATCGAGCTCCAGGACCAAGCTGCGCAGGACCAGGTTGACCGCCTCGGGGCCGGTGTTCTCGATCTCGACTGCCTGCCAAGCCCAGGGGGCCCACTGGTCTCGGGCACGGATTCCCAGGCCCAAGCGGTGCAAGGTGGCGGACCACCAGGGGGCGGGCAGCTGGACGCGGTCACTGGGCCGGGAGGGATCGGGGATGCCGTTGGGGCCGGCTGGAAAGCGCAGTGCGGTGATGCGCACCTGCTGGGCCATCTCTTCTGTGGACAGGACCTGTGGGAGCAAGGTGCTGTGCAGGCTCTCTCCCTGGGCTGTGGCCACCAGATCCAGGGGCTGCCCGGGCACCAGGTCCAAGGGCAAGCTCCAGGGTTCACCGGCGCGCAAACGACGGCTGTGGGTCTGGGAGCCCAGCTGCACCTGTACGTTCCCGTCCTTCTGGGCCTGCAGGATCAAGGCCGATGCGGTGGTCTCCTCGGGCAGCGCCAAGGTCAGGCTGCCGTTGTCTTGTAGCGTTTGTCGGGTCTGGCCGACCGGAGCCTCTACCCACCAGAGCAAGGGGGAGAGATCTACCTGCAGGGAGAGCGTGTGCACGCCTTCGGCATCGGTGATGCGGGCCTGGTAGCTGCCGGAGCCCGGCCAAGGCAGCGACAGTGCCAAGGTCTCTACAGCAGGGTCCGCACGTTGGGTGGCGAGCACCCGTCCAGCTGGGTCCAAGACCTCAATACGACTCAGCGCTAGGCCTGTCGCCTGAACGCCACTGGGTGTGGGCTCTGCGATGGGAGGCGTGTTCGGGCCGGCACAAGCCAGCACGAAGAGCAGCAGGAGAAGGGAGCTCACTCGCTGCGGTTAAATCCAACACGCAGGTGCGTGAGGGTGTCGGTGCGCACCAGGTAGATGTTGGGCAGCAGCTCAGGGCGGGTCACGTAGGTGTAGAGGGTCCCCTTTAAGTCCCGCCGCAGACCGATCATCAGGGTCTGACTGCTGCCATCTCGCATGCGAACGGTCAGCGTGCTTGGGTCGCCGGTCAGTCCAGCGTCTTCCTGGCTAATCTCCGGATCGATGGCGTCGGCCCGTAGATCCGCAAGGGTGTTCACCGACTGGGTCACCGCCAGCACGTCCGTGTCCATGTTCACCGGCTCGGTAAAGGACCACATGTTGGTGCTGGCATTTTGCGTGAGCACTGCGCGACCTAAGTCGTCCTGGAGGATGTAATCCCGCACGTCCAGACGCTCAAAGTTGAAGAGGATGCGGTTCCGGTAGGCCAAAATGGGACGCAAAAGACGGTCCCGCAGGCTGCCGGAGACGAGATAGACCTCGTCCCGGTCGCTGCGCTTTAGGAACACCGCGCCGCCCTCTGCTGTGCGCTGGCCGATGGTCAGGGTGATCTGCGCACCGTCCACCATCAGCACCTGGGCCACGACCGCCGGGGTCTCAAAGCCGCCGTCAAAGTCTGGGCTGAGTACCCGTCCAGCCCGCAGCTCGGTCAGGCTCTTGGCCAAGGCGTCGATGCTCTTCTGGTCCACGGGAAAGTCGGCTTGAGCACAGCTCCAGTTGCCAAACTTGGCGCTTGCCTCCGAGTGAATATCCCCTTCGGGCAGGCGCTCAAAGACGGTCGTGAAGCCGTCTATGGGCTCGATGCGAATCTCTTGAACCAGACCGGCGGGCACCTGGGTGACCATCTTGTCCCGCCACTCCAGGGGTGCACGGGCGTATCGGGCGCGGCTGCCCACCTTGCCGCGGTAGACGGTGTCCGAGCCAGGCAGACGCACAAAACTGGCGCCTCCTGGACGGTCTTGGCCGACCAAAAAGCTTACCGCAGGCTCGTCGGAGTCGGTGAAGAGCTCCACCAGAACGCCTTGGGCATCGTCCAGGCCGTAGTCGGCCAGGTTTCCGGTATCCACGGCCACGTCCATGCGGGTCTTGTCGCGCTCGAACAGTGCCAGCAGGGGGCGCAGGGCGATGGTGTCGGCTGGGGCCTGGTAGGGCGCCAGGACCACAAAGCCATCGTCGAGGGAGCCCTCCATCACCACCGTCTCTTCCTGTCCCGTGGTGATCTCGATGCGGCTCACATCCGCCCGATTGACTTGCGCCAACGAAGGCAGATCGGCGTTGGGATCAAAGCTGTCGGGCTGAACAAAGCTCAGCCCGCCGAGCACGGCTGCGGTCACCAAGAGAAGCTTGGACTTGTCGGTCAACCAGCTCATGCCGCGTCCTTGTTCTCACTGGGTGTGGTGGGGGGGCGTCGCATGGGACCGCCCCCTTTGCCACGCATGCGGTGACGAATGCCACCGAAGATCAACAGGAGCAAACCAGGGCCGAGCAGGTTGATCAGCTTGAGTTGGGTACGTGTGGCTTTGTCGGTCGCCTCCAGCACGGGCACCTGAACCGCCTTGGAGCGGATCGCGATAAGCGCTTCGTCCTGGAGCATCCAGTCGGACAGGTTCGACATAAAGGCCAGGTTGTTTGCGATAAAATCGGCACTTCCGCCCACGACTATTCGAGCGTTTTCAGCCTGGTCGATTCGAGGAGCGGTCTCGCCGGTGATCTCGCGCCCCACATAGGCGCTGCTCAGGGGACCGCTGACGGTGACCATGATGGGCCAGGCGCCGGTCTCTTCCGATGGATCCCTGCGCTGATAGACCTGGGGATTGAAGAGCTTGGGCGACTTGATTCGGCCGCTGTTCTTCTCCGAGCGCGCCATGACTTCGACGGTGACCCCCAGCGGAAGATCCTGGGGCACGTCGATGCTCGAGACGAAGGGGAAGGTCATGGTGTCCAGATCCTTGACCACTACGCTGTCCTGGGCCAGATCGGTGGTGGTCGGGATGAAGGGCACGTTCAGTGGCACGGTGCCGCGGAAGCTTCCTTGTTGGACGGGAAACTGCATCTTGCCGTTGTTCTTGCGGTCCACGACCACGTCGCGGTTGAGCTCGACCTGGTAGGCCCCCAGCATTGGCTCCAGGCCGTGTAGCACCGGGATCGCAGCGTGCTTGGGCGGGCGGGGGTCAAACTGGAAGTTCTGTAGGAAGAACGCAGCGGGCTTGCCGCTCATGATGAGCTGGTCCACCAGGAGCATCTCCAGGGGATCCATCGTGGTCTTTGGGCCTACGATCACCAAGGCGTCGATGGCGTCCGGGATGCCCTCGGGGTTGCTTAGATCAACGTTCTGGACCGTGTAGTTCGCTTCCAGGGCGGCGCGCAGCTGCTGGACTGGGCCCGTTCCATTCATCAAATCTGGCTCGCCGTGTCCGACCACAAAGCCCATGGTGCGCTCCTGGCCAAAGTCCATCAGAGCCTTGATGGTGCGCGCGATGTCGTACTCGATGGTGGAGACGGAGGTAATGGCTGGCAGCACCGTTTGGCGCTCGCCGTACAGGAAGGCTGCGCCCATGTACACCATGCGCATCTCGTTCCGAGACTCGCTGCGAAAGGTATAGGGGACAGGTGAAATGCCCAAGCGCTGGGCCTCGGCCATCCTCTCTTCATCGTCGGTGGGGTCGATCACCACCAGCTCCATGCGGCCCCGGCTCCAGGCGCGGAATTCCTCGAGCTTGTCGACCACCGCTTGCTCGTGGTTGTTGTAGGGGGCCTCCAGACCGCCGGTGAAGTACACCCGCACGATCAAGGGCCGATCCAGGCGAGAGATGAGCTGTTTTCCCTCTTGGGACAGGGTGTAAACTTGGTCTTGTGTCAGGTCCACCCGGGTGAACCAGCGGCTGGCGAGCAGGTTTCCGAAGATCACGATGGCCAACACACAGATCAGCTGCAGCCAGGAGTTTCCCTTCAGAATGGGACGGCGCTTGGCCGCGTTGGTGGCATTTTCGGCGCCGTTCTCTCTCATGCCAGCCTCCGCTGCTCAAGTGCGAAGACCGCTGTGTGCAGGAAGAGCAGCACCACGCCTCCGTAGAAGATCAGGTTTCGGGTGTCGATTACCCCACGAGATAGTCCGCCAAAGTGATAGTCAAAGCTTAGGTATTGAACGACGGGCAGGATGCTGGATGGCACGGCGCTCAAGAAAAAGCCGACCACGTAGGGTACCAGGCACAGGCTCATGGCCACGAGAAACGCCACGATCTGGTTGGATGTGACGGAGCTGGCCGCAGTCCCAATGGCGGTATAGGCCGCGGCCATCAATGCCAGTCCCAGGTACCCGCCCAGGACTGGACCCCAGTCCAAGTCACCCAAGGTGGCCAGGGTCAGGGGGTAGGAGAGAGTCAGGGTCACGGCAATCAAGATCAAGGTCAGGGCCGCGAAGTACTTGCCCAAAACCAGCTGGCTTTCGGTGATTGGGAGAGTGACCAAGAGCTCCAGCGAACCGGTGCGCTTCTCCTCTGCGAACAGGCGCATGGTGACCGCTGGGATCAGCAGCAAGAAGAACATCGCCTCCCAGAAAAAGACCGTGCGCAGGGTGGCAAGCCCGGCGTCGAAGAGGTCGTTCAGGTACAGGGAAAAGAGCCCGACCAAGAGCAGAAACACCGGTACGATGATGTAAGCCAGCGCCGAGTTGAAGTAGCTGGCCAGCTCACGCTTGTAGATCGCCAGGACCGTGCGCATCGCGCTCCCAATTGTTCAGCACTTTTGTGCAGCTTGAGGTTTAACCCATCCAGCCTCGGGCTTGTCGGGGTTAGGGAGGGGGTCGTGGAGTCCTTGTTCCTCGCCATGTTTCTCGCTTGCAGTGCGGGGATCCTGATCTTCCTGGTCTCGGTTCTCCGGAAAATGCGGACCATCGCGCCCGGTGTGCAGCGTCACGATGACTTTTTGGCTGCCAAAGCAGACTCCCCGTGGCCCAAGACTGCGGCGGATTTGGGCCTAAAAATACAGGCTGACGAGCCCGAGGTCTTGCTGTGTCGCCACGTGCTTCAGGGCAGCTTCCAGGGGCGGCTGATCCGGGTGCAGAGTTTCGATCGAAAGCATGGGGGCCGGCCAGGACATCTCAGCACGGTGCGCGTCGGGGTCAAACAAGGCATGCCCAAGCTTGGCCTAAGCCTGGCCAGCGGCGCGCTTGTTCAGAAGGTGCACGGGGTACCCAGTGTCTGTTTTGAGGGGGACAGTTTCCTGGGAGACGGTCTGCTTTTAGGCAGGGCTGCTCGGCCAATTCGAAGGGATGGACCATGGATCGAGCTGGATGGGTGCTGTGACCCTACCCTGCTTGAACCTTGGCTCTTGCAGGCGATCCAGGTCTTTTCTGAGTTGGAGGTTGCCCACTATGGGCCTTGGGTACGGGCTGCCCAGGACCATGGTCTGCGGCTGGAGTGGGAGCAAGAGCAGCGGGTGCCACGCCTGGCCGGCTTGGTGCGGGGAGTCGGGGTGCGCGTGAGCTGGATGGCCGGTGGCGGAGCGCGCGTCACCCTTCTTCTCAGGGGTGGAGACCGCTTGTCTCTTGAGCTGGACCAGACAAGGATAGACGTGGGCCAGGTAAGGATGGAAGTGGGCCAGGACAGGGTCGTGTTGACCCTCCAACAAGACGACATCCCGCAACTCTCAGACGTTCTTGCTCAGGCATTTTCATCCACATAAGCACGCTCAAGAACCAGGGTCTCTCTACTTCACAGCCGTAGAAAAGGCCGTTTTTGACCTGTCGTGGCTGCCCAATGTTAGATTGAGAGTGGCGCTGGAGAGTTGCCATAGACGCCCGTCACGCCAAGTTGGGCAGTCGCTTTCGCCAGGTTTGGGTCGGCACAATGATCATTGCGGCTAGCGCCGCTTTGGTGGGCGCCGCCAGTTGGATGTTTGGTGAGTCGGCCACCGCACTCGCGTCCATGGCTTTTTCTGTCCCAATGGCCTGCTTGGCACCGATTCTTCGCCGCTTCGGGGAGAGTCGAGAGTTTATCGGGCACCTGGTCTGCGGCATTACAGTCTTTTTCTTGATCGCGATGGCCAACTTGCCCGTGGTGGTCTTGTCCGCCAACGCTTTTGCGGAAGACCGGTCAGCGGCTTTGGCCAGTGGGGCTTCAGACGTTCTAAGCAAGCCGGTCCAGCAGGAAGACTTGGCCGCAGCTCTTTGCCGTTACGGCCATGTGCTGCCTAAGGCTGCAACACCAGGGTGAACTCCGCAGCCCGCTCCACGTCGGCGTCGGTGTACCA
Organism: uncultured bacterium; assembly: GCA_905480105.1. Taxonomy (GTDB): domain Bacteria; phylum Myxococcota_A; class UBA796; order UBA796; family CAJQPC01; genus CAJQPC01. The sequence continues at coordinate 2,053 of CAJQPC010000058.1, read as the reverse complement.
GAGGGGAATACTGCCACCGGTCTTCCAGCTTCGAAGCTGGTCCTGATAGTTGCGGGAGCCTGGATGTCCGGACTGACCCGGCGGCATGACCACCGTGGCTTGGCTGGGGTCGTTCAGAGGGGTGATGACGCGGATGCTTGGGATCCAGGTCGTCTCGTAGCTGCGGGCCCAGTTGAACGCGCCTACGTTGACGGTGTTGCCGGAGCCGCCGCGGTCTAACTCACCGGCGTCCAAGACCTTCACGCCGAAGGGGTGTGCAAAGCGCACCTTGTGAGCGGCACCCCAGCTCCAGGTGGTGCTGTCCTCGCCATAGACAAGCCTTAGGCTGTCGTGTGCACGAAGCATGGCGGTGCGCGTGGTGCTGTCTGGGTCAGGCACCCAGTGCGTGAGTCCACTGGGTGTGTCCAGCAAGCTGCGCCCGGGCGAGGACAGGCGCAAGACCAGGTCGATCTGCGCAGAGTCCAGGCCCTTTTCTTCCAGGGCCAGGATCACCAACTGCTTCTGCAGCTCGGCGTAGACCAGGGGCGCGATGCTGCGCTCGGGGGTCTGAAAGTCCCAGTCCGTCAAGGCCTCCAGCACCCACTGTGCGCCCACGGACTTGGGCTCCAGGCCTTCCAGCATGGGGCCCATCGTGGCTTGAGAGTGGGTGTCCAAGGTGTCCATCTGCACGTCGGCGATCGTGGCCAGGCTGTGCTTGTTGGTTGCAAGCAGTAGGTCCTTGATTCGGTCCTCGCGCCAGGGCTGCATGAAGGCGGTGCCCAAGGTCTCGGGAGCATCGGCGTCCTCCAACTCCGGGGGACGGGCGTTGGCGCTGACCAGCATCCCGTTGGTGGGGTTGATCACCTGGGGGTGTTTCTCCACCATGCCGCTCCAGCCGTGGTACTCGGAGGAGCCTGGGTAAGGCACCCGGCCCGTGTGGGCCTCGCGGGTGGGGAGCTGTCCCACAGCCCGGTAGGCGATGTTTCCTGCGCTGTCACCAAAGACGATGTTCAATGCGGTGATCGGCTGCTCAAGTTCCAGGGCGAACAGAGTCTCAATGTCGGGTGCAAGGCTGATCGCGCGCAAAAGATCTGGGCTGCCGTCGGGCTGCTCCAGGGCGGTCCAGCGAAGCGCCAGGATGTGGGTCCCGCTCAGTTCGGTCACCACCGGGCCCACCTCGGTCCACTGTGTTTTGTGTGACTGCGAGAGCCCCTCGGGCAGGGCCACCGTCTGCTCTCGCACCTGGAGGGTCTTGCGCTCGCCGGCCAAGATGTAGCCCTGGTCCCCGTCCCGCTCGAGCACCACGTAGTCCACGTAGTCGCCCATTAGGTTGGTCACGCCCCAAGCCATCGCGCCGTTGTGCCCGCTGACCACCCAGGGAAGCCCTGGCATGCTCGCACCGGCCACGTGTAGATCGCCGCCTTGGCCCTCGTAGACGTACCAGGCGTTGGGCACCCGGACAGGGAGATGGGGGTCGTTGGCCAAGATCGGTGCGTCGCCCTTGGAGCGCTGCGGGCCGACCACCCAGACGTTGCTGGCCTCGCCGTCGGCCCCTTTTGGACCCATCATGTCCATAAATCCCTGGAACTCCGACGTGTAGGCTCCGGTTTCCGCCTGGCGCAGCTGCTCCCAGTAGGGATCTGTGCGCGGGGTGGTGTCCAGGAGCTGGAACAGGGCGTCCACATCGTCCCGGTCCAGCTTGTCTCGCAGCTCAAAGGCCGCCAGCTCTTGCCACTGCCCCGAGCTCAGGATGAGGCTTTGGAGGAAGGTCATGGCCATGGAATCCACGGGGGTCCAGGGCGCCCAGATGGGGTTCGAATCCAGCAGTCGGTACTCGATTGGTGGCGCCTTCGAGGTCTCTGCGCCTGCGTTCACGCCCTGTGCGTAGGCGGCCAACTGAAAGCGCGTGTCGGGGGTCATGTTCTTTAGGCTGGCCTTGGCCCGTTCTTGGAGCTGCAAGCCCTGCATAAATGCGTCGAACTCGGCAAAGTCGGGGCCCAGGATCTCAGCCGTTCGGCCGTATGCCATGCGTCGCACCATATCCATCTGCCACTGGCGGTCCTGTGCGTGTACA
>CAJQPC010000057.1 GCA_905480105.1 uncultured bacterium | reverse complement strand
CCAGGCGGGTGAGTCGATCGGTCAGCAGGTTTCGTGCAATACCGAGGTCGTCACGAAGCTGGCCAAAGCGATGAACACCCCGAAAGATGTCACGCATGATGAGCAGGGTCCAGCGGTCACCGACGAGATCGAGCGTTGCCTCGATGGAACATGTACCAAGATCTGTGGCGTCCAGGTCGGTGGTAGCTCGGGCGGTGGCGTTGACCGCGGGTTTTGCTGGTGAACTCATAGCGAGTTTCAACTTTAAACTTAGTCGGTCTTGAAACGCAACTTAGCTCGCAACATGACAAGACAAAACATGCCGGGACAAGGAGACGCCGAAGGAGCTGTCAGCCGCCCGTCATGATCTCTGACCGAGAAACAGTCTAGATTTCTGAAATGTCTGAGACCACGCCTCGCCACGGTTATGACGCCATCGTGATTGGCGCCGGGGTGATGGGAGCATCGATCACGCTCGTACTCTCGCGCAGCGGCCGCAGGGTTGTGTGCGTCGACGCTGGCCCAGCAGTAGGAGCGGGGTCCACGAGTTCGTCGTCGGCGATCATCCGATTCAATTACTCCACCTTCGACTCCGTGCTCACGGCGTGGGAAGCAGCCCATCGTTGGAAGGACTTCGCCCGCCACCTGGGCATGACCGATCCCGACGGCATGGCCAACCTGATAACCACGGGTTGCCTGGCACTCGACACCCCGGGCGACAATCGGCCACAGGTGAGCGCAATCTTTCGCGACATCGGGATTCCGTTCGAAGACCTGACCGGAGGCCAGATCCAAGCCAGAATGCCTGCGTTGGCCAAGGGTGACTTCTGGCCGCCTCGGCCGGTTGACGATCCCCAGTTCGCCGACGAACCCACCAAGGACATTGCCGGCTACTACACGACAGAAGGCGGTTTCATCGACGACCCGATGCGGGCTGCTCAGAACTTCATGTTCGCAGCACGCTCCCACGGAGCCGAGGTCCGACTTCACTCGGCGGTCGTCGAGATTCCCCAGAGCGATGGCAAGGTTGATGGTGTCGTGCTTGCCTCAGGCGAACACATCAGTGCGCCGGTCGTCATCAATGTTGGCGGTCCAGCGGCGTCTGCACTCAATCGGCTCGCGGGCGTAGCCGACGAAATGAATATCTCCAGCCGACCAATGCGTCAGGAAGTTCATGTCGTGCCTGCGCCCGACTCCTTCACAACGGAAACCGGTTCGTTGGTCAGTGACCCGGGTGTGGGTGTCTACTTCCGTCCTGGGCCTGGTGGCACCGTGCTGATTGGTAGCTCCGAACCGGCGTGCGATGAGCTGCAATGGATCGACGATCACACCAATTTCGTGAACACACCCACCCCGGAGCTGTTCGAGGCCCAGGTTCTTCGCGCCGCCCGGCGACTACCCGACATGCGTATTCCGCTTGCCCCCGTAGGCCTGGCTGACCTGTACGACGCCAGCGACGATTGGGCGCCGTTATATGACAAAAGCAGCCTGAGCGGCTTCTTCATGGCCTGCGGCACCAGCGGAAATCAGTTCAAGAACGCGCCAATGGTCGGCTACTTTCTCCGGGCATTGGTCGATGCCCACGATGTCGGCCAGGATCATGACCAGAATCCGGTGCGGGTAACTGGGGAGCTCACCGGTCGTGAGATCAACCTGGCTGCCTTTTCCCGGCTCCGAGAGATGACGAACACCAGCAACTCTGTTCTGGGCTAAGAATCAGGCGCACTGTGGGTTGATGGTCTTTGGGAGCAGCGTCTTCCGACGCACGACAACCCCGTCAACGTCGGCTGCTCCGTTTGCGCTGCCCGACCTCTGGCCACAGCAACGTGATCATGCTCGTGCGCAGGTCGGCGTGCTGGTCTACCAGGGTGTCACGACTGCCGAGATCGACGAACCAGCGCGAACACTGGCCGATGGTCTCGACGCTGATGTGGTGCATATTGCGGTGGCCGCTGAACCGGTTGTAGATGTCGAACCTTTCGCACCGTGCAGGTGACAGTCACCACGTCTGATCCCCGGGCGCTGCGCAATGACGTGCTGGTCATTCCTGGCGGTTTGGGCTGGGAGCGGCTGGTGGACGACCTCGGGTTGATGGCCTGGGTTACGCACGCATCGAAGGCAGCACATGGAGTATTGGCGATCTCTACCGGCAGCCTGATCCTTGCGTCCGCCGGTCGGTTGGCAGGCCATGCCGCAACTGGACACTGGCTCGCTCGTGATGCGTTGTCAGCACTCGGCGCTCAGGTCCACACTGGTCGCACCGCTCAGAGTGAAGATCACCGGACGGTCACCGCCGCAGGAGCCCTATCGGCTATCGAGGCTGCAGCCGACCTAGCCGAGCGAGTGCGGTGGGGCCCGGCCTAGGCCTGGTTCGTGTCGTCACCGGGTTCATCGAGCGCGGTGAGATCGGCAGGTACATCGACAGCGTGTTCACGCAGTATTTCGAGGGGCACGATTTGGGTCGCAAGTTCGTGTGTGCTGGCAAGCACAACCGGTGCAGCTGCGCCGTCCATGTGGGCCCGAAGCCAGTTGGCTGCAGTCACGCACCATCGATCGCCAGGATTCAGACCAGGGAATCCGTACTGCGGTGCAGGCGTGCCTAGTGGGTTTCCGATGCTGGCCTGGTGATCCAGGAACTCACGGCTGACCACGGCACAGATGGTGTGGCTCCCGACGTCGCCGGGATCGGTGTTACAGCAGCCGTCGCGGTGCCAACCGGTCATCGGGTCGGTGCCGCACGGTTCAAGTGGGTCACCGAGCACGTTGCGGGCTTCAGGAGCGTTCATGGTCTGAGTATCGCGCTAGTTGCTGGTTGGAAACGGGATGTAGCGCTACTCGTGTTTCGGCTTTGCTGCCCAGATTGGCTAGTTCAGCCCAGCTTTGTTGCGTAACCAACGCCATTGCAGTGCTCTGCGTACCACCAGAAATACGTACACGACGCCGACTACCACAACTGGCCAACCGATCAAGGCGATCCAGGTCGCAAGGAAAACGCCGAGCACGATGATGACGAAGCCCACGGTTGCATCAGCGAGAAGCACCGCTTTCCAGTTGGGCGCAAAAGTTGCGGTTCGAGCGTGACGGAGCATGGGTCCAACGTCGAGTGCCTCGAGGTCGATGGGTTCAATTCGTTCGTGACCGTTCATGACGGATGAAGAGGTTGGAAGTCGATACGCCAAAGATAGCGAACCACCGGGCGCTGAATGGACCTAGTGCTCCGGGAGTTGGTTGGCGTTTCGATAATGTCGTCCGCCAACGTGCACCGTGCGGCTCTAGTAATCGGAAGCGGCAGGAACGGAAAATCGACGTTCC
>CAJQPC010000056.1 GCA_905480105.1 uncultured bacterium | reverse complement strand
CCTTTTTGCTCTTGCAGCTGGCTCCCGGCGGCCCCTTCGATGCGGAGCGGAACTTTCCACCAGAAATCCAGCGCCAGCTCGAAGCACGCTTTGCGCTCGATCAGCCCTGGCACATCCAATTCCGCATGTACATCATGGGGTTGCTGGATGGCACCCTGCCCAGCATGAAGCGCCCCGGGCTGACGGTAGGCGAGCTCATCGGCAGTTCCTTTCCTGTCAGTGCCACACTGGGCGCCCTGAGCATGCTCTTTGCCCTGACCTTGGGCGTCAGCTCAGGCATCGTCGGTGCGATTCGCCAAAACTCGGTCTGGGACTGGACCACCATGGGCATCGCCCTGGTCGGCATCTCGGTCCCAAACTTTGTGCTGGGTCCCCTGCTCATTGCGGTCTTTGCCTTGGGCCTGGGCTGGCTGCCCCCTGCGCGTTGGGATGGTTTGGCGACCATGATTCTGCCCAGCATCACCCTGGGTTTGGCCTATGCCGCGTACATCGCTCGGCTGACACGGGCGGGCATGCTCGAAGTGATCCGCACCGACTACATCCGCACGGCCCGTGCCAAGGGCTTGAGTGAGTGGACCATCGTGGTGCGTCACGCGCTCCGCGGGGCCATCCTCCCGGTCGTGACCTTTTTGGGACCCGCAACCGCCCGCATCCTCACAGGCACCGTGGTCATCGAGAAGGTGTTTCAGGTGCCCGGCTTGGGCTACTACTTTGTGCAGTCCGCACTGGACCGAGACTACTCCATGGTCCTGGGCGTGGTCTGCTTTTACAGCGCCCTGTTGATGGTCATGAACCTGGCGGTGGACGTGGCCTATACTTGGCTCGATCCGAGGGTAAAGTTGGCATGAGTACACCCACCTCAGACACCGCTACCCAAGACTCTGCACTGGTCGAAGGCTCTTCCCTCTCTCAAGACGCTTGGCGGCGACTTAAGCGCAATCGAATCGCCCTGGCGTCTGGAGCCGTGGTCAGCGCTGTGGTTCTCTTTTGCGCATTTGGCCCCTTGATCGCTGGGCTGTTTGGCTTGAGTTACGAGCTCCAAGACATCGCTCTGGGAGCTGCAGCGCCATCGTGGGGCCACCCTTTTGGTACCGATGACCTGGGCCGAGACGTGATGGTCCGCACCATGCTTGGTGGACGGGTCAGTCTGCTGGTCGCTGGAGTCGCAACCACAGTCTCTTTGGTGGTCGGCACCACCTATGGAGCCATCTCTGGGTTTGTGGGTGGACGCGTCGACAACGTCATGATGCGCTTTGTGGATCTGGCCATGTCCACGCCCTACCTGCTCCTGGTCATTGTGCTCATGGCGGTGATTCCCCCCACATCCATCCAGATAGGCAGCCTGGACGGGAGCTTTGTGATGATGTTCGCCGCCCTGGGGTTGGTGAGCTGGCTGGTCTTGGCCCGCATCGTACGGGGTCAGGTGCTCTCCCTAAAGGAACTGGAGTTCGTCGAAGCGGCTCGTGCCATCGGCGTCTCTCCTCTTCGCATCCTCTTCCGACACATCGTGCCCAACACCTTGGGCCCAGTCATTGTCTACTCGTCCCTGACCATTCCTTCTGTGATGCTCTCCGAGGCTTTCTTAAGCTTCTTGGGCTTGGGCATCCGGGAGCCACAGGCCAGCTGGGGGACGCTGGTGAATGATGGCGCCAATGCCATGGTCGTTTACCCCTGGTTGCTGATTTTCCCGGGCGGCGTGATGACCCTGACTTTGTTCTGCATGAACTTCCTGGGAGACGGCCTGCGGGATGCGCTGGATCCCAAGGGTCTGGTGGACTGATGCCCCTGCTCTCCGTCAAGGGACTCCGCACCCACTTCCACACCGAGCATGGGGTGGTCAAAGCGGTCGATGGTGTGAGTTTCGATCTGGAACCCGGTGAGATCCTGGGCTTGGTCGGTGAGTCTGGGTCCGGAAAGTCTGTCACCAACCTAAGCATCTTGCGTCTGGTGGAGCATCCAGGGGTCAACGCCGGCGGAGAGATTCTCTTCGAGGGCCAGGACATCCTAAAGATGGACCCGTCCACCATCCGTTCCCTGCGAGGTCACCGCATCGCGATGATCTTCCAGGATCCGATGACCTCGCTGAACCCTACGTTACGAGTCGGGCGGCAGATCACGGAGGTCTTGGAGTTGCACCTCAAGATGAGCTCAAAGGCGTCACGCAAGCGAGCCATTGAGCTACTCGAGAAGGTGGGCATTCCCGGTCCAGCGGAGCGCATTGACCAGTACCCACATGAGCTGAGCGGTGGCATGCGCCAGCGCGTGGTCATCGCCATGGCTTTGGCATGCGAGCCAACCCTGCTCTTGGCGGATGAGCCAACCACGGCCCTGGATGTAACCATTCAGGCGCAGATCCTGGAGCTCATCCAAAAGCTTGCCAAAGAGACCGGCACAGCTGTGGTCTTGGTCACCCACGACCTGGGCGTGGTCGCTGGTGTCGCTGACAAAGTGGCCGTAATGTACGGCGGGCGTATCGTGGAAAAGGCACCTGTGGTTGAGCTGTACCAGAATCCACAGCACCCCTACACCCAGGGCCTGCTGGCGAGCGTGCCGCGACTGGACACCCGTGGCGCCTTGGTTCCCATCCCAGGCATGCCGCCGAACCTGGCCAACATGGGCCCAGGCTGCGCTTTTGCGCCTCGCTGTCCACTGGCCAGTGAAAGCTGCGCGACCTACCCCGAGTGGCAGGGTTCTCCAACCCACGGAGTTGCGTGTTGGCGACCCGGGAGCCCCTCATGAGCCCTCTGCTCAAGGTCCAGAACCTCAAGGTTCATTTCCCGGTCTACGACACGGGCTTTTTCCGGCGTCAGAAGGGCGCCGTTAAAGCCGTAGACGGGCTCAGCTTCGAGCTGAACAAGGGTGAGATTCTGGGCTTGGTGGGAGAGTCGGGCTGCGGGAAGAGCACCACCGGCCGCTCGGTCTTGCACCTGATTCCCCCCACGGAAGGGACTGTGCACTTTAAGGGCCAGGAACTGGGCGGTCTAAGCAAGACTGAGCTGCGTGCGATGCGTAAGAAGATGCAGATCATTTTCCAGGACCCCTACGCCAGCCTGAATCCTCGCATGACCATCGGCGACATCATTGCGGAACCCTTGCTGACCCACCGGCTCACCCAAAGCGGCCAGGCGACACAGGCTCGTGTGCAGGAGTTGATGCGGACGTGCGGCTTGGACCCACGCTTTGTGCGGCGCTACCCCCATGAGTTCAGTGGCGGCCAGCGGCAGCGCATCGGGATCGCCCGGGCCTTGGCCAGTGAACCAGAGCTCATTGTCTGCGACGAGCCCATCTCGGCCTTGGACGTGAGCATCCAGGCGCAGATTTTGAACCTGCTCAAGGATCTGGCTCGTGAGAAGCAGCTCTCCTATCTCTTCATTGCCCATGACTTGAGTGCTGTCCGGCATCTCTGTGACCGAATCGCGGTGATGTACCTGGGACGCATCGTCGAGATCGGGACCTACGACCAGATTTGCGACGCGCCGCAGCACCCCTACACCAGGGCCTTGGTCTCGGCGGTTCCCCTCCCCGACCCCATCGCCGAGCGAAGCCGGAGCCGCGTGGTGCTCACCGGCGAGGTTCCCTCTCCGCTAGACCCACCTCCGGGGTGCCACTTTCATCCCCGATGTCCCGTGGCCCAAGAAGGACGCTGCTCGTCGGAAGACCCCGAGTTGGTCGACTGGGCAGATGGACGCATGGGGGCCTGTCACGATCCGCAGACCCTGGGGTGACGCGCTGTTCCTCTGGGGGCCCAAGGCCCAGCGTGTCGACCCGCCTCCGTCTTAGATGCGGAACTGGGCCTTGCGACCGAAGAGCTTGTTGGTCTTGCCGTCGACGATCTGGCTGACCTGCACTTCCACCTGCCCTTGCTGAGCGCTCACGGGCGCAAGGACCTTCAGGTAAGTCGTCACAGATGCATCGGAGAGGCTGGACGCCATCACGAGCTGCCGGGACTCGCCCACCTTCTTGCCGTCCACGAAGACCTCGCCCACAAGCCAGTAGTCACTGCTTACTTCGGCGCGGGTACCAATCACGACCGGTAGCTCCACGACCACTGCATTGGGCAAGGTCCGCACGATGGATAGCGGGAAGTGGTCACTGAGGGCTGCTCCGACCAAGGGGACCGCCTTTTGCGCCTTGACTGGGGGCGCCTTGGTTTCACCAAAGGCAGCAAACTCGTCCTCATCCTCCAGTTCGAAGGCGTCAAAGTCATCCCCATCGATGGCCTTGTTGGCCCTCTCAGCAGCGGCCGCGTCGCCTTCGCTCAGAAAATCGAACTCATCATCTTCCTCACTGGCGGGCTCGGTCTCTGTCTCAGCCGCAAGGGCAAGGGGGGAGAAGAAGAGTGCACCGAGCACTGCGAGGATTGAGATGCGCTTCATGAGGAGTCGTCCAGGTCAGATAAAGGAGGGGCACCACGGCTGGTCGGGCCGTAGCCCCGTGGTTTTGTCCCTCTAATGCAAAAGCCGTGCCAACAGTCGGCTTGACGCGCATCACCTCCCCGCCCGGGCCTTGAGACCGGGCTCAGCGCTCACCCCCCCCTGCTGCGTCAGGAGCCTAAAGGCCTCTGTTACGCGGCCGGAATGTGGACACTGTTCAAGATTTTCGAACACCCCAGTAGGGAGCATGAAGCTCCAAAGGGGAGTCGGTGCGGATACAACATGCTAGGCGAAGCCCGCGCTGTACCCCTTGCTGCGTCAGTGTCCTGGACTCGCGAGCGCTCGGCGGCTGGAGCTCTCCGACGATCTGGATCGCACAGCGTCCGCAGATGCCTTCGCCTTGGCATGCGCTCGCAATGGGTACCCCGGCCGCCATCAATCCGGACCAGAGGTCCACTTCCGGCGATACGACGACCTTGCGATCCAAGCCATGGCAGTGGTGGGTTGGCATGCACACAGTGTGCCTGAGGAGACGCTTGCCAGCACGCGGGTTATCCGGCGGCCATGATTAATACCCTCTCGATTTTGCTGTCCCTTGCCTGTACTGGCGAGGTCTCCGACGACCCCAAGCCCGACGTCAAGGAGCTCAACGAGCCTGCAGCGCCCCCGTCCTTGGAGGCGCCATCCGACGTGGCTGCCGCTCCAGCAGACGCCACGAAGACAGAGTCCGGCTTGGCCTACAAGGTCCTCACCCAGGGCCCAGGCGGCGAGAAGCCCACCCAATGGGACAGCGTGGAGGTCCACTACATTGGCTGGACCACCGACGGAGAAAACTTCGACTCCTCCTACAAGCGCAACAAGCCAGCCAGCTTTCCCCTCAAGGGTGTGATCGCCGGCTGGACCGAGGGCCTGCAGCTCATGGCCGTCGGCGACAAGGTACGTTTCTGGATCCCAGAGGAGCTCGCCTACAAGGGCTCGCCCGGCAAGCCCGCCGGAATGCTCGTCTTTGATGTGGACCTCATCTCCGTCAAGGCAGGCAACCGACCTCCCGAGACCCCTGAACATGTTGCCGCAGCACCCGCCGAGGCCAAGTCCCTCTCCAAGGGGCTGAAGGTCCTCCAACTCACTGCTGGTGAAGGTGACATGCCCACCGGCGATGACATGGTTGAGTTTCACATGACCGCCTGGGACACCGCCACCCAGGAGTTTGAGTTTGCCACCTCCATGCGCGGCAAGCCGATGAGCGGTCGCTTGAGCGACATGATGCAGGTCTGGGCGGAAACCCTGGCCACCATGAAGCCAGGCGAAACGACCATGGTCTGGGCCGCTGCTGAAAAGATCGTCGACGGCCGCGGAAACCCCGCCGAAACTGGCAAGACCTTCCAGCTTGAACTCCTCAAGGTCACCTCGGCACCCAAGCCTCCCAAGTCCGTGGCCAAGGCTCCTTCCAGCGCCAAGACCACCGAGTCTGGGCTGGCTTTTCAGGTGCTCACACCGGGTACCGGCGAGACCCACCCTACAGCCAGTGACCGTGTGATGGTGCATTACAGTGGTTGGACCACCGATGGGAAGCTTTTCGACAGCAGCGTGCAGCGCGGCGACCCAGCGACCTTCGGTCTTGGCCAGGTCATCCCCGGCTGGACCGAGGGTTTGCAGCTCATGGTTTCCGGCGAAAAGACCCTGTTCTGGATCCCCAAGGAACTGGCCTACGACGGCAAGCCCGGCCGCCCCGAAGGCATGTTGGTCTTTGAGGTTGAGCTCCTGGAGATCAAGACTGCAGTTGAGCGGCCCACCATGGCCGAGGGGCTGAAGGTCTTGGGCGAAGACGAAAAGGCCGCTGCCGAGTAGTCAGCCGGGCGGGCCGGCACGGCTCATGGCCTCAGAAAATAGAACGGGCGCTCTCCATCAAAGGAGGCGCCCGTTTTGCCTTGGGTCTGCTAGTCGCCTCTCAGACCAACGCCATCACCTCGTCCAACATGTCTGCGAAGAACACGTTCTCGTCTTCTACGCCGATGGTCACGCGGAACAGGTCGTCGTAGGTGTACTCCTGGAGGGGTACGAAGGTCTTGATCTTGACTCCCCGTTCCAGCAGTCCCATGGCGATGGCCTTGGCCTTTGGGCCGTCCAGGGTCTGCACCAGTAGAAAGTTCACCTCGGAGGGGTAAACCTTTAGGCGCTCGGACCACTTTGCCATGCGCTGGGTCAGCAAGTCGCGTGCAGCTTTGGAGCGCTCGCGAAGGTCTGGCAGGTGCTGGGTGTCCTTGAGTGTAGCCACGCCCATGCGCTCGGTGAGAAGTGGAATTCGGTAGTTGGTGACCTCGGACTCCAGGGTCTGCACCAACTCTTGATTGGCCAGGATGTACCCAATGCGAGCAGCGGCCATCCCGTAGGCGAAGGAGAAAGTCCGGGTGCACACCACATTGGGGTACTGACCGACCAGATCCGCCAGGTATCGGTGCTTGGCCGGGTCCACGTATTGCACGTAGGCTTCGTCCAGCCAAAAGGTGGACTTGGGGTACTTCTGGATCAGGCCTTCGATCTGGTCGCGGGTGACCAGAACATTGCCGGTGGGATTGTTCGGTGTGGCGAGATAAACGAGCCCGTCGCCCTGTTTGATCGCCGCTTCCAGATCGTTCAGGTCCAGATCAAAGTTGTTCTCGGCCTTGAGCGGCACCAGACGCACCTGCAGGCCCTTCTTCATGGCGCCAAGTGGCACCTTAAAGTAGGTCAAGCTGGGCGTGATGACCGGGTAGCCGTTCTTGCTGGTCAGGTGCTTCAGCATGCGCACCGCGCTGCCCTTGATGTTGTCGCGCACCAGATGCGGGATGACCTGCTTGAGGATGGGGCCAGATCCGTTTCGCAGATACACCATCTGTGGCGTGACACCGCACTCTTCCGCGATCATGCGGCGGAGTTCGCTGTTGTCCCCGTCGCTGTAATTTCGAAGAGCGGTTCGGCTGTCGTGAGTCTGGAGCACATCGATGGCGCCTTGGGCGCAGAAAGTACCGTCATTGAGCCCCAGGTTGATGGGGAGCTTCCAGCCGGATGTGTCGACAGAGGTTGGCATCATGTACTCGTTTGTTGTGGCTTACTAACCCTATGCGCTGCCTTCCGCAGGCTCGGACCCGGCCCGGGTGTGCCACTAAACGCATCCAGCCCACCTCTTTCAGGTCAAGGGCCGGAAAAGGTGGGCCTGTCATCGGGATCTTCAGGCCCTTCAGAGGTACCCTTGCGCGCCTTGGAGGCTTTTGCCTATGTTGCTCAGCATACTCGGAATTTCTTCGTCTCTGGCTGCCTCGTTGACGGTGCTGCCGATGCCCCCGGTAGAGGCAGATGGAAACACCCCAGTCCAGGTTCAGCTCTACGCCCCAGGGGTGGTGCCTGGGGATCGCATTCGGGTAAGGCCAAGCCAAGGGGTTGTCGGCAACGCGGCCATTCCCGCTCCCGACATGGTCATTTTTGAGTACACCCCAAGTCTTGTCTTGGCTGAAGAAAAGGTCAGGGTGCGCGTCCAGATCCGAGGCAAGGTAGACGAGGACATACAGGTGCCACTGGTTCCCCCAGCGGCCGGTGAACTCAGCGTCAGCTTTGAGCCCCAGACCTGGACCGGCGGCACCAAAGGCACCGTGGACCTGACCATCACTGCGAACGGTCCCCATCCACTGCCCCTCTCCGCACGCAGCGTCATGGTCTCCGCTTCGGCCGGCACGGTGGGGGCTGTGACCCAGAATGACGACGGCACATGGGCGGCCAAGTGGACCGCCTCTACTGCCCTACGAGACCCTCAGCACGTGGTGTTCACCGCGACGGACTTTACCGCGCCATCCAGTGTGGTCGGCTATGGAGCAATCCCAGTTTTGGTCGAACGTACTCAGACGGTCAGAGCGGCAGCGGGCTCCCAGAACGTCTTGGTTATCGGTGGCGAGCAATATGGACCGACCACCGCCGGCCCCGATGGCGTGGCCGTCAAGGCCCTCTTCGACCCACGGGTAGAGTTCGCGACCCTCCAGAGCGTCGACGAGATGGGCAACCGCAGCGACACCCGGGTGGACCTGGAACTCGCCTCAAAACCTGTCTTGGCCATGGCACCACTGCCCGCGGCCATGCCCACTGGCTACGCCTTTCGGGTCCACGTTCTGGTCCTCGAGGGCAACGGCCAGCCCTGGCAGGGTGCCGCACCCCAGTTGAACGGCAAGTCCGGGGAGAGCCTGGGACAGGGGTGGTATCGCTTCGAGGCGAGCACCGACAACAGCCCCGGAAAGTTCAAACTCCAGGTCGAAGTAGAGGGTCAAGAGACCCTTCAGGATAGCCACACCATCCAGACGATAGACGCGGTTCCCACCGTGTCGCTGAGCTCAGATCCCCCTGCGCTCAAGGAGAACGCCCGTGACTTTGCAGTCACCACCCACCTCAGGGCCGCTGATGGCGCTGCCCTGACCAATCGGAAGGTGCGCTTTGACGTGGAGGGCGCATCGACCCTGGGGGGAACCCGAGACAACGGCGATGGCACCTACACGCAGAAGTACCGGCTGGGCTCCAAGGCCGACCATGCCTTGGTCCAAGCCGCCCCGACCTTCTCGGCTACCGGGCTTCCAGCTCGTCATCTGGTCCTCTGGACGGACAAGGCGGTGATTCCCGCCGACGGCGACTCAACCGTGACCTTGACCGTTTTGGCGCTGGATGCCACCGGCATGCCCGTTCCCAAAGCGGTGATCAAGCTGTCCACTCCGATGGGCTCGGCTGCGATGCAGCCCGAGGTGACCACGGACAAGTATGGAGTGGCCAAGGTTCAGGTTAAGAGCGCCCCCAACCCTGGCATCGTATCGATCCAGGCAGATCTGAACGGTGTGGTCGGTCGCACCCTGCTGACCACCCACCTCCCAGGTGCCGAGGTGCAAGGGGTTGAGACTGGCGGCTCCGCCGCAGACCGCGCTCGGGTGGCCCGTTGGCAGCAGAACCTGGTCTCGTTGAAGATAGGCCGCGTCGGGGCGGATGTAGGCCCCCCGGCTGCACTCACCCTCAGCTCAGTGCCGACGTATACCACTCCTGGAGCCGCCGTGTTGGTGACGGTCATGGTGGTGGATGCACAGGGCAAGCCCGTTGTAGACCAGGCCCCCGCGATGCAGGCAAGCATCGGCAGCGTGGGTGCCGTCCAGAACAATGGCGATGGGACGTACAACGTGCCCGTTCAGCTCCCAACAGGGACCGACGGGCCTCTTACGGTCACGGCGACGGCTAACGGCGCCACGGGCTCTACGGCTTTGCCTACCCTGGCGGGCATGTCCGAGGCTGCCGCCGACGATGGGGGCCGTGTTCCCAAGCCCGGCAAGGAAGATCGGGAGCCCAAAGAGGCGGGCACCTTCAGTGGTCATGCCCGGTTGATGTTGGGGGGCATGCACACCACCTACACCAGTGAGCGGGACAACACCGACGGAAACGGACGCGTGCCCTCGGATGTGTCCTTTAGTCAGCGGCCCATTCCCGGGGCTGTGCTTCAGGTCGACGGACACGGGGGACCCAAGGGCATGGTCGGCTTCGACCTGGGCCTCTATACCGGAACCTACACGCTGAAAGTAGATAGTATGCAGTTCAGGGACACCTTCTTGCCTGCGCACGCTGCACTCACCGTCGGCACCGTGAAAGGACCCGCCTACTTCTTTGGCGGCATTGGTGTTGGCAGCGTGGATACACCTGTGTTCCGCTACTCCGTAGAGCTGAACAATCTGGACTTAGATGACCGGCGCTCCGTTGGGGCTCGACTGAGCGCAGGTGCTCAGCTTGACCAAGAGGCGTTCGCATTCCGCTTCAACCTGGCTGAGACCTTTGCGCCGAGCCCCGTGCTGACCGAACTGGGCGGGTTCTTCGACCTTTCTGTCTCCGGGCCGCTGACCGTGAGCGGCGGCTACCAACTCCACCTGCAGCACGCACGATTGGGCGTGCCCCCCAGTGGAGATGGGGCTGACTACGCAAAGGTTCGAATCCGGCAAGGAGCCCTGAGCCTGGGTGTTGGCTACGCCTTCTGAGGGGGGGGCGTCATGGAGACATCCCCCAGAAAGTCCATCTTGCCAACCTTCACGCCGTTGTGCCGCAGGATGGCGTAGCTCATGCTGGCGTGGAAGAAGAAATTCGGGACTGCGAACTGGCGCAAGTAATCCTCACCAACCATGGTGATGCCACGCATCAGAGTCAGAATCTCGGTGCCGTTCTGCTCAAACGCAGCGGGGTCAGCGCCTGAAAGAAAGCTGCGCACCTCTTCGATGCGGGCCTGTAGTTCGTCCAGTGTGGCCGGTCCGTCCTCGTGCTTGGGCGCATCCGCACCACCCAAACGGACCCCCACAAACTTGGCCGTATCGCAGGCGACCTGCACGTTTCGGGTCAGGTTGAACTGATCTGGCGCCAGGCGAGACTGGAGCAACACGTTGACATCGTAGCCGCGCTCCTTGGCGTCCTTGCTCGCGATGTCCAAGCACTGGGAGAGGCTCTTCAGGGTGCGCCGGAAGGCGGGGACGGACTCAGCGTGTAGCGACATGTGGGAGCTCCATGGAGATGCAGCCTCCGTGTAAACACCCTCAGAGCGCGGACCACTTCACGCCGGGAATTCCACTGCCCTTGCCCGGAGGCTGGGCGCCAACCATGTACAGCGCTCGCCTGTTGCGCACCTCGTCGACGTTGTCCCCTGTGGAGACCGCCTGGAGCGACTCGCCAAAGCCGTGGTAGTAGACCGGATGACTGTAGCCATGATTGCGCAGCCAGACCGCAATGGCCCTGGCTCTGCGCTGGGAGAGTTGGCGGTTTCCCGCTCCATCCCCCACCGTGTCCGTACAACCTGCGATGTAGAGCTTGACTGGCACGACCTCGCCGTACTTCTCGATGACCTCGTTGAGGTCTTGGAGGGTCGCCTCTAACTTGTACTCTTGGTCGGGATCAATCACATCGCTGCCGCTCTCGAAGAGCACATCGTCGTGGGGAATATCTAAAAACCAGGGTGAAAACTCAAAGCCAGCCCATGCGCCAGCATTCTGAACCTTGACCTCGAGCAGGACCACGTCTGAGGGGTCCCCTACCCAGGGAAGGGTGATGTCACCGGGGCCCCCATCGACCTGTACAACGCTCTTGTCCAGGAGCTTCTTGCGGGCGCCGAAAGCAGTGATCTCGGCCGTGTCTACGGCCTCACTCACGGACACGGTCAGCGTGTGCGCCTGCAGATCAGCGCTGGCTCGAGACAAGTCCACACTCAGCCCACCGCCAAAGCTGTAGTCAATGGGCAGGTTCTGCTCCAAGACATAGCCATCGGCGAAGCGCACCCGCACAAAGCAATCCGCGTGGGTGTGCTTGGTGTCTCTGGGCCACTCAAAACTCTGCAGCTTGCCAGCGGGCAAGCCTGAGCGTGTCCATTCATAGTCCTGGCCACCCACCGTGCACGTCACCAAGAGCTCATCTACGGCTCGCGCAGGGGTCACATACAGTGCAGGCTTTTCTCCGACCTGGGGGCTCGGGGTATACCCAAACTCCAGATCTCCATTCGCCCACGCCATTCCCGCCCCTCCGAACCCAAGGACAGTGAGTAGCGCCAAGGCGGTAAAGGTACGAGACATGGACTCTCCGGAATGCGAGAAGCTCTAACTACCGATGTGCATGCGCTTGATGCCCGCCACGGTCTCAATGCGTTTCTCAGCCAGCTGGTTGGCCGCCGACATGGTCGTGATGCCCTGAAGTTTGGCCGCGTTGATGATCTCCTTCACGGTGGAGAAGATGTTTGCGGAACTGTCCATGGCCTTGGCAAGGGGCAGGCGTTTGAGCTCGCTGTAGACGTTGATCAGGCCGCCGGCATTGATCACGTAGTCCGGTGCATAGGCGATTCCTTTTTCCATCAAGGCCTCGCCGTCCCGTTCCTCTTCATTGAGCACGTTGTTGGCGCCGCCCGCGATGATCGGTGCCCGCAGCTTTGGGATGGTGCGCTTGTTGATGATGCCGCCGATGGCGCAGGGCGCGAGCACGTCGACTTCCAAGCCGTAGTATTCATCTCCTTCAACAGCACGGCCGCCAAACTCTTCCAAGCAGCGCGCAACGCGCGCGCCATTGATGTCCGTGTAGATGAGCTGGGCGCCCACCTCGTGCAGGTACTTTGCCAGGTAGTAGCCTACGTTGCCACAGCCCTGGATAGCCACGGTTCTGCCTTCCATGTTCGGGCTACCAAAAACCACCTCAGCAGTGGCGCGGATACCGTGAAAAACACCCCAAGCGGTGACCGGCGAAGGGTCCCCGCTCCCGCCGGTGGCCTTGCCTCGGCCGGTAACCCAGCGGGTCTCGCGGGAGATGTTGTTCATGTCCTCGACGTTGGTGTTCATGTCCTCGGCGGTGATGTACCGGCCGCCCTGGGATTCGACAGCCCGGCCAAAGGCGCGGAAAAGGCCTTCGCTCTTGATCCCGGGGTCACCGATGATCACAGCCTTGCCACCGCCCAGATCAAGACCAGCGATCGCCGCCTTGTAGGTCATCCCACGGGACAGCCGAAGTACGTCGCGCAGCGCTTCGGCTTCGGACCCGTAGGGGTACAAGCGACAGCCACCCAGGGCAGGCCCGAGGGTGGTGTCGTGGATGCCTATGATCGCGCGAAGACCCACGTCGTCGTTGCGGGTGAACACGACTTGCTCGTGTCCAAGGGCTGCCATCTGCTCAAAGGGGTCCATTCACCACTCCTACCGGTAGGTGTAGGAGGTCTATCACAGCTGCCAAAGTCGCCCGCCCTCACTCCCTGTCAACCCATTGTCAGGAACGCAAAAACGCGCCCCAATTCTCAACCGTCTACGGTCTGACTCCCTTCTGGTCGGGCCACTTTGTAGCGCTTGAGTAGCTTACGAAAATTGGGCCGCTGCATGCCTGCTCGGTCGGCTGCTCTCGTCACATTGCCCCCGGTCTCGGCCAGCAAGGTCTCTAAGTATTGCTTGGAAAAGGAATCCAGTACGGCTTCTTTGGCGTCCCGGTAGCTCATTGCCATCAAGGCACTATTGGGAGACGTACCCTCGCTTTCGCTCTCGAACATGGCCTCGGCAGGAGAGATGGCCATGCCATCCCCAAGCTTCAGGTCCGTTACCTGGATGCTCTCGTCTTTGCAGGTCACGAAGGCCCGAGTCAGCGCCGCCCGGAGCTCGCGGACGTTATTTTTGCTCCAGGAGTAGGCAGCCATGCTGTTCATAGCGCTGTTGTCGATCTGCACCTCGCGCTCGTACTCGGCGTTTAGCTCCTTAATAAAGAAGTAAGCCAAGAGCGGGACGTCCTCCAAGCGCTCTCGAAGTGGCGGGATCGCCACCTCCATGACCTTGATCCGAAAGAAAAGGTCTTCTCGGAATCGCCCATCTTTGACCGCCCGGGGCAGGTCTTGGTGAGTGGCCGCCACTACGCGGGTGTTCACCTTGACTGGGATGTTGCTTCCCAGGCGGGTGATCTCCTTCTGCTGAAGCACCCGTAGGAGCTTGGCCTGCATCGTGAGCGGCATGTCGCCAATTTCATCCAGGAAGAGCGTGCCGTCGGAAGCTTCCTCGAACAGCCCGATGCGTCGCCGGTCCGACCCCGTGAATGCACCCTTCTCTGCACCGAAGAGCGTGCTTTCCAGCAGCTGCTCAGGAATGGCCGCGCAGTTGATCGCCAGGAAACGCTCGTCCCGACGCTTAGAAGAGTCGTGGATGGCCTGCGCCACCACCTCCTTGCCCGTGCCAGACGCCCCGGTAATCAGCACAGGGAAGGGAAAGTCGCCCATCTCCGTGATCAGACGCTTGAGTTCCTGCATGGGCCGACTGTTGCCCACCAAGCGATCGAGTCCGCGGGCGCCCTTCCGGAGCCGCGCGTTTTCCTTCTTGAGTTGACGAATCTCCACGGCTTTTCGCAGAACCTGGAAGAAGCGGTCAAAGTCCACAATGGGCTTCTCAAAGTAGTCCGTCGCGCCGGCTTGCAAGCACTCGAAGGCTTTTGCTGCACTCCCCGTTGCTGTCAGCACGATGCACTGGGTCCCAGGCGAGGCGAGCTGCATGCGGCGAATGACTTCCTCGCCATAGATGTCCGGTAGCTGTAGGTCTACGATCGCTAAATCTGGACGGGTTTCTTCAGCGAGATCTAGGCCATGCTGTCCGGTCATGGCACCTGCGACGGTGTAGCCCTGTCTGCGGATAAGGCGCGTCAGGGCCTTGAGGTTCGCTTCCTCGTCTTCGATCAGGAGTACGGTCGGTGCCGTGGGCGGCAATGCGACGCCTCCTGGGCCTTGGAGTACACTCGAGGTCGGCTTCGCGCTCTGTGAACTTGAGGCATTTTGCATATGGACGACCAGCTCCTTCAACGGTTCCGAGACGGCGACCCTGGCGCGACCGTTTCGCTACGAAACCAGCTACGCACCATAGCAGCCCGTGTCTTGTCGGCACCACAGTGGGGTCTGCAGGATAGCGGAATGTTGGCTGCGCTTGAGCGCAAAGCGGCCCAGGCGGCATTAGCGTCGGGCGCTGATGCCGCTATAGCGCTGACCGAAGAGGTGTTGGTTCAAGCTGGCGCTGAGGGAATCGAGCTCTTGCGGAGCCGAGAGCCTCTCGTCGGAGAGGGGCATCCGGCTGCTGTGGACATTGCTCGGGTCGCCTCGAACACGGCATCTGCAGTCCAGCACGCCCGCGTAGAAAGCCACAATCATGACTGCAAGCGCTGTACCCACCACTTGGAGATCCTCAAGGCTGCGCTACGTGCGGCAACCACTGCGCAGCCTCGCCCAGCCCAGCCCAGCCCCGCCCAAGCGGGCCCGGGCCGTGGGCCAGCACGCCCCAGGTCTAAGCCCAAGCCTTCGGAACCCAGAACTGCCAGGCGCCGGGGTGGCGCGAGCAAGCCCGGCTCGGCCAAGCTGGGCGCCGAAGAGAAACCCGGCCTGCCCTGGCTGGCCATTTTGGCCAGCGTGGCCGTGCTCGCCGGTGCGATCTGGCGAGTACAGCCCAGCGACGAGCAGAGGACCTGGGCTCGGGCGGAGCTGTTGCCGGTTGAGTTGCCCCCCTCCGCGCGCGCAGATCTATACCGTGGACCCGCCAAGCGGGCGATATCCCAGCTTGAAGATGGCAACTGTCGGGACTCTGCGACCACCCTGCACTTGCAGGCCAAGGGGACCAACGACCCCTACCTACATTGGTACGAGGGCGTGGCTTGGGTCTGTGCGCGAGACGGCGCTAAGGCCCTGGAAGCTATGGCTCAGGTGTCCAGTCTGGCCGGCACGGATGTGCCTTGGGGCTACAACTGGTGGCGCGCTCAGGCGCTGGTCCTGGAGGGCGAGGATGCCAAGGCCCTGGTGTTGCTAGACCAACTGGCAGGCTCCAGGCATGCTCGAGGACGGGACGCATCGGCACTGGCTGGCCGCATCCGAGACCAGTAGGGAGTGAAGACAAGCGGCTATTCCTGAATCGGTTCAAGGGCCGGAAAGCCTGGCCGTTTCAGATAGGTGGCAAAAAAGCCATCACAGCGATCGTTTACCTTGCAAAAACGACAGCTTTCCTGCTTTGTAAAAGACACCACCCGTGGAAAGAAGAGCACCGCACCGTCGAGTTGATGGTCGGCGTCTACGTACCAACGGTTGGCACTGCGGTGCATGTACCCCGCCATCCGGCCCAAGTAGCAACCTGGGAGTCCCTTGATGGTGATGTCCAGTCCGGCTCGCTCCAGCTCTGAGACGGCGCCCTCCAGGGCCTGGAGGGTGGCGTCAATAGGCGCCACGTCTTTGGCGGTGTTTCCGGCAATCGGAAACGGGTAGATCAAGGATGCGCGAGACGCGCCGGAGTCAGCGATGGCTTTGGCAGCCGAGTGCAGCTCTTGCAGGGCCAGGGGCGACAACACCGTGTTGGCCACCACCTGAATGCTTGAGCTGCGGCACGCACGAATCACCCGCGCTGCGCTGAACAAGGCGGACCCGGCGGGGCCAGGCTGCACAGGCACAACGACAGCGTCCACAAGGCCCTCAAAGCGACTCGGGTCGAAGCCTTCCAGGTCCTCGCCCCCAAGG
The DNA here is from genome assembly GCA_905480105.1 of uncultured bacterium. GTDB lineage: Bacteria > Myxococcota_A > UBA796 > UBA796 > CAJQPC01 > CAJQPC01. The sequence goes on along the minus strand of CAJQPC010000056.1, from coordinate 35,512 downwards.
TGCAAGACCACAGTATCGATGCCCCAGTTGCGTGCTTGAACCAGGAGTTCTGGGGTCTCTGCCCTGTTGGCTACGCCGACCCCAGAGAGCACCAACTTGGTGCAGGGGCGACAGCGGGGCCCGGCCATGTCCACGGCAAAAAATCGTAAGTTGGCCAACAGCTCTTCTTGAGTCATCGAGCGGGTAGGCACCGGGGCGCCCGCACGAATACGGCCGGGAAAGGCGCGCTGCACGCGAATCTGGACCATCACTGGTCGCTCTACAGCGCCCTCTGGGGTCCAGCTAATCATCGATGGTCCTTGTCATCTGGGGTCGGATTAACTGACTGGTCCTTGGCAGGGTATGGTGAGGAATAGCGAGAGTCTGAGATGTTGTTGCTGCTGATCAGCATGGGCTGCGAAGTGTCCTGGCAAGCTGCCCCTGCTGCCTGGGTCCAAGGCCAGGGCCCCGTGCTCAGCGTGAGCGCTCCAGAGAATGGTGCTGAACTCCCGGCCAACAGCCAGGCCGTGCTGGTCGGAACGGTGCAAAGTGAGCAAGCGGAACTGCAGATCAGTGTGTCCTCGGATCTGGACGGCGACCTCGGTTTTGCCAGCGTGCAAGGCCAGGACTGGAGCCTCCCACTGGACCTCTCGCAGGGCGATCACATTCTCAGCATCACAGCGCTGGACCCGGATCAGAACCGGAGCACCTTGGAGTGGCAGCTCAGTCAGTTGGGAAACCTGCCTCCAAGCGTGCCTGAGCTCCGAATCGAGCCGGGCAGTCCAGTGAACGGAGAGGCACTGCAGTTGGTGGTCGAGGTGCCCTCGCAGGACCCAGAGGGTGGGGAGCTATTCGTTGGCCTAAGCTGGTCTCGGAATGGGGAAGTCCTGGAGGAGTACGCCGATCAGGACAACATCCCCCTGGGAGTCGCTGCCATCGGAGAGACTTGGCAGCTCACGCAGAGCATCAGTGACGGGCAGCTGATCACCACAGCCAGTGCAACGGTCCAGGTCGACGGCTCTGGCCCAGCGGTACAGATCACTTTGGATCCCCCCTCGCCCAGCGCAGCCGACAATATCGTGTGCGACTGGACGGCTGTTGATCCCGACGGCGATCCGGTGGTATCCGAGAGCGGACGATGGTTTGTGAATGGAGAGGACGCAGGCGACGCAGACACCGTGCTGGCTGCCCAGAAATCTGGCTCACAGGTCATGTGCGTGGTGACGGCTACCTCCACAGAGGCCACCACCCGCACGGTCCAAGTCGACGTGCGCAACGGGCCGCCGAGTGTAGACAGCGTCGAGCTCAGCGGCGCCCCAGCAAGAGAGACTGACAGCTTGGGCTGCATCGTCCAAGCCAGCGACCTAGAAGGCGACGCAATCGAGATTGACCTGAGCTGGTTTGTGAACGGCGTCTTGGCCTCCACCGGGGAGCTCCTGGATGGCGGTGATTTTGACCGCGGCGATGAGGTGTGGTGCGCGGCCCAGGCACGAGATGAGTTTGGCAGCGGCGTCCTGGTGGAGTCTGAGCACACTTTTATCTTGAACAGTGCCCCAGACCAGCCCGTCATGACCTTGACTCCAGACCCGGCTCTGCCTGGTGACCTGCTCACCTGCACTCCAACGTCGCCCCCACAGGACGCTGACCCCACGGACACCCTGACCCTGACCTACGTCTGGAAAGTGGACTTGGTCAACCAAGGAGTAAACAGCGACACCTTCGATACCACCGGCTTGAGCGGCGGGGCAACGGTCTGGTGCAAGCTCAAGGTCTTCGATGGCACGGACTTGGTCTCTGGCACGGCCGAGCTGGACTTGCAGGAGGTGCTGACCGGCACGCTGGCGCTGAGCGAAGGCGACGTGAGCATACTGGGCACAAACAACAAGGCGGCATTTGGGCACACGGTGATCAGCCCGGGTGATCTCGACGGTGATGGGGTTGCGGAAATCCTGGTCAGCGGCGAGAGCTACAGCTCTTCTCAGGGCTCGGTATGGCTCTACGACGGGGCCTCTCTCACCAGAACACAAGACGACACCGACGCTGTGGCGTGGTGGCGCGGTGGCGCCACAGGCGACGCACTGGGTACGAATCAAGGCATCGCCGTGGCTGGGGACCCCGACAACGATGGCTTAATCGACTTGCTGATGGCCTCCCCTATGGCGGATGAAGATGGCACCGAGCGCGGCGCGGTCTACCTGATGTCGGGTGCCGACTCGGCCAGCTGGGGTGCGGGAAGCGACGTGGACGAAGATGCTAGCTTGGTGGTCTCGGGGGTCACCGACAAAGACAGATTAGGCTCCGGCCTTGGGTCCATGGACCTGGATGGAGATGGCGTTCACGACCTGCTGCTCTCTGCCCCCTACCAGGACACTCAAGACAATGCGGCCGGCGCCGTCTACGTTTTCTATGGTGGGGCCAGGCTCAGCGGAGGTCTGAGCGCGGCAGATGCAGACGTGACCCTGCTGGGTGCGGCGGGCACCGACCGCATGGGACTCAACTCCCCCAGAGCACTTGGAGACGTGGATGGCGATGGCCAAGATGACTTGATGATAGGCAGCTACAACGCAGACTCTTCGGCCGGGGTGGCCTACATCTTGGACCCGAGCGGCCTGACCGACGGCACCGCTGCCAGCCAAGCCAATGTTCAATTCACCGGAGCGAGCGGCGACAACTTTGGGATCAGCGCGGTCTCTCTTGCAGACCTAGACGGTGACGGAGCAGACGAGTTGCTGATCGGTGCCCGAACCGCAAGCGTTGATGCAAGCCAAGGCGGGGGGGTGTACTTCTGGTTTGGAGGCGCCGCCCTGACCGGCACCGTGGCGACAACCGCCGCTGACGCGAGTTGGGGGGTCGCTGACTCAGACGCACGCTTGGGATGGGACCTGAGTGCTGGGGACGTAGATGGTGATGGGCATCAAGACTGGAGCACGGGTGCCTACGCGACGGGCTCACCCAACAACTCTGGAACTGCCTGGTTGGTTTCTGGGGCTGGATATGGCACCTGGACCACCAGCATGAACATCCAGGACTCTGCGCGTGCAGCCGTCCAGGGAGACACTGGTGGGATGTATGTGGGCCGCACTCCTTTCATCGTGTCAGACATGAACGGCGATGGGGCCGACGAATGGATGGTCGCGGGCGAAGGCGTGGCCGCTGGGACGTCTAAGAGGGCCGGACAAGTGTCCATTTTCTTCGGGCCCTGACGTGGCCCTCCCCCTCGCCGGACCTACTGGACCCTCAGGCGTAGCGAAGGCCCGCCAAACCGCCCAGCTCCCACTTGACCAGAAACTCGATCAAGGGTTGTTCGAACTCCTCGTCCAGGTCATCCCAGGGATAAGGATCCAGACAACGCACTCGCTCCTCCAGAGACTCCACAAGAACCCAGTGGGGGCCGACATGCCCGTCGGGGAAGCGGTCCACAACGCAGGCAAGCCAAGGCAGACCTGTGTGGAACTGGTAGCGACGCGCTTGGCGAAGCGCCTGTTCACGATTCTCGCCCAAGCCGCTCAGGACCACCGCAGTGCCGAAAAGATCTGCCGCCAAGAGCTGAGCATCCTGGGCGGTCTCCCCCTTCAAGCGCCCTTGTATCTGCTCGACCAGGGCCTCTCCGAGGCTCTCCAGGTCAATGCCTGTGCCCAGGTCCGTGCAAGCCTGCCGCAATGCGGGATCGGCACAGACCCGACCCGTGGCATGCAGCAGGTAGATCCATGTGGCCAGGGTGTAGGCCAAGGTGCCGCGCTTGGGTTCGGTGGACATGTAGCTTCCAGAGCCTGAGGTGGATGCGTTAGGGGCTATCCCCTGGAGACCGCCTGTGCTGCCCTACGCTCTGCTCTTGGCCTGCAATACCCCCGATCTGCCCACACCCAGCCTGCAGCTGCCAGGCGACAGCTTCGCCCAGGACTCTGGCGGATCGGTGGTTCACCTGGCGCTGCTTACGAGCCAGGCGAAGATTCAGCTTCCGAAGAGCAACCGTCCCCAGGGCGCTTCCCCTCCCGGAACCGTGGTCCTGAACACGGGTTGGCGGCGCGCAGGTGCCCTGGCCTACGAGCGGGCAAGCCCAGAGGGGCTCAACGAGGAGAAGGAGTTCCGAAAGGGCCCCTTAGGCGTCCGTCTCCTACAAGGTGACCAGGAGCTCCGCTTCGGCCGAGACTGGAGCATCCGCAAGGGCAAGATCCGGGTTGAGCAAGAGAACCCGAACCAACGCCAGCCAGCGATTGTCTACCTCTCTGATGAGCTAAGTGAGCACCAGGCCCGCCTCGACATGGCCACCGCCGGCTTGTCCAAGCAGGATTTTGTTCAGGCAGAGCTCGAGGAAAAGCATGACAAGCTCGTGCGCACCCGAACAGGCTTGCTGCTTCCGGCACCGGCCAGCTTCGAGGTGTCGTTGACCCTGCCCGCGGACGCGGCGCTTCATCTCGGGGTCGCACTGGCCTCGCCCGGTGGAGGGAGCGCCTCCGATGGGGCTCGGGCCCGTGTGCTCGTGAACGGGGAAAAGCTCAAGGAGTGGAGTCTCCGTAGCACCGAAGTGAGCGATAAAGTCGTCGACTTGTCTGCATTTGCGGGACAGACAGTGGACTTGACTCTGGAAAGCGAGGTTCAGGGCAGCGGAGACTGGGATTACGTCTTTTTTGGGTCGCCGATGGTGGTGGGCACCCCTGTCGAGAGTCCGCGCCGGGTTGTGGTCATCGGCATCGACACGCTGCGCTATGCCGAGGTGACCCAACATGGGTACCCAGTGGACACCACCGTCGCTTTGGACGGCATTGCCGATAGCAGCTTGATCTTCGATGCGGCCTGGGCGCCTGCGCCTCGAACCCGGCCCAGCTTTCGCAGCAGCACGACCGGCCGGTACCCCATTGAGGCGGTGAACGCCGACAGCTTCGGGAGCGTTTTCCAGAAGCAGGGCTTTGTCACGGCTGGAATTACTGCCAACGTGCATGTCGTCCCGCGCTTTAATTTCAATCAGGGCTACGACACCTGGAGCTACGAAAATGCGGCGGATGCCGCGGTGCAGCTGAGACGTGCCAAGACCTTTATTCAGGACAATGCCGGGCGTGACCAGCTGCTCTTCCTGCACCTGATGGACCCCCACAACTTTTACCGAGCACCTGGGCGCTACGAAAACATGTACGCCACCGCGGAGCAGGGAGAGATGACGGAGTTCCTGAATCGGTGGCAGGTCTTGGGAAACGCCAGCAAGTTTAGCGATGAGAACCGCCTCTGGCTCAAGCAGCGCTACGACGGCGAGGTGCGGTACATGGCGGACCAGCTCGCCGAGTGGCTGGCCTGGTTGCTCCAGCAGCCTGGGGAGACTCTTCTCGTCATTCACAGTGATCATGGAGAAGAGTTTTGGGAGCACGGCAGCTATGAGCACAACCACAGCCTCTACGAGGAGGTCGTGCATGCGAACCTGTGGATTCGCCCCCCGGGTGGCTGGGCGGGGGGGCATCGGGTCACTGAGCCAGTCAGTCTGATAGATATTGCCCCCACCCTCTATGACATGCTGGGCCTTCCTGAAGCGGAGTGGCCCGAGGTGGACGGCCGCAGCCTTCGGCCGCTCTTAGACGCCACCCAGGCCGGCCAAGTCGCCTCTTTGAAGCAAGCGTTGCGCGCACGTCCGCTGCACGTCGGCTACCCGATGTACACCACCGAGCTCTGGGGCGTAATCTTTGGAGAGCACAAGTACATCCTAAGTACTTGGGATGGTCATGAAGAACTCTACGACTTGGCCAAGGATCCCGCCGAGAGCCAGAACTTGAGTGAAGAGCGCGATCTGAGTCCCTACTGGGCTGCCATGACTCAGAGCACAGGGTTTGACACAGGTCAGGGCATTCGGATCCGGATCGAGCATCCAGACCAGGGGTTTGTGGCCGCATTTGACCATCCCGTCCAGGTCGTGGTCATGGACCCCGAGGCGCAGGAGTCGCGCCGGGCCAACGTGGAGTGGGGAGAAGTCCCGAGCGGCGTGGCGGCCGATGTAGGGCTTGTGGACGTGGCACCAGATGGCCGTAGCTTCCGTTTCACACCCGGAACGACCGGGCGCGGGACCCTGATGGTCTCGGCCCCCCCTGAGACACAGGGGCGCATCATTGTCGGCGAACAGGAGCTCCCCCTTTCGATGGAAGGCACCACCCGGGTGGGCAAGGTCCGCCTGCGTACAGAACGTGGCACGGTGATCCTGGTCACAGACAGCATCTCTCAGCGCAGCCAGGTCATGGCCGGCCGGAGCTCAGACATGGAAGATGAACTCAGGGCCCTGGGGTACATCCAAGACTGAGCGTCGCCACCACGTATACTGCGCGCAGAAGTGCTGTTTACTACCCCCATCTTTCCCCTCTTCTTTGGACTGGTCTACCTGGTCTACAGGCTCCTGGGTCAGACTTGGCGGGCCCAGAACCTCTGGCTACTGCTGGCCAGCTACGCCTTCTACGCATGGTGGGACTGGCGCCTTTGCGGTTTGATCCTGCTCTCCACGGTTGTGGACTACAGCTGCGGACTGCTGATCGACGGCGAAGGCGGTCAAGGCCGTAAGAGGCAAGCCCTCGTCGCGGCCTCTGTCCTGGTCAACTTGGGCGTTCTGGCCACATTCAAGTATCTGGGGTGGTTCACCGGGGAGCTCAACGCCGGCATGATGGCCATGGGAATGGGCGCTGAGTTGCCGGTCCTTGAACTCATCGTGCCGGTGGGCTTGAGTTTCTACACCTTCCAGTCCATGGCCTACACCATCGACGTGTATCGAGGACGCACGCCCGCTCAGCGGGATCCCCTCACCTTCGCGCTCTTCGTCAGCTTTTTTCCACAGCTCGTGGCGGGCCCAATCGAGCGAAGCGGCGCTCTCATGCCACAGCTGGAAGCACCCCGTCGGCCTACGAAGCTACAGCTCGCCGAGGGCCTGCAGCTCATTGTCTGGGGTGTGTTCAAGAAGCTCTTCGTGGCAGACAACCTCGCTGTGCTCGTGCAGCGTGTGGTCGACGGGGATGGCCTTCCGAACACGGGCGCCGCAGTTTGGGTGGCGACCTATGCCTTTGCCTGGCAAATCTACTGCGATTTTTCCGGGTACACGGACATTGCAAGAGGCATTGCCAAGCTGCTGGGCATCGAGCTCTCCGTGAACTTCACTGCCCCCTATTTGGCACATAGGCCCCAAGAGATCTGGCGGCGATGGCACATCTCTCTCTCCCAATGGCTGAGGGACTACCTGTATATTCCACTTGGAGGCAACCGCCTGGGCAGAGTGCGAACACAGCTGAATCTGATGCTAACGATGCTCTTGGGAGGACTCTGGCACGGGGCCAATTGGACCTACCTGATCTGGGGCGGCATTCACGGCATCGCCCTGGCCCTCGACCGACTGCGAGGCCAAACGAAGCCCACCCGAATAGGCCGGGTGTTGGGGGTGGTGCTCACCTTCCACCTCAGCGCCTTGGCCTTTCTTATTTTCCGTGCCCCCAGCTTGGAGCGCGCAGCTGACTTGATGCGCATACAGTTCAGCAACGTCTACATGAGCGCCCAAGATCGCATGGCCTTTGCACAGCTGGGGCTGCTCATCGCTATCCCCTTGGGGGTGGAGCTGCTCCAAGCACTGCGCGCCCGCCAGGGCAAAGCAGACCCTTCATTGGTACTTCGCTGGCATCCTGCAGCACAAGCCGCCTTTACGGCGACCCTGGTTCTCATCACCCTCTTTCTTGGCGCCACCGCTGGCCAGTCCTTCATCTACTACCAGTTCTGAGCGGCCCCTCCGGCCACTCTCCGCCCTGCGTCTCTGCGCAGTGGTGGTGCTCACGCTTTTGAGTGCCGAGCTCGGGGTGCGCGCTCTGTATAGGGCCCCGGCGCCCATGCTGGACAAAACAGCTGCGTACCTGGCCCAGCCCCATGGAGCCACCCCAGAGTTGCTGGTCTTTGGCACCTGCTTGCCCGAGCAGATCATCCAAACTCAAGCCTTGGGCGAGCAGCTCGGCTTGTCTGTGAGCAACCTGGCCACACCTGCTGGAACCGCGCGGCTCTTCTACCTGGTGCTCAAGCACCACATTCCCCAGGAGGCCCAGATCCAAGCCATTGTGCTGCCCTTTGGCACCCGAGACCTGAGCAAAGAGATGGCTCCCCATGAATCCCAAGTCATGGCCTTGGCCCCGTGGTCTGAGCTGCCGAACCTGATGCGCTGGGCCTGTCCGGACGACAGCTCCTGTGCCTCAGAGCTGCTGATGCGCAAAGCCAGCTACGCCTACCGAAACCGGGGCTACATCGCCAACAAGGTCTGGATGAGTGCTGGCGTGCGTGCGCCCATTCCGGGCTACGTCCTGAGTCCAGGTGCAATCGCGCCTCCGCAGGATGGTGGAGCTCCGCCCCCACCCGTTGCCCACATCCCCTCCAGCACCCCCGAGCTGGAGCTGAACGGTGTGCCTGACCTTGAGTTCCAATACCTGTACCGCTTCCTCGTGCTCGCTCAGGCCCGGGACATACCCGTCATGCTCGTCCCTCTGCCCTCTCGCTCCGACTTTGAGACCAAGCGGGCTCCGGATCCTAGCCAGGCCGGCTACCAGGAGCGTCTCCAGGCCACCATCCAGGCAGGCGGAGGCACGCTGTTGAAGGTTCAGGACATTCCAGGACTGAGCGCCCAGGATTTCACCGATGATGTGCACTTGAGTCCCCAGGGGCGCGACAAAGTCACTTCGGCCCTGGGCAACGCCATGAGCGGATTGTAGACCGCATGTTGTTGTTCAAGATTGTTGGCGTGCTGTTGCTTCTCTACGGACTGGCGGTCTTTGCACTGCTGCGACTGGAGACTCAGATGGTCTTCCCAGCACCCCAGATCACGAGGGCCCAGCTGCAGGCTCAGGCCCAGGAGCTCGGCGCCAGGGAGCGTACGGTGGTCACCGAAGATGGCGTGCCTCTGTATGGGCGACGCAGGGGGCATTCCGAACAGCTGGTCCTTATCTTCTCGGGCAACGGCGCCAGTGTCGGGCAGTTTGGGGAGCGAGAGTCTCTTTTTCTCTCCTTGGGTTTCGAGACCCTTCACGTGAACTACCGCGGCTACCCTGGCAGTCCCGGCTCCCCCAGCGAGGCCGGACTCGTGCTTGACGGTCGCGCAGCCTATGCCGAGGCACTTCGCACCCACAGCGCAGACCGAATTCTCGTGTTTGGCAAGTCTCTCGGTGGCGGAGTGGCCATCGCCACACTGAGCGGCCATGACCAGCCGCCCGCTGGATTGATCATCGAGAGTAGCTTTAAGAGTGTGGCTGCTGTTGCCTTTCGGCGCTTCCCCATCCTGCCCACGGGCCTGCTGATGCGGAACCCCTTCGACTCGCTAAAACGGGCCCCGCTGGTGGATTGCCCGGTTCTAATCCTGCACAGCAAGGGGGACGCCCTGATCCCCTTCTCTCATGGAGAGGCGCTCAACGTCGCCCTACCTGACAGCTGCTTGGTGTCTCTGGAAGGGTTGGAACACAACGCGAACCTGCTGGCAGAAGCTTCAGGACGTGCAGCGCTCTCGCATTTTCTGGAGAAAATCTCTTTGCGGAAAGTCGAATAGAACGTCCATTCAGGCGCTTTCAAACCTTCTGCTCAACGGTCCGGCCGGCGGATCAGACGGTACCTGGGGAGTTTTCGGTGCCCTCAGCCCTTGTGCCACCCTTTTCAGGGGACCCCGGGCTGCAAGCCATCAGTTTCGACGGCTTGAGCGTCTTTGACAGCGCGCCTCAGGCCCCGCATGACCTTCCGGTAGGTCCACGGGGCATCAATTTGCAGCTCCAGCCCAACCCTATGGGGCAGACCCAAGGCCTCCGCCTGCTTCTTAGCAAAGCGCTTGCGCCCCCCTACTTGAGGGAAGCGTAGGTTGACCGTTGCGCGATGTCGCGGATGGGCGGCGTCCAGGAGAAGCAGCGCGGAGTCGTCTGCGCCTTCTGTGATCACGGTTTGCAGGCCCAATTCCACCCGTGCCTGGATGAGTTCTCCGAGCAGCCGGGCGGCGCCGCGTCTGCGTGCCAGAAAGGTTGGCCCTTCGATGAGCAGTCCCTTCGCTTGGACCAGCTCGATGGGCCAAGCGTTTCTCCTCACCGCACGCGTACAGGCATCCTGCAGCTTGTCTCCCCGCAGTGTCGTGACCGCACATGCCAGTACACGCTTGGCAACGCTGGTCTTGCCCGACCCAGGCGGTCCCAAGACCACCACCAAGTCCCGCTCCCGCAACACCCGAGGAAGCGCACGTGCCTGCAAGTACATGCTGCTTGTTCCAGCAAACAACGCAGGGACGGCCTTGGTGCTTTTCTTTCGCAGCTGGACCTCCTGACAGACACGTGGGACCCGATAGACCCATAGTAGTGCTCCGGGCCAACGACTTACAGAAGGGCATCCCCGTATTAGGTCAGCAAAACAGCCCTATGGCCGATCTCAGCCACCGATCAGGCTCTTTGCAATAACCAGACGCTGAATCTCAGAGGTGCCCTCGTACAGTGTTGTGATTCGGGCGTCACGGTACAAGCGCTCAACCTCGTACTCCTTGGAGTAGCCGTAGCCGCCATGGATCTGCACCGCTTTGTCAGCGCAGAAGTTTGCGCATTCAGAGGCGAAGAGCTTGGCCATAGAGCAGGCCTGGCTGGCGCGCTCCCCTTGGTCCTTCAGGGTCGCGGCCTTCCAGGTGAGCAGGCGCGCTGCTTCGATGCGGGTGGCCATGTCGGCCAGCATCCACTGAATGGCTTGCTTACTGGAGATGGGCCGACCAAAGGCGACGCGCTCCTTCGAGTAGGCCAAGGCCAAATCAAACGCACGCTGGGCGATGCCCAACGCCTGTGCAGCAATACCGATCCGGCCGCCGTCTAGGGTGCCCATGGCCACCTTAAAGCCCTCACGCTCCACCCCGAGTAGGTTCTCCTTGGGCACGCGCAGGTCCTCGAAGATCAACTCAGCGGTGGAGCTGCTGCTCAAGCCCAGCTTAGGCTCGACTTTGCCGACATTGAACCCCTCCGAAGAGGTCTCTACGATGAAGGCACAGACGGCCTTGTGGCGGGCCTCGGGGTCCATGCTGGCGTAGACCACAGCCACGTCCGCTTGGGGCCCGTTGGTGATCCACATCTTGGTGCCGTTGATGATGTAGTCGCCGTTCTCAGCGACGGTCACTTTGGTCTTTTGTGCCGCAGCATCAGACCCAGCGCTTGGCTCGGTCAAGGCGTAGCAACCCAACCACTCGGCAGTGGCCATCTTGGGCAGATACTTCTGCTTCTGAGCCTCGGTGCCGAAGCGAATGATGGGGGCGCTGGCCAAGCTGTTGTTGACCGACATCACCACACCCAGCGAGGCGTCTGCGTAGCTGATCTCCTCCAAGGCAATGACGTAGTCCAGGATGCTCAGGCCTGTCCCACCGTACTCCTCGGGGATGAACATGCCCATGAATCCCATCTCACCAAGCTGAGAAACCAGTTCGGCGGGGTATTCCTTGCTCAGGTCGCGCTCTGCTGCGCCAGGAATCACGGCGTCGCGGGCGAAGCTTCGGGCCAGGTCACGGATCTGAAGGGATTGCTCTGAGAGCTGGAACATTTGAATCTCTCCCCGGCGCTATTGGCCAGAAAAGTTGGGGGGACGCTTGTCCAAAAAGGCAGCCATGCCTTCCTTTTGGTCGCTGCTGGCAAAGCACAGCGCAAAGAGCTGCGCCTCGTGGGCCAAGGCGCTGCTCATATCAAGGTCTGCGCCCGTGTTAATTGCACGCTTGCAGAGGCTGACAGCACGGGGACCATTGCTTGCGATCTGCAACGCGAGCTGCTGGGCCTGACTTAAAAGGTCGGTCTCCACCATGCGGGCAGCAAGGCCTATTCGAGCCGCTTCTTCAGCGCCCACGGTGCGGCCAGTGAAGCAGATCTCCCGTGCTCGCTGGCGTCCAACCAAGCGACTCATACGCTGCGAACCACCAAAACCGGGAATCACACCCAGCTTCACCTCTGGCTGACCAAAAACAGCCTTTTTACCGGCAAGAATAATGTCACAGGCCATGGCCAGCTCACACCCGCCGCCAAGGGCGTAGCCATTGACAGCAGCAATGACCGGGCGGGGGAAGCTCTCGATGCGGGAGAACACTCCCTGCCCCTTTTCCGCAAAGGAGGTGGCCTCTTGTGGGTTCATCGCGCTCATCTCAGCGATGTCCGCACCAGCCGCGAAAGCTTTGGGGCCAGCCCCCGTAATGATGACCGCCAGGGCGTCGCGGTCCGCAATCTCGTCCAGAACATCCGAGAGCTCGCGGATCATGGAAGCGTTGATAGCGTTCAAGGCTTTGGGGCGGTTCAGGGTGACGGTAGCCACCCGTTCGCTAAAAGAGACTGTCAGACAAGAGTACAGGTTGTCGGTTCGGTTTGAACTCACGAAAGCCCCCTATTTGGCAGGGTAAGTGTAAAAGCCGCGACCGGTCTTGCGGCCAAGCCAACCCGCTTCAACGTACTTACGAAGGAGTGGACAGGGCCGGTACTTGGAGTCGCCCCCCATGCCCTGATGCAGCACTTCCATGATGGCTAGACAAGTGTCCAAGCCAATAAAGTCCGCAAGGGTCAGCGGGCCCATGGGGACATTCGTTCCAAGCTTCATGGCCGTGTCGATGTCTTCGACGGAAGCGATGCCCTCGTACAAGGCAAAGACCGCCTCGTTGATGTAGGGCATGAGCACTCGATTCACGATAAAGCCGGGCATATCCCGTCCTTCCACCGTGGTTTTACCCATGCGCTGGGCGGCAGCCTCCACCGTATCCCAGGTGTCCTGAGACGTGGCCAGCCCGCGAATAAGCTCGACGAGCTTCATGACCGGAACCGGGTTCATGAAGTGCATGCCCATCACCCTGTCCGGGCGGTCGGTATGGGCTCCGATTGCGGTGATGGAGATGGAGCTGGTGTTGCTCGCCAGCAGGGTGTCCGTAGGGGTTGCCTCGCTGAGCTGCTCAAAGATTTTGTACTTGAGGTCGACCCGCTCCGTTGCGGCCTCGATCACTAGCTGGGTTTCCTTCAGCGAGGCCAGCTCGACGCTGCTGGAGATACGGCCCAGGGCGAGTTCCGCTTCTGCTGCGGTGATGCGCTCTTTTCGCACCATGCGGCCTAAGTTCTTCTCAATGTTCGCCATCCCATTTGCCACTGCGGACTCGGAGATGTCCGTGAGGGTAACGGAGTACCCTGCGAGGGAGGAGACTTGGGCAATTCCGTTGCCCATCTGCCCTGCCCCAACCACACCAATTCTCTGAATCTCGGACATGGGCACCTCTTCTGCGTTTAGCCTACCTTTGGCTAACACTTGCCCCCCTTCTCAACCACCGCCAACCCGGCCCTGACCGTCCCAGGACCCATGCCCGCAATGCCTTCTGACCTGCCGTGGCCCCAAGCCGCCCTGTGCGCCTTGGAGCAAGATGCCGCGCTCTTCCTTCACCTGGGGCCTTGTCAAGCGCGTGCGGCAGCCGAAGATGCCCTGGTGGCACTCTGGGAAGGCCCCTGCTTGCAGGTAGATGTGCTCGGCTGTGAGGACCCTCCAGACTTGATGCGTGCAACCGGAATAGCGCTGGGGCTTCCACTCCCGGGCGTGACCCGGTCAGTGGCCAACGCCCTGGAGCCGGGCACCTTGCTAATCTGGCGCAATCTGCATGCGGTGGATGCCTGCACCGCCGCAGAGGCCCTTCGGTCTCTGAGCGGAGACCTGAAGATCGCAGCCCTGGGCGCCCGGCCCATCGACGGCGTGGCCAGCTGGGGCAGGCTTCCACCGACCCAGCTGGCCACTCCGGACCCGCTCACCTTGTTTCCTGCCGGCGTCCCAGGTCAGGCTCATTCCGACCAGGCCCGCCTGCGGCAAGGAGCCCCACGCGTAGCCTTGAAGTTGGAATATTTAGAGGGAGTCCCGGTGCACCCCGACCCCCAGGCTGCCGCCGAGGCCTTGTTCCACAGGTCCGGAAACCTACTGCACCTGGCCCTGTCAGAGGCGCTGCCTGCCGGTGTGGAGCACGCCGACGTGCTCTTTCTAAGAGGCCTGTGTCGGCACTTGGGACCAGGGTTGGCTCGAGCGCAAGCTGCTGCAGCCGGAGCAAGGCTCGTGGCCGCGGCGGGACAGCTGCCTGTGGCTCTGGAACTCTTGGCCTGCTCCCGGCCCGGGGCGGGAGATGAGGGCTCCGCCTTGCTGCACTGGGCAGAGGGCGACCTACTGCTGCGGCAAGGCTTGAGCGCCGCAGCCACAGGACACCACGAAGCGGCCCTGGGTCTGTTGTTGCCCAACCACCCCATCTGGGCTGCAACTCTTTTACGGCGCAGCGCAGATGTGTTGCTCGGCTTGGGCGAGTTCGATGAGGCGGCCGCACGCTACCGGCGCGCTCGTGTGCTGCATCGGGATGCCGGAGACCCTCTTGGGGTTGCCGCCACCCTGCGAGGTGCCGGTGACTTGGCCATACAGGCTGGCGAAGTACTCAGTGCCGATGCACTCTACGAGCAGGCTGCCGCAGTGATGGGCGGGGCTAAGAATGCGGAGCTTGGGCGAGCAAACATCAGCTTAGGCCAGGCAGCGCTGGCTACCTTGCGTGGCGAGACTACAGGGGCCAACCTGCTCTTGGACCAAGCCGAGCAGCAAGGACGAGACCGCCCAGTGGTGCAGGCGGGCACCCTCCGGAGACGTGCCGACATCCACCTGCGCGGTGGTAAGCATGACCAGGCCGGGAAGGAACTCCTTGCCGCATGGGCGCTCTACCTGCGCGCTGGAGAACCCCATGCGGCCGCTCGTTGCAGGCGCATCCAAGGTGACCTGGCGGCTGTACGCGGAGACTTGCTCGGCGCCGCAGCGCTCTACCAGCAGGCACTGACCGACTCTGCACAGCTGGGGGACCTGGTTGGCGCCCGCCAGGTGCTCACTCACCTGTTGATCCTGGAGCGCGCGGGTCAGGACGCCGGGCGAGTGGAGGAGCTGCTGCAACAGCTCGCCGAGCTCGACGCTGAGCTGTCTTCGCCAGATCGAAAACAGGCCATGCGTCTGGGTTGAGCCCCCCCCTGCTTAGAGGCTGAGAGGCTCAGTCCCAAATACTGGTGATTCGGCCAGCTTGCAGGTCGACCTTGCAGACGTTGTCGTAGCCGGTGACTGGCAGAATGACGCCCACCTTTCGGTTCACGCCAACCCAGCCTCCGTCCTGGTCTCCTGCCAGAAAACTGTAGGAAACCGGCCGCGCGGGCAGATCGATGGGCGTCTCAGCCTGGTCGCCTACACCGTTTGCGTTTCGGTCAAAGTCGATCTTCAGAACGCCGTTATCGACGGTGAAAAACCAAGAGTCTCCGTCCGTGCTCGGGCGACTGCCAGAGCTAATCAGGAAGCTGATCTCTCCCTGATCGGTCACATAGCGCTGTCCTTCGGTGACGCGCCGTTCCTGAAATCCCGAGACGCTGCCCTCGAGCACCCAATTGCCCTGGCTGCCGTCGTACACCATCTGCCAACTCTGGGTGCGCGCGATGCCCCCACAGGGGTTCACCTGAACAGCCTCTCCAAGAGCGTCTGCGGTGAAACTCGGTGTACTGGTTGGGGAGGAGTCGTCAAAACCCACATCGCTGACGTTCTCGCCAAAGGACACCGTCGGGCCGCCGGAGTCCTGGGTCAGACAGCCTGTGCTGGCCTGGGCAACCTTCACCACGCCCTCGAAGGTAGAGATAGCGACCACACGGTCACGCTCCCTCGCCTCATAGGGGCCTTGCTCTTGCAGCAAGATGGAGTCACTGGAAGCGGCCAAGCCGGAGACGGGCGCACCGACATAGACCCCGTCGACTTCTGCAGTCACCGGATTCACGTCGTACCAATCCTGAAGGTCCAGGTCCCACAAGCGGACGCTGACCTCGCCCTGCAAAGCAATGTACAGCCGGTTGGTGAACTCATCCCCTTGCTGGACCACGTCCACGACGTTCGCGGGCATGGCGATGCTCTCCACAGACGAGGCCCCAATGTCTGCGTCCAAGGTGACCTGAAGAACTTGTGGGGAGCGGGTGTCACCCAAGAAAAGCTGGGATTGATCCTGGGACAGGGACATGCGTGCAGGCCAAGCCCCCGCCGGCAGTCCGATCTCTGCGAGCACATCCATGGTTGCAGGATCTATGGCAACAATCCGGGTCTGGGAAACCAACTCCGGAATCAAAGGGTCTTCGAGTGTGCTGACCAAGGCCAGGAGCACGCTCTGATCTGCGAGCATCAGTAGGTCCTGAACATTGCCGCCCAGGTCGTGTTCCACAACCCCACTCTCCACGCCCAAGGTGAACTGGTCACCCTCTGTGGCGCTGCCCTCTAAGAGAAGGTCCAGCTCACCTTCATCGCTGCTGTAGGGCGTCATCCAGGTGGCTCGGCGGTACTGCAAACCGCTGCGAGAACCTTCGACCATAAAGTCTTGGCCTGTATAGGTGAGGGTCCATGTCTCGGTAGCGGCCCGGCCCTTCCGCAGGGCCACCAAGTCCAGGCTTGCCACGTCCCCGCTGCCGTCCACGTCTTCAAAGACCGGCTCACTGCTGAGGCTGGGGGTGACGGTGGTGAGCCGCTGATCCTGGGCTTCAGTCACCCAAGGGACCTCCAGCAGGGTCCGGGTCTGAGCATCGGCCACCAACAGGGTGACCGTCTGGTCATTCGGTGCATAGGCAGCCAGAGCGCCCAGTACACGGTCTGATCCAGTGGCGATGTGTGGGGTCTCCAAGTACGGCGCGGCCGGGTCTTCAGAGATCATCCACCCATGCTTGATGTCCAAGGGAACCAGAGTTCCTCTGCCCTGGTTGGAGACGAAGGCCACCGGGTCCTTGAAGGGCCCACCTTGGTCGGGGTGCAGCACGGTGGCGGCAGATGGCGCGTCAAAGTCCCCTTCAAGGTTCCGGCTCTCCAAGCAGGCCAGACCGGCCAACATCCACATCATTGGTTCACCAGGGTGGCCAGGACCGAGAGATAGGTCTCGGAGGTGGGGTCCATGTCGACGAGGACGACGCTTGAGTTGACGTGTCCGTCCACCAGCTCCCCGATATAATTGCCAACAGCGAGCAGAGTTCCGTCTGGAGACAGGGACAGGGCATGGGGGTTCTCTCCCACCCAATCCAAGTCTGAGGTGACCTGGCCGTATGCACCCAGGCGGGTGTCTACAAAGCTTAGGCTGTTGTCGTTGAAGTTCGCGACCACCAGTAGGTCTCCGGCTGCAACCACCTGAGCTGGGCCAACGTCTCGTTGAGAGGTCACACCCTCGTCAGCGAGCATGCCGCGCGGCATGGCGATGGCACCTACGGGCGTATCAAAATACAGGTCCATCTTGGAATCATCAGGGATTGCATCGCCGTCATAAACCAGCATGGCGTCTGGCTGAGCGTTCAGGGCGTAGACCCAGCGCTCCCCCGGCGGCGCGATGATGCCGCGGGTGCTGGAGGCGCCACTGTCGGCGTTGTTCACCAGGACGGCCTCGATCCCGTAGACGTTGGAGTCCACAAAATCCTCGGTGCTGTCGTCTCGGATATCCACCACATAGATAGCGTTTTGTAGCTCAGATCCTATGAACAGAAAGCCCCGCACGTTGTCTACATGCATAAAGCTGTTGGCGATGCCGCTGAAGCTGGCGCCACCGGAGCTGACCTCAAGGTCGATGGCCATGCTGTCGCCGTCGTCACCGCGCTGGGTGAACAGGGTGATGGTGTCGCCCAGAGTGGGTGTATGAAACTCTGGGTACAGCGTGTCGGGCTGCGTGGCTACGACCGGCCCGGCCCGGCGAATGCCTTCTGGGCTGTCCCAGCCCGAGACGTATCCCTCAAATCCGTCTTCCGTCTGGCGCAGTACCGCCCGGTCCATGCTGGTAGACAGATAGGTGCCGTTGACAGGTGTCATGGCCCACTTTGGGCTGCCATCTCGGCCTTCGGACTGGACCCATTCCTGGGTGCCAACACTGCGACTGGCGTAGCCCATACGCCAGACATCGCCGTCAAAGGCGCCATACCAAATGTGGTCCACCCCGTCGATGCGCAGCACACTCGGGGTCCGCACGGCGCTGTCGTCGAATGCGCCTGGGATGCCACCGCCGTATGTCCAGGGACTGGACTGCCCCTCCACACGGGTCCAGCTCTGACCCTGGTCGGTGCTCACTGCGGTGCCAATGCGGCTCTGAGTGCCGTTAAAACCCGTGTAATAAAGGGTCAACTCTGCTGAATCACCCACCACGGCGCCGGGCACAACGCGCACCGAGTCCCAGTCTTCGCCCAAGTCCAAGGCCAAGCCTTCGTCCTGCCAGGTCACGCCGCCATCGGAGCTGCTTGCGCGACCAATGCGGGCCAAGTTGTCCTGGTCGACGCCGGCATACAGCATCTCCAGACCCGATGATCCATCAAAGGCGACGGGGGTGTGAACGCCCTGGGTCGCTATTTCACTGTCCGCAGCGGCAAAAAAGTCCGCCACCGGTGTCTGGCCCGCGCGCCACTGGCCGATGCGCTGAGCACCCGAACCATCCGTGAGGGTGACCATCAGCTTGCCATCATCCAGGATGCTGTCCACGCGAATGCCCAACTCTGACTGCTCCAAGGAGACGGTACCCAGCTCAAAACCGCTGGAGAGCTGGAGAACCAAGCCGCCAAAGCCACCCAGGTCACCGGACTCAAACAGCAGGCCCAGACGCCCGTCTACGTCCCCGGCGGGGCTCCAGGCCTGGGTGTTGGTGCGCTGCATACTGATACCCGGCGGCTCCAAGGGATCAGGTCCATCTTCCAAGGCAAGCACCTCACCTTGGTCAAACCAATCGCTGCCGTCTGCGCTGGTAGCGAGCGCCAAAACCCATCCGTCATCGCTCGCACGACTGGTCCACATCTTCCAGCCGCTTCCGTCAACTTGGACGACTGGAGCAGCAGCGCCACCGTCGACCTGGAATATGGCCTGAGTGTCCACCACCCAGTCCACAAGGTCGGTGCTCTCCGCGTGGCCAATGCTCCAAGTGACCCCGTCCCAAGCGGAGTAGTACATACGCCAGCGGTCGGCTTGTGCGTCAAAGACCACAAAGGGGTCCGCGACCCGCACGCTGTCATGCTCGCCGTTGGTGCCGGCGAGAATCAGGGCGTCGGGCTGCTCGCGGCTAAAGACCTGTCCGTCGGCGCTCGCCGCCAGGTTGATGCCGCTTTCTCCCGTCTCAGTGTTCGCCCCATCAAAGAACAGATAGTCGATGCCGTTGGAGACCAGCAGCATGGGGCCGCCAAGCGTCTCATCCCAGCTCCCTTCGCGTCCGCCCAGGGCGATGTTCCCCAGAATGCCCCACTGGTCAGCGGTTTGGCCGTTGGGAACAGCGATGTAAACGCCCCCGTCGATCACCATCGCCTGCTGGATGCTTCCCAGAGCGCTCTCTCCGTAGCTGGGGTCGGCCAGGTAGACGAAGCCCTCCTCGCCGTCGCCGACCTGGATCTGAGGCCCAACGGTCGACTGCTGCCAAAGACTGGCACCAGGACTGTCCCAACGGGAGAGCCCCTCCAAACCAGGGAGCCAGGCGCGGTTGTTTCCATCCACGTACTCCAGGGTCCAAGTTTGGTTGTCCACCTCTTCGGGTGTGAGGATCTCCAAGGAGGAGAGCTCAACTTGGCTACCCGAACCGTCTGTATCAGTGATGACAGGACGACTCAGCGTTGCACGAGGCTGGCCGTCAATTAGCGATACCGCCCCGTTCGAGACGTCCAAGACCGAGACCGTGTGCGAGGTCAGGTTCCCAATAAAGACCTGTTCTCCGACCGGATCATAGGCTGAAACAGTCGGGTCGCTCATCAGGGTCAGCGTATCGCTGCTGTCGGGCCCAACGGTCAGTGGCGACAGCGCACCGCCCGCCTCGACGCCCACAATGTGCACACGGTCAAAGCCCTGGCGGCCGCGTGCTTCGGGGCTCAATCGATTGGGCACCAGCAGCATGCTGTCAGCGCCAGGCCCTCCAGGGACCAAGATCGAGTAGCCAGGCAAGCTGGCGCGCGTCAGGGAGCCGTCGTCCAGTACGGTCTGGATGGCCAAGTCGCTGGTCACATGCACGTCGGGGACAATGCTGACCCGCCGGTCCACGTGCTTTGCCGCCTCTTCCAGGACCGCGTCCACGTCCACACTCAAGACCGACCCCCCGGTGTAATCCAGGAAGGGGTTTGCGTTCGTGACCACCAGGGTGTTGTCGTCGGCCCACTGCAAGCTCGTGGGGCCAGCCAAGCAGCTGCCAATCCCAAGGTCTCCGTAGTCGTAGCTTTGGTCCGGGTACTCCGCGCACTCCCCTAAATAGGGAGGCTTGGATTCAACCAGACAAGCCATCGCCAGCGTCAACAAAAGCACGAGAGGCACTCCATCCAAAGTTGCGGCCCCCTTAGCAGATTGGCCGCAAGGGTGCCGGGTCCGCCCAATGCTTACAAGTCCGGGCTTACAAGTCCGGGCTAGAGTCCCAAGGCCGCATGCGCAGCGGCCAAGCGGGCCACTGGCACCCGAAAGGGAGAGCAGGACACGTAGTCCAAGCCCACACTGTGGAAGAAGCGGATTCCTACTGGATCGCCGCCATGCTCTCCGCAGACTCCCATCTTGAGCCGCTCCTTGGCACCACGTCCACGCTCAACAGCCGTGCGGACCAGTTGACCTACTCCTTCGGTGTCAAAGGTGGCCAAAGGGGAGCCCTGGAGGAGCCCCTCATGCATGTAGGCCGGGAAGAACTTGGACATGTCGTCGCGCGAGAAACCCCAGGTCATCTGGGTCAGGTCGTTGGTTCCGAAACTGAAAAAGTCAGCGTGCTCTGCGATCTGGTCGGCCAACAGGCAAGCCCGTGGCAGTTCGATCATCGTTCCGACGCTGTACTCCAGGTCCATACCCACCTCGGCGAGCACCTTCTGAGCGACGTTGTTGACCAGCTGCCGCATCACTTCCAGCTCTCCCGGCACGCCTACCAATGGGATCATGATCTCGGGGAAGACCTCTACCCCCTTGGCGCTGACCGCAGCCGCCGCCTCGAGCAGGGCCCGGACCTGGGTCTCGTAGATTTCGGGGCTGGTCAATCCAAGACGCACGCCACGGTGACCGAGCATGGGGTTGGACTCATGTAGGGCAGTCAAGCGCTCCTGCAGCTTCTCCGGCTTGACACCCAAGTCTTCTGCGACCGTCGAGATGTCCTCGGGGGTGGAGGGGAGGAACTCATGCAGAGGAGGATCGAGTAGGCGAATGGTGACGGGTAGGCCGTCCATCGCGAAGAAGATCTCCTCAAAGTCAGCACGCTGAAGGGGCAAGACCTGGGCCAGTGCACGCTGACGGGAGCGCTTGTCCTCGGCCAAGATCAGCTGACGCATGGCCCGCAAGGCCACAGGGTTAAAGAACATGTGCTCCGTGCGGCACAATCCAATCCCCACGGCGCCCAGCTCCCGAGCACGCACAGCGTCCCGGCCTGTGTCCGCGTTGGCGCGCACCTGAAGGCGGGCACGTGCATCGGCCCACTTCAGGAGCTCGGACATGGCGCCGGAGTCGGTGGCGGCCGGAAGGGTCGGAATGTTTCCTTCCATGATCTCGCCAGTGGCGCCATCCAAGGTGATAAAATCGCCGCGGCGGACCACGGTGTCCCCGGCGTAAAAGAGCTGGCGGCCATAGTCGACAGCGATCTCGGTTGCGCCCACAACGCAGGGCTTCCCCATGCCTCTGGCCACAACGGCCGCGTGAGAGGTCTGCCCCCCGCGCGAGGTCAAGATGCCCTCGGAGACGGTCATGCCCTGGATGTCCT
The DNA here is from genome assembly GCA_905480105.1 of uncultured bacterium. Taxonomy (GTDB): domain Bacteria; phylum Myxococcota_A; class UBA796; order UBA796; family CAJQPC01; genus CAJQPC01. The sequence goes on along the minus strand of CAJQPC010000056.1, from coordinate 13,842 downwards.
CCGGACTGGTCTCCATACGCACCAGGATGACAGACTCGCCGCGGTCATGCAGCTCCTGTGCTTCTTCACTGTGGAAGACCACTTTGCCGCTGGCGGCGCCAGGACTGGCAGGCAATCCCTTGCCGATCACCTTGCGCTTGGCCTTGGGGTCCAAGGTGGGACGCAGGACCATCTCGAGGAGCTCCGGCTGGATGCGGCCAAGGGCCTCCTCTTTGGAGATGATCCCCTCGGTCACTAAGTCCACTGCGATCTGCACCGCCGCAGCGGGGGTGCGCTTTCCAGTCCGGGTCTGGAGCAGGTAGAGCGTCCCCTTCTCGACCGTAAACTCGATGTCCTGCATGTCCCGGTAGTGGTCTTCCAGGCGCTTTTGCAGGCTGTCCAACTCGGCGTAGACCTTGGGCATGCTGGCCAGGAGCGTGTTGCTCGCCTGGGCATCTTTGTCGTTGTTTAGGGCAAGGGGGGTGTGGGTGCCAGCCACAACATCTTCGCCTTGAGCGTTGGGCAACCACTCACCAAAAAAGATATTCTCCCCCGTGCTGGGGTCCCGAGTAAAGGCCACGCCGGTGGCGCTGCCCTCGCCCAGGTTTCCGAAGACCATGGTCTGCACGTTGACGGCGGTACCGCAGTCCTCGGGGATGCCATTGGTCTTGCGGTAGTAGCGTGCCCGGGGCGTGTTGAAGCTCTCGAACACAGCATTGATGGCCGCAGAGAGTTGCTCCCAGGGGTCGGCCGGAAAGTGCCCGACGGCCCCTTCCACCACCTGCTTGTAGCCGCGACAGAGTGCCTGGAGCTGCTCGGTGTCCAGCTTGTCCTCTTCTATGCCGGGGTACAGACTCTTGTGCACGCGAGAGAAGCGGCTGGTGTGGATGCGAAGCACCACGTCGCCGAACATCTTCAGAAAGCGGCGGTAGCTGTCCCAGGCGAAGCGGGGATTTCCACTCTGTTTGGCCAGCGCAGCGACGGTCTCGTCGTTGAGGCCCAGGTTCAGCACCGTGTCCATCATGCCTGGCATGGAAACCGGTGCACCCGACCGCACCGAGAATAGTAGTGGGTTCTCGGACCCACCAAAGGACTTTCCTGTGAGAGCCTCCACCTTGGAAATGCCCTTGCGCACTGCGCTTTCCATGCCATCGGGCCACACATTCTTCTGGGCAAAGAAGTGGTTGCACGCCTCTGTGGAGATCGTAAGGCCTGGAGGAACCGGCAGGCCCAGGCGCGTCATCTCGGCCAGGTTTGCGCCTTTGCCGCCGAGGAGCTGCTTGTCAGCGGCCGAGCCATCGGCTTGACCTCCACCAAAGAAGAAGACTGTCTGGGCCATGGGAATCACTCCGTAGTGATCAGGCGGAAGTCCGCCAAGGTCAGGAAAATGTCGGCGATATAGCGCATCAGGTTCAGGCGTTGGGTCTGTTGTGCGGGGTCCTCGCACATGACCATCACTTCATCAAAATAGGCATCAATACTGGGCTTGAGTGCCACCATTTGGGCCATCAAAGAAGCAGGCGAACTGTTGTCCACGGAAGTAGCAAGAGCGCTTGCCGCTTGAGCGAGGGTCTCCTCGACTTGCAGGGCATAGTTGCCGAGATCCAAGCCGGCTTGGGCATGACCCTTGGCAACTCCAAGGGGCCGCCGCAGTGCCTGCATCAAGGTTCCAAACTCACCCTGCGCGGAGACGTCTGCCAGCGCCAAAACCCGGGCATGCAACTGAGCGGGCCCCGGTTCGATGCCCTTGCCTGCCAAGACCGCGTCCACCATGTCTGTGCCAAACCCCTCGCCGATGAGCGAGGCACGGTAGCGGGCCTTTAGGAAGTCTTGGAGCTTGTCCAGCAACGCAGGCTCTAGCCCTCGCCCCTGACTTGCCAGCCCCAACAGGGCCTTCCAGCTCAGATCGGCGGGGCCCTTCTCGGCCAAGATGGCGTTTACACCGATGGCGGCTCGGCGAAGACCCTGGGGATCCGCGGAGCCCTTGGGGGCCAAGCCGATGCTGAAGCAACCCATCAGTGTGTCCAGGCGGTCTGCCAGAGCCAGTGCGGCCCCCGTTGATCCACTCGGCAGTGCGTCGCCACTGTAGCGCGGGAAGTAGTGCTCTTCGATGGCCAACGCCACAGCCGGAGACATGCCTTCGCCCTGGGCATAGAGCCGGCCCATGTGGCCCTGCAGCTCCGTGAACTCTCCCACCATCTGAGAGAGCAAATCGGCTTTGCAGAGAGCCCCAGCCTGTGCGACCTCGGCCAGCTCGGCACCGAACAAGGGGGCAAGCTTTTGCCCCAACAGGGCCAGTCGGGTCTGCTTTTCTGCCATCGTCCCCAAGCCTCGCACCCAGCGCATCTTGCTCAGGCCGGCACCGATCTGGGCCAATGGGGTCTTGCGGTCCTCGGCCAGAAAGAAGCTGGCGTCGTGAAAGCGTGCAGCGAGCACCCTCCGGTTGCCATCGGCGATCAGCGCGGCGTCCCCGGTGGGGTTGTTGCTGACCACCAAGAAGGTGTTGGTGAGAACCCCGTCTCGGGTGGTCGGGAAGTAACGCTGGTGCACACGCATGGACTCGATCAAGAGACGGCCTGGCAGCTCCAGCAACATCTCATCAAACTGCGCGCTCAGACCCACCGGCCACTCGACCAGGTCGGTCACCTCTTCAAGGAGGCGCTTGTCCCAGCTGACCTGAAGGCCGCTGGCGTCTGCGATCTCGGTGAGGTTGTCTTGGATTCGCTGCATACGCACGGCACGGTCAGGCTCCACCCAGCGCGCGCGCAGGTCGCTGAGGTACCCCGCCTCCGAGCACACTTTAAATGAACCCTTGGAAGAGCGACGATGCCCTACGCTTGTGTCCACCGTTTGCTTCCCCATGACCACTGCAGGAATGCGCTCCTGGCCCAACACGGCACACAGCTGTGTCAATGGGCGGCCCCACTTGTAGGCTCCCGTGCCCCAGCGCATGCTCTTTTTGAATGGCAGGCCCTCGACAAGCTTGGCCAGGCCCGCGGAGATGCGGTCCATGCTCTTGTCTCCGCCGCTTGTGACCTTGGCCGCGATGACTTGTCGCCCCTTGGCCTCGACCACAAAGAGGTCATCCACCGTGAGTCCCTTCCCACGTGCAAAACCCGACGCGCCCTTGGTCCATTCTCCGTCTCGCTTTGCAGCGGCAAGAGGTGGCCCAGTGACGATCTTCTCCACAGCGACGCTGCCAGGAGCCACATCATCGATGACCACCGTGAGCCGACGTGGGGTGCTGTACATGCGCGACGCCCCGATCTCTATTCCGCGGAGAAGCTCCCTGCAGCCCTTGTTCAAGGCCTGTAGGGCAGGCTCGATCATGCCGTAGGGCAGCTCTTCGCAAAGACACTCGATAATGAGCTGGGCCATGCTTAGGCCTCCTGCTGGGTGGTGGCCCAGGCGTCGGCACAACCGCAGGCCAGGTCTCGGATGCGTTTGATGTACTGCGCGCGCTCAGCCACGGAGATGGCCCCCCGAGCGTCTAGCAGATTGAAGAGGTGAGAGGCCTTGCAGGCATGGTCGTAGGCAGGAAGCGCCAAGCCCTTGGAGGCGAGCTGGGTGCTTTCCTTCTGGGCATGATCAAAGGCCGCCAAGAGCGCATCCGCGTCGGAGTACTCGAAGTTGTACTGGGACTGCTCGATTTCATTCTGCTTGTAGACATCGCCGTAGGTAATGCCCTTGACCCAGGTCAGATCGTAGATGCTGTCTACGCCCTGCAGGTACATGGCCAAGCGCTCCAATCCGTACGTCAGCTCGACACTGATGGGGCTGAGTTCATGCCCACCGCACTGCTGGAAATAGGTGTACTGCGTCACCTCCATACCATCGAGCCAGACCTCCCAACCCAGGCCCCATGCCCCCAGGGTTGGGCTCTCCCAGTCGTCGTGAACAAAGCGCACATCGTGACGAGACAGGTCAATCCCGATCGCCTCCAAGCTGCCCAGGTAGAGCTCCTGGATCTTCTCGGGGCTAGGCTTGATGAGCACCTGCAGCTGGTAGTAGTGACCCAAGCGGTTGGGGTTTTCCCCGTAGCGTGCGTCTCCAGGACGACGACATGGCTGCACATACACGCATCGCCAGGGTTTGGGTCCGATGCTGCGCAGGAAGGTGGCCGGATGGAAAGTGCCAGCACCCACCTCGATATCGAGGGGCTGGAGCACGGCGCAACCCTGGTCTCCCCAGTAGCGCTGCAGCGACAGGATCAGGTCCTGGAAGGTCATTCAGTCCTCACTTCGGCGCCCAGCGTTAACCGGATGAGGGCAGAGCGGGTCCCAACAAGTGTGTGACCGCTGGCATTGGTGGAGCCCGAGAGCCCATGAATGGCGTTCCGGGGTGGCTGCAATCGACGGATGCAAGCCTTGGGGTTCTCAGATGCCTCGCCGCAGCTCAGAAATCGAGTCACCTCACCAGCGATACAGCTCGTTGAGAAACTCCAGGGAGTTCTCTTCGACTCCGATTGCCTCGCCGTCTTCCAGCCGTAGACTGAGCTTGTACACGTCGTAAGCGGCAACCCCTGCAAAGCCAAAGCCAAGTCCGCAGGTGAGCAACCCGCCAATTCCCACGATGGCCCAAGCGAGAAAGGCTTTTTTGGTCTGACCAATGAGGAAGTACCCGCCCCCTCCCAGGGTCACCAAGGTCACCGCAAGCATAGCGATGGGGTTTACGTCCGGCTTAGTGATGCGCTTTGCCACGGCGTAAGTCTACCCCACTCCCAGCAACAGGCTCAGCAATCCATCCCCCGCACACCCTTCGTCTCATGTCCCCAGCAGCTGGAGGGCTCAGGGGCCGAATGACCTAAAGGTATAGATACACCGCGTAGAGCGAGACCACGCCATCTTCGGGAACAAAGATGTAGAAGACCTGGCTGCTGCTTTGGTCTGCCACGTCGAAGCCTACCTCCAGAGTGACGGGTCCGGTCGGTGCACCATAGACGGCGAAACGTCCGGTGGGGCCCGTCGCGGTTGCCTCCGGATCATAAAAACCGCTTTCCCCCAAATAGCAGGCCGGGTAGGCGTTTCCCTGGGCGTCGTAGGCTCTGGCCCAAGCTGACGTGGCCAATGGCCAATCTTGGCCGTCATCTGGCGTGAAGCCTTGAACGGAGAGGCGAACTTCGCCCTCCACCAAGGCGCCGTCTTGGCTGCAGTCTTGGAACTGCTCGTCGATCACCTCCATGGCCGCGTCGGAAGTGGTCCATAGAGCGCCAAGCTCAAGCGCAGTACCCACGGCTGGCCCAGTGCCAGCAAAGCCCGCGGTCGCGTAGCCAGGAGCCGAAACTTCTATGTACATGGCAGCATTGGCGACAACCTGGGCTTCAAACCACCCACGGCCGTCTGCCACCACCGAGTCCACCTCGTAGAGCACGTTGTCAAAGGTACGCACCTGTACTTCGGGAATGGCCTCGGCATCCTGTTCTCGGCTATCGGCCACCTGTCCACTAATGCTGACCAGGTCGGGTTCGCCGCTGCAGCCCAATGACGCTGCGCCCAGGAAGTAGAGCAAGCTCAAAGTCATCAGTAGCCCTCTGTGTAGAAGGCCGCGATGGTCTCGCCGCCCTGTGAAAAATAGACCGTCTCGGACTGAATCGCTGGGTCCAAAGGATCTGTGATTCGCACGGAGATCTCACCAGGCTCCAAGTTTATCCCAAAGAACCAATCCACAAGTTCTCCGGGCTGGGCGCGTACGATTCCCTCATCCTCGAGTCGATAGCCCAGGACCAGGTTGTTGGCTTGGCCCTCGAGAATTTCTATCTGGTCCAGGTAGATGTCTTTGCCTTCGCCCGTCATGAACTGCAAGGTAGTCCCCCACAGCTGTACTTTTTCTCCTGACTCGGTGTCGATCTCGCCGACCTCTTCCTCCAAGCCAGCGTAAAACTCCAGGACAGCCTGCTCTTCAAAGGCGTAGAGGGGGTACATCAGGCCGCGGCGTGCGGGCGCCATGGCGGTCCAGAGACTGGGCAGACTGCCAGGAGCCTGAACGCTCAGAAAGAAGCGCTCGCTGGCCGGTACGGCCAGCGCGTAGCTCCCAGGGCTGCTCTCCTCGGCAACCGAAATTTCCGTCATCGCAGCATCAAAGACCTGGATAGATGCACCTTCCTGGAGTTCACCGTTTCCAAATATGCTCTGGTAGAGGCTGCCCGAGAGGGTGACATCGTCGCTGGTCTGGGAAACGGGGCCCAGTGCAGTGCAGGACAAGAAAAGGAAGAGCATAGATATAAGCCTATACTGTCCCAAGGGTGATCAGCAGCTCTCGGGAGCGCAAGGGACGCCCTTGGTGCCAGATCATCAACTCGGAGAGCAGCCACTGATTTCCTCCAGCAGGCGCCTCTGTGTCCACGAGCTCGGCCAGTGGTGTCCGCCTAAAGGCTTCGACGGCCTGGCCCCAGGCTGGGTCAAGCTTCGGCCCCGCCCCACAGGACTCGTGCGTCATCCCGCCGCCCCGGACGCTCCAGACCATTGGGCCCTGGGCAGCCTCGCCGCAGCCTGCGCACTGCGTCAATACTGGGGTCAGCCCAGCGAAGCTGAGCGCTTTCGCCTCAAACCCAATCCGGAAGCCAGCCTTTGGCGGCTCTGTACAGGCATCTAAGACCAGAAGTGCCACGTCCAACAGGCCAAAGAGCTTGGGCTCGGGCTGCTCTGGTCGGCCGGTTTCCCGAACCACCTCGCAGCAATAGGCGCTCAGGGCGATGCTCTCCAAAAAGCCACGAATATGGGGATGCCCATGGACCAATTCAGCCGCTTGGAACTGCCAGAGTTCGCCCTTCCCGCGTCGAACAGTGGCCTGGATTCGGGAACCAAGCTCAAGGCAGCCCTTAAAGCGCCTCTTGGAGCTGCGGGCGCCCCTGGCGATGGCTGAGATTCGTCCCTTCTCTGCAGTGATCAACTGAACGATTCGGTCGTTGTCCCCGTAGTCCGTGTGCCCAAGAACCAACGCCGACAAAGTCTCCACCGCGCTCATGCAGGCAGGGTGTTCAGCAGCAGCGTCGCGATGGAAAAGTACAGGATGATGGCGATGCCATCGATCGTGATGGTCACGAATGGCCCGGTCGCCACAGCAGGGTCAACACCCACTTTGCCCAGCAGGATGGGGATGCACGTCCCAATGATGGCCGAGGCCACAACGATCACAAGAATGCTGATGCCTACAGCCAACCCGACTATCTGGCCGCCCAGAAACCAGGCACCGACCAGCAGCAACACGGACAAGACGATGCCCATGGATATGCCAACGCGCAATTCTCGGAACAACAGCGCCTTTAGGCCATCTGACAGGTTTAGGTGCCCTGTGGCCATGTTGCGCACCGTGATGGTGGCTCCCTGGATTCCCACGCCTCCCCCCAAGCCCATGATGACGGGAATGAATCCCGCTATCACCGCTTGTTGCGCCAGACTTTCTTCAAAACCCATAATGACGCGGGCCAGGATCAACCCGCCAAGCGCAGTCACAATGAGCCAAGTCAGGCGCTGCTTGGCAGCGAGCAGAGTACTGGTTCCGGTGGGGTCGAAAGCGTCGCCCATGCCGGCCATCTTCATCATGTCCTCGGCAGCCTCTTCCCGGACCACGTCGAGAACGTCGTCGATGGTCACGATGCCCAAGAACTTACGTGTGTCGTCGCAGACCGGCACCGCCAGAAGGTCGTAGTGGGCCACGATTCGGGCCACTTCTTCCTGGTCGGTCTGAGGCCCAACCGTGATGACATCGGGATTTGCCAGCTCCCGGAGCACCTTGTTGGGGGGATTGATCAGGAGCTGCCGCAGTGAGGTCACGCCGGTGAGCTGGTCACTCTCGTTGACCAAGTAGAGGTAAAACACCATCTCGATGTCGCCCTGCTCTTGTAGGGCCTCGATGGCCTGGCGGCAGGTGGTGTTCTCGTTCAGCAAAAAGGCCACCGAGGACATGATTCCGCCGGCGCTGTCCTCGGGGTATGCCAAGAGCTCTTCGACATCCTCCCGCTCCTCCTTATCCATGCCTTGAAGGACCAGGGACTGCAGGTCCTCTGGAAAGCGGGCGATAAGGTCGGCAGCATCGTCTGGCTCAAGCTCTTCCACAGAGTAGATGAGCTGTTCCTTGGGCAGGGCACCCAGTAGGAACTGAAAGCGCTCCTCGTCGATGGATAGAAGAATTGGGCCGGCCTCTTCAGCGGAGACGTGCTGCATCATGAAGCGCGTGTCGGCCAGGGTCAGATGTTTGATGGCTTGGGCGACGTCTTCTGGGGAGGACTTCGCAACCGCACGCTCAAGGGGCCCAGCTGCTCGGCGCCGCGCGAGACGGCGTAGGGCGTCCACGCGAGCCTGAACTATGTTGTGCGCCATCCCTGCCTCCTGTGGGCTGCTATCTGGAAGTGGTCAGGGTGAATCGTCGATGAATACGAGTGTGCGTGGTTCGTCAAGTGTACCAAGGGGCTTGACCCGGCGCCCGTTGTAACGCACCTGGGCGCGCTCCAGATCTGCCATCTCGACCGCGATCTTTCGGGCAGGTCCAAAGCTCTGCTTGCAGGGATTGTCTCCCCTGCACATCACGCCCGAAAAGGCCTGCTCGCCATCCACCTCTACGCGAACCCGAATGGGGTCCGTCGCACGCACCTCCACCGTTCCACCAACCTGCTCAATCGGCCCGTCGGGAATGCGTTCGTCTTGGAGTACTGTTGCCAAGATCTGAAGGCTCACAATGACAATGGCAACGGCGATTAGTACGCCAGCCACTCCACGCATGACCCCTCGACCACGCTCCGTCAGGTCGGCGGTGGGCAACTTCAACGCATGCCCGCCTGGTCCAGGGACTCTCCGGCTGCGTGGGAAAGCGGCGTACCGGGGTAGTTGTCCACACAGACCTGTAGCACCATTGCCCCCTCTTCCATGCGGCCCACCTCCATCAGCATCTGCCCTCGCAGGAGCTCACCTTCCGGGAACTCACCTGGACACACCACACTCAACTCGTCCAGCACCTTAGCGCTGGAGGTGGCCTGCTTCTGTTCGCTGAGCGCCAGCCCCAAGTTGTAGCGGGCGGCGCAGAAATTGGGCTGACGGTAGACCGCCTCGCTCAGAACTGCCACAGACTCGTCGACACGCTCCTGTGCCAAGTAGGCCATCCCTAAGTTGTTGAGTACCTTGGCCGGCTGGGTGTAGGTCAAGTCTGCGCGAGCCGCTTCAAGCTGTACGATAGCCTCGTCATTTCGACCCAGCTTCTGGAGCAGGTAGGCATAGTTCAAACGAACCGCAGCGTCTTCCGGCGACAAGCGCACAGCTTTCTTAAAGGCATCCTCGGCATCGCCATGGGCCCCCCGCTTCACCAGGGACAAGGCCAAGTAGTGCCAAGCCCTGGCATTCCTTCGGTTCAAGCGCGTGGCCTCTACCAGGGTCTCGATCGCCAACTCCGTGCTTCCCTCCTTAAAGTAAGCGTGGCCCAGGGTGGCCCGAGCGTCTGACTTGTTCGCACGCTTTGCGGTGACACAACCGCCGGACAGCAGGAGGATTAGCGCGATCATGGACGACTCCTAAAGGTACTTGCCAATCAGAAGGCTGACCCGCGCGACAGCCTCGGGATCCAGACGCGCGCGTGCGGTCATCACGCCATGCTTCATCACCCCATCCTGCGGCAAGGGCCCCTCATGGGCAGCGATAATGGGTACGACCCGACGAATAATGTCTCGCGCGGTGGCGACATTGGCCTGAATGACTCTGACGACAGCCTCGACGGTCACGTCGTCGTGGCCTTCATACCAACAGTCGTAGTCGGTACTCATGGCCAGGGTGGCGTAGGAAATCTCGGCTTCCCGTGCCAGCTTGGCCTCGGTCAAGTTGGTCATACCAATGACCTTCGCGCCCCAAGACCGGTACAGGTTGGACTCCGCTCGGGTGCTGAACTGAGGCCCCTCCATACACACGTACGTGCCCTGGTCATGAACCGTAGCGGAACTCTCATTGGCCGCTTGGAGCAGGTAGCGCCGGAGGGTTTCGCAGATGGGATCCCCAAAGCCTACGTGTCCGACCACGCCGTCCTCGAAGAATGTCACGGGGCGTACCCCCTTGGTGCGGTCGATGAACTGATCGATGATGACCATGTGGCCCGGCACGATCTCCTCTTGCAAGGAACCCACGGCGGAGACGCTGACGATCCAATCCACGCCCAGGCGCTTCATGCCCCAGATGTTGGCGCGGTAAGGAACCTCGCTGGGATTGAGAACGTGGCCGCGGCCGTGGCGCGGCAAGAAGACCATTTCGATGTCTCCCAGCTTGCCGGTGATGAAGGCGTCGGATGGCGGCCCAAAGGGCGTGTCCATGCGAACTTCCTGGATGTCATGCAGGCCTTCGATCTCGTACAGGCCGCTGCCGCCCATCACGCCAATTCGGGTGCTCATTTCGCTCCAATGCTCTGTGGCATGTACCTATTTCAGGCTCTTGTCAAGTCAAGGGGCGCAGAGGCCCCAGTCCTCAAGAGTGTACCGCATCCTCGCTGCCATCCAGTGACAGGGTTGCGTACTCGCCACCCGCTTCCTGGATGCGAGCACCAGGGTCGGCTTTTCCAAGCTGCCCACAGGCCGCACTGATATCCAGGCCTCGGGTAGTCCGGACGGAGCAGTGGATTCCCCGGGCGACCAAGTGATTCTGGAAGCGCTTGACGTGTTCCTCGGAGGGCCGAAGGATGTCGGGCCGCTGTGGATTCTCGTTATATGGAATCAGGTTGACCTTGGCCTTTTGGCCGCGCATGAGCTTGACCAAGCGGCGCGCGTCGTCCATGTCGTCGTTGTAGCCATGCATCATCACGTACTCAAAGGTGATGCGTTTTTGCTGCGTCAAGGGGAAGTTCCGACACCCCTCCATGAGCGCGTTCAGATCATAGCGCCGCGTGATGGGCATCATGTCGATGCGTTGCTCGTTGGTGGTCGCGTTCAGAGAGACGGCAAGGTTCACCGGAGTAGCAGCCGCCAGCTTGGCCATCTGCGGTACCAGCCCCACCGTCGATACCGTGATCTTGCGGTGGGAGAAGTTCATCGCATTGCTGTCCAAAAGGGTGTGCAGCGAGGTGATGAGGTTGGTGATGTTGTGCAGCGGCTCGCCCATGCCCATGAACACCAAGTTGGTGAGCCGAAGGTCCTCGCCCATGGCCTGTTGGACCTGGAGGGCCTGGTTGGCGATCTCGCTGGGCCGGAGGTTTCGCTTCAGCCCCAGATCACCTGTCAGGCAAAAGCGACAGCTCATCGCGCAGCCCACTTGGCTGGACATACACAGCGTCTGGCGTGGCCTGCTGCTCCCAGGATTGCCCACATCTGGGATGAGCACGGACTCAATGTGAGACCCGTCGGGCAGCCGCCAGACGAATTTTTGAGTACCGTCCGTCGAGTCCATGACCGCGGCGGACTCCAGCCAGCGAATGCTGAAGTGCTCGGACAACTGCGTGCGGGCGTCCTTGGAGACGTTGCTCATCTCCTCGAAGGACTTCACTCCGCGTTGCCAGATCCACTTGTAGACCTGTAGCGCCCTGTACTTTGGGTGACCCAGCTCCGTCATCGTGTCCTGGAGCTGAGCTAAGGACAGGCTCTTGATGTCGATCAGGCCGTCGTCTTTGTAGACACGCGAGCGCACGGTAGACATGGGGACCTCGGTCATAGGCTGACTACGCAGGGGCGGTAAATAGCTGCTTAGGCTGCCAAGTGCTCAGGCGAAGCCCTCAGAAAGCCTCTCAGACAGCCCAGTGTAGCGCTCCCCTCCCCCGTCTTTTTGCACCGCAATGCGCAGCGCCCTGGGGTTCCCCACGACCGCGCAGAAGCGCTGTGCCCGAGTCACGCCCGTGTACACCAAGTTCCTGCGCAGCATCACAAAGTGTGAGGTATCGAGAACGACGAGTACGGCTGGGTACTCGCTGCCTTGGCTCTTGTGGATGGAGATGGCGTAGGCAAGTTCCAGCTGATCAACCTGTTCCCCGACCAAGGCCACTTTGCGACCGTCAAAGTCGACCTCCACGCCACCGCTCGCCATGGCATGGATGCGTCCCACATCCCCATTGAAGATGTCGTTGTCGTAATCATTTCGGGTCTGAATGACCCGGTCACCCACGCGCAGTGTCTTGTGACCGCGCGCAAAGGACTCGCCTGTGGGATTCAAGGCCTGCTGAAGGGCGGCGTTGAGGGCAATGGACCCCAAGGGCCCTCGGTGCATGGGAGTCAGAACCTGCACGTCATTGAGCGCATCAAAGCCCAGCTTGGGCAGGCGCTCCTGCACGACTTTGATCAAGGTCTGTACGGCGTGGTCAGGGCGCAGACGAGGCACCAAGAAGAAGTCCTGACGCAGTCCCGCTTGCTGGTCCTGCTCTGCTGAGATGGGCTCCTGGCCCGCTTGAATTCTCCAAGCGTTTCGGACGATGCCGGAGTCCTGGGCCTGACGATAGACCTGGTGGAGCGTGCTTACCGCCAGGGTTCCGGAGGCAATGCAGTCGGCCAAGACCTGTCCGGCACCCACGCTAGGCAGCTGGTCGGCGTCCCCCACCAAGACCAGTCGCGCGCCGGCAGGGAGGGCCTCGCAGAGGGCTTCCATGAGCTCCAGGTCGACCATACTGGCCTCGTCTACGAGCACCCCGTCCACCTGCAGTGGCTTGTCCGCGTTCCGCATAAAGCTGCGGGTCTGCATGGAGTACTCCAGCAGGCGATGCAGCGTTTTTCCTTCCTTCCCACAGCTCTCCTGAAGACGCCGGGCAGCCCGCCCGGTTGGCGCACAGAGCACCCACTCTTCTTGGCGTAAAGCCGCCGCTCTCATCAGTACCTTGACGATGGTGGTCTTGCCTGTCCCCGGCCCGCCAGTGATGATCGCAACACCATGGGTCAAGGCGGTGAGCACCGCTTGGCGCTGGTCCTGGTTGAGCTCAAGGCCTACTTTTTGCTCAGCACGCTCCACATCGGAGCCCGCACCTCCCCTCAGCCCAGCTCGTTGCATGAGGGCCTTGGCCACGCCAGCCTCCCGGCGCTCTATCTCTCCCCGGTAGATCCGCTCGTGCCCGGGAATTGCGGCGGCTTTTCGGACCACGCGCCCCTTAAGAATCAGGTCTTGAATGGCAGCTGCCAGGGCTTGCGCGTTTAGCCCCAGATCCGCCCCTAGGCGCTCCAGTTCTTCTTGAGGCAGGAAGCAGTGGCCATCCCCTTCCGCATCCAGGAGAAGCCACCGCACGGCCGCGTTGGCCCGGCGCGGGTCGTTGGCGTTGATGCCTACAGCTCGGGCGATCTGGTCGGCCGTCTTAAATCCCACCCCGGAAATCTCGGCTGCCAGCCGATATGGGTCTGCGCTGATCACCGCCATGGCCCGGTCACCGTAGCGCTCCACCACCCGGTTCACTACGGCCGGACCCAAGTCATGCCCCTGCAGCAGGACCGCCACCTCTCGGCCAGCTCGGTCCCGCTTCCAGTGGTGAACGATCTCCTCCAGCCGCTTTTTGCCGATCCCTTTGACCTGAAGCAGCTGTTCTGGGTCGTCATCCAAGACCTGCAAAAGCCTTAGGCCGAAGGTCTCCACCGCCCGTCGGGCCAGCTCGTCTCCAAATCCTGCCACCGCGCCGCTGGCAAGGTAGCGATGGAGCCCCGTCAGAGTCTTTGGGTTGTCGACCAACACCTGCTGAACTTTGAAGCGCTTGCCGAACTTGGGATGGGTATCCATACGGCCCTGCATGCTCAGGCTGACCCCCAGTGACAGGTGCCCGATGGCTCCCACCACCACCACGATGCCGTCTGTTCCCCGCACCTTGGCCACCGCAAAGGACCCGTCGTTCGCCTGATAGGTAAAGGCGACCAGCTCCCCGTCCAAGTGGTCCTGGTAGGCCATTTAAGGCGTGTCGCCCGATCCCATAGGACCGTCCGGGCTTGTCTCCTGGGCT
>CAJQPC010000055.1 GCA_905480105.1 uncultured bacterium | reverse complement strand
GCCTGAGCTTCCGCTGCGGCCTGAGCTTCCGCTGCGGCCTGAGCTTCCGCTGCGGCCTGAGCTTCCGCTGCGGCCTGAGCTTCCGCTGCGGCCTGAGCTTCCGCTGCGGCCTGAGCTTCCGCTGCGGCCTGAGCTTTGTCGGCGCTTGCCATGGCCTCTGCGGCCAAGCGCGCATCCTCGGCGATCTGGGGATCTGGAGTGGACTGGGCGAAATCTTCGAAGAGCGGTGCGCCTTCGGAAGAGTCGGGCTGTGGAGCGAGACTCTCTCCTCCCTCAGCACTCTTCAGCTCAGCCTTGGCCACTGCTGCTTCTTCTTCCAAGCGCTTGGCCTCTTCCTCTTCCCAGGACAAATCCGACTGTTCTCCCTCAGAGAAAAAGTCGCTTTCCCAATCCTCAAAACCGTCGCTTTTCTTGCTGCTCACTTGCGCTCCGGAGGGGGGCCATCCACGCTGCTCGCGGATCCCTGCCAATGTGCCAATAGGAGCGTCTAGTTATCACCCACGGCTCATGGATTCAACCGGGCTCAGTCTCGCCGCGGGCTTGGCCCTTCTGGTGTAGGCGAGGGACGCGCCCTGAGAGCCCCGTCAATATCTCGTAGACGATGGTTCCGGCGTGCGCGGCAAGCTCTTTGGCGGGGATTTGGTCGCCCATGAGCTGGACGGGGTCTCCAGGACGAACTTGGACAGGCAAGTCCGTTACGTCCACCAAGCAGAGGTCCATGCAGACCGTGCCCCGCACGGGGCAGCGGTGCCCATGAATGCTCACCCAGGCTTTGTTGCTCAGTGCGCGGGGGTAGCCATCTGCGTAGCCCACCGGAAGGGTCGCCAAGCGCGTCGGACGCTGACTGACCCACTTGCGCCCGTAGGACACCCCGGTGTTCGCGGGAATCTCCTTTACGCAGAGCACCTCCGTGCTGAGCTGCATGACTGGCAGCAGACCGTTGACTTGGGTGCTGTGTGCATGGCCGTAAAGTGCAAGCCCCGGACGCACCATGTCGAAGGACAAGCCCTCATAAAGAGTAGCCGCTGCGCTGTTCGCGGCGTGGACTAAACAGGGTTGATGGCCGCGTATTTTGAGTGCGTGCAGGGCCGATCGGAAGCGGCGCGCCTGCTCTTGGGTGAAGCTTGGGTCTTCCTTGGCTGATGCAAAGTGGGTTGCAAGACCTTGAACCTGGATCCACTTCAGCTCGTCCAAGCGATCCAAGAAAGACTCCCAGCGGTCCATGGTCACACCAAGTCTGCCCATACCGGTGTCCACTTTCAGGTGGACCTGGGCTGCTTGGCCATGGACGCGGGCAACTTCGTTGAGGGCCTGGGCAGAGTCCAGGTCGAAGACCATTGGAGTGAGCTTGTGTGCCAACGCTTGGTTTGCGGCGTCTGTCTTGCCCCCGATACCCCCGAGACACAGAATAGGGGCCAGGACGCCGGCCGCGCGGAGGGCTTTGCCTTCTTCCAGAAGGGCCACTCCGAACCAGTCCGCCCCCGCCTCTTCAAGCGCCTGGGTACACTGAACCAAGCCGTGCCCGTAGGCATCGCCCTTGACTGGGCACAGAATCTTCGTATTTGGCGGCTGCATGGCGCGTACCACGCCGAGGTTGTGGACCAGACGTTCGAGATCAATGTGCGCGGTAGTGGGGCGTATCTGCGACATGGCCTCTAAGCTAACGCTCCTGGGCTCTGGTCTGCTTGGCTGGTCTCGAAGGGTTAGTGTGTGCGGCAACCATGAGGAGAGAAGATGCGCGTTCTGGTGACCGGCGGTGCGGGATTTGTAGGCTCTCACCTCTGTGAGCGTCTGATAAAGGACGGGCACGAGGTGATCGCCTTGGACAGCCTTGTGACCGGAAAGCTCTCCAACTTGGACCACTTGATCGACCACCCAAGGATGTCGTTTGTACAGGCCAACGCCTCCGAGGAACTGCCAGTAGATGGCAAGCTCGACCGCATCTTTCACTTGGCCAGCCCCGCCAGTCCTATCGACTACGTGGAGATTCCTTTTGTGACCCTGTATGCGGGCTCGGATGCCACCCGTCTCTGCCTGGAGCGTGCTGAGAAGGACGGGGCACGCTTCTTCTTAGCCAGCACCTCAGAGGTCTATGGCGACCCCGCTGTTCACCCGCAGGTCGAGAGCTACTGGGGCAATGTGAACCCCATTGGTCCCCGCTCGGTTTATGACGAGGCCAAGCGCTACGCTGAGGCACTGACCATGGCATTCCAGCGCTACAAGGGCGTAAAAACTCGTATCGTGCGGATCTTCAACACCTATGGCCCCCGCATGCGCGTGGACGATGGCCGGGTGGTCCCAGCCTTCATTTCGCAGGCCCTACGCGGCGAGCCACTGAGTATTTTTGGCGAAGGCACCCAGACCCGGTCCTTTTGCTATGTCAGTGATCTTGTGAGCGGGTTCCTGTTGCTGATGGAGTCGGATCTTGAACATCCCTGCAACATTGGCAATCCCAGTGAGCGCAACATGCTTCAGTTGGCCGAGCACATCAACAAGGTGACCGGAAACACGGCCGGCTTGGTCTATAAGCCCCTGCCCAAGGACGATCCTACCCGACGCAAGCCGGACATTACCCGTGCACAGACCGAGCTGGGCTGGGCTCCCGAAGTGCAGTTCGAAGAGGGTATGGAGCGCACCATCGCGTGGTTCAAAACAGTAGTCGACCACTGATGGAAGCTTGGGTTCCAGTACGCGGAGGCCGCGTTCAGAACTTAAAGCCGACCCCGCCGCTCAATCGCAGGACACTGTCCACATGCAGCGTGGCCTCGGGCTCGCTGGACATCATCGAGGAGTTCTGCCGGTAGGGAGTGGCTCCGGAGATGAACTGGGTGTAGGGCGCCTCGAAAAAGACAACGAACTCCGGAGTAACGTCCAGGGCCACACCCACACCTCCGCCAACCCCCATGGGCTGCAGGCTGGGGCGACCAGGTTCATAGGTCACCTTTTCGGTGTTCTGGAGTTCGTATGAGTCATAGAAACGCACGTTGCCATGTACCATCAGGTAGGGCTTGAACACCCCGGTAGCCTTTGGAAAGAAGCGCAGGCGGGGCTCCACAACAGGCACCACAGCCACTGCGGGCGCTGGCTCATTGCGTGCTTGGTCCAGCAGAGCTCCGTCGTTGTCCACCTGCTCCCAGCCGGTCGTCAGGTGCTTGTTGGCGTAGCCCAATCCTAAAAAGAGCCCAAGGTCCCAGCGCGGCGAAAGCCCGGCGTAGAGGGCAAGACTCCCCTGCCCCTGTACGCCGCCAAGGAGAACGTCTTCTTCATAGCGATCCAGCTCTACAAAGTCGTCGTCCGTGTCCTGCTGAAGCACCAAACGAACCGTCACGCTGCGGTCTACCGAGCCCATGGATGCCCCGGCGCCAACCTGCATGTTGAGCTTGGCGGTACGCACACGTTCCTGGCGCAGCCAATCCTGAGCGTCGGGGTTTCCGGAAGAGAGAAACTTCTCGTAGAGCCCCTTGGAGATCCCCATCTCCTTCCGCTCTTTCTCAGACCACGGATCCGCCTTCGTTCCCGAGGGCAGGCTGGGTTCAGAGGATTCCACTTCAGAGGCGTCCCGCTCAACGAGCTCAGTGCCGGCTTCTGAATCGGACTCTATTTCTGGCGGTGGCTCTCCCCCTGCCGGTGGCTCCGCTTCTGAGTCGGGATCCAGTTCTGGCTGTGGCTCGATCGGCGCTTCGGACCCTGGAGGCACAAAACCGTTGCGGGCCACCATCAGCGCCACGGTGGTTTCCACCAGGGAGCCTACAAAGTCTTCTTCTGAACCAGGCCCCAAGGTTTCATTGACTATCTTGAAGGGGTCGTCTCTTCCCGGCTCGTAGAAGTAAACGGTGATGTCCAAGCCCAACTCGGTGCCCTCGACCTGGCCGACCAATGCGACCTGCGCGTCAAAGACGCTCCAGAGATTGCTCGGGCAATCGGTGCTGTCCGCGCAGTCCAAGGCGGCATCTCCAACAGCATTGGAGAGTTCAGCCCCACCGATTGGAGACAAGCCTCGGGCGCTCAGCTCATCGATCAAGAGTTCGTGGATCACAAATCCATCGCTCATAACTGAGACCGAAGCCGCAGTGAGTTCCGGAACAATGACGTGACTTACAGGGGGGACAGGAGTGGCGTCCTGGGCAGCGCTGATCGAGCTGATGAGCAGCAGCATGGCGTGCATAAGGTCTCCAGACCCTCTCCCATAACGAGAACAGGGGCGATCGGGAACCATAAAGCGGCAGGACCTAGTCTTGACGCGGCCCCCTGGACGGTTAGCTGCGATGCCGCGTGCCACCGTAGCTCAGTCGGTAGAGCAACTGATTCGTAATCAGTAGGTCAGCGGTTCAATTCCGCTCGGTGGCTCCATACAGGCCCCTTCAGTTTCACTGAGGGGGTTCTGTGTTTTTGGGCGCCCAGCGGCTCAGTCCAGGGAGCTTTCTTGCTGGATGGCCAGGTCGCAGAGGCTGGGCTGAACATCCAAACCTTGGGCTATCTCACGAATGACGAGGCGCTCGCGGGTGTCCACGCGGCCATCCGACTTGGCGATCAGCGTGAGATCCCGGATGAGCTGCACGCGCTTGGGCATGCTCACCAAGGCCACGACCCTCTGGATGCGTTCGGGCAGGACCTGGGCCAACCGCCCGGGATTGAGGCTGCGGGGAACGCGTCCTTCGCCCAGCAGGCTGGCCAGCGCCGCAATCTCCACCGGTGTGACCTGGCCGTCGGCTCCTGCAACGACAGCGCTGGCGGCGAACAGGAGACGACGCATGGCCTCTGCCCCGGGGCTGTCTTCCTCCAAGTAGCTCGGCTCCATTAAGCCCATGGCCGCCTGAACCTCTGACTCGGTGTCGGGCATGCTCGTGCTCCCCCCCATCGCCTGGCTGTCAGAGAAGGCTTTCAGTGCGCGAATGCGAACAGGGCTGAAGGGATGCGTGGACAGCCAGTCCATCTCTGAGCCCTTGCGAACCTTCCCTGCGTCTTCGCGGTAGAGCTCGGCGCTCTGTTCCATGTACGCAGCTACCTGGTCAGGGCCAGGGGCCTGCCTCATGCCGGAGGAGAGCTTGAAGAAGCTCCGCACGGCTCCGTCGAGCGAGCCGCAGCAAAGCAACCCGGCACGGTCAGCGGAAAGCTCAGCTTGACGCAGCCAAGCGTGCCCCTGAAGGATGGTGCGGGGCGCGATGCCCTTCTGCTGTGCCAGGGCTTGCAATGGAATCTCGTGATGCGCGTAGATGTGGTGCCCCAGCTCATGGCCCAGCACGAAAGTCAGCTCCGGGGTGTCAAAGGCCTCGAGTAGACTGGCGGTGAGCAGCACAAAGACACGCCCGTTCTCTGGGCTGGTGCAGCCGGCGTTGAACGATGGAGCGGCGTAGACGTAGACCTCGAGTTCGGTGTCCACCTCAAGGCGCTCTACGCAGCGATCGATGACTTTGTGCAGGTCCGGTGCGACCTGGGGCGTCAAGCGCAGGGCCTGCGCCAAGAGTGACCGACGGGTATTCCCCCCCTGACCCTGCATCGCCTGTTGCATGGCTTGGACCTGACGATCCTTGGCGAGAGACTCGGCCATACGGCGGTCGACTGGATTGCGTACTTCCTGGGCCTTCATGCTTACTCCATCAGGGCCAACAGTGTAGCTTTGGCGGCACGCCCAAGTTGCGGGTGGACCCTAAGGGCTTTGCCCGGATAACCAGGGACAATCGGAGGCTGAATGCCGTCTCTTTCCGCACGATCAGCGTCCCTAAATGAGAGCGCCATCCGCAAGCTGGACGCACTCGTCGCGGCCCGCCCCCAGATCTCTTTTTACCGTGTGAATATCGGACAGCCTGATGTGGCGACTCCGGCCCCAATGCTCGAAGCCCTCCGGGGCTTTCAGGAAGAGGTGCTGCGCTATGGGCCCGCTTCCGGTCTTCCTGCTTGCAGAAAAGCCGCCGCTAGGTACCACGGTGCTTGGTCCGATGCGTTGGGACCTGAGCACGTGGCGGTAACCACTGGTGGTAGCGAAGCGTTGATCTACGCCTTCGCCGTGGCTTGCGACCCAGGTGATGAGATTCTGGCGCCGGAGCCCTTTTACACAAACTACCTGGGGTTTGCCTGCACCGTTGGGGCAAAGATAGTGCCCGTTCGCACATCCATTCAGGACGGCTTTGCTCTTCCCTCGAACGCGAAACTCGAGGCCCAGCTGACCAGCCGCACCCGGGCCGTCGTCTTTGCCAATCCGGGCAATCCTACTGGGGCGGTCTATCCGCGCTCAGACCTGGAACGTCTCACCGCATTTTGTGAGAAGCACGGGCTCTTGATCATCTCGGACGAAGTCTATCGCCGTATTTTCTTTGGCAACGCTCCTGCCTCGATCCTCGAGATCCCCAAGGCTCGGCAGCGCAGCATCTGCGTCGACTCAATGTCCAAGACCTGGTCGGCCTGTGGTCTACGCCTTGGCTTTCTGATTTCCCACAATCTGAAGATCATGAAAGCCGTAGAGCGTCTTGGACAGTCTCGCTTGGGGCCTCAGCCCCTGGCCCAGGCCGCCGCAGTTGCAGCATTGGAGTTGGGCCCGGAGCACTACAGTCAGACTCGGGCGCTCTACAAGGAGCGCATCGATGCCCTGCTGGAGGGTTTGGGCGAGATCCCGGGTGTCTCGGTTCACCGCCCCGAGGGCGCTTTTTATCTGATGGTGAAGCTTCCCGTCGACGACACGGAGGCCTTCGCGCGCTTTTTGGCCCATGAGTTTTCCCACCAGGGCGAATCCATTGTGGTGGCTCCAGGGGGTGGCTTTTACACGGACCCGTCGCACGGAAAGCAGTTGATTCGTTTGGCTGCCGTACTGGAACCTGAGAAGCTGCGCCGGGCCGCAGATCTGCTGAAGTTGGGCCTGCAGGCCTACACCCACGACCAGGCAGACTGACCCTATAAGAAGCATGCGTTGTTGTGCTCCCGACGGAGCATCTTGGCGGTAATTGGATTTACCGGGCTCAAATTGAGTACTATTGGCACATGCTTTTACTCCTATCCACACCCGTGTGGGCCTCTCACGTCGTCCAGGTCAGTGAGCAGGTATCCCTGGGACAGAGCGGAACTTTTGCCCGCCCCTTCCTAGACCAGGGAAGCTGGTACCTGGGCTTTGGCGCCGGCCAGGGCTTCTGGATTAGCCCCTTACTTCAGGAGCCCTGGGCCCTGCCCCCGCGCGATGAGGCTTGGCGGCTGACTCCGGAGTCCCAGCCCATGCGGGACTTTGCTTTGCGTCGCTGTGATGAAGGCGATTGGCTGCTCTTGGGGAGCGCAGACACCTTGGAGGCGGACGACTCAGCCTATGCCTACACCTTCTCATCGGATTGGACCCCGACAGGCGCATCAACGGTTGCCGAAGGTGTTGGTGAGCGCTCCCACAACGACATGACCACCCTGTGTTCAGGGCCCCTGCGGGGCAGCTTCTTCCCCTCGGACGATGGCGGCTGGCCTAAAAATTGGTTCGTACACTTGGATGAGCAGGGCCTGCCCATCGGGGAGAGCCTGGCCGCCGATGAACCTCGCATGACCGGGGGGGCAGCCTTTTGGGATGCCGAACGGGAGCAAATGGTAGCCGTGGGTTTTGCGTATGATCCGGAGCTCCAGGTGGTGGTTTACGACGCCGACCTGCAGATAGTGGAGAGCCACTTTATTATCATCTCGGATGCGCCAGAGCGGGCATACTGGCCACAAGGGTTGCTCCTGATCCAGGACACCTGGGTCGTTGCCCACATGTTGCGGGACGATGCGACCTGGGCTGCTGGAGACGAGGGCGATTTAGCCCTGGCATTCTTCGATCGAAACTGGCAGCTCAAAGAACGGGTGCGGCTCACCAACAACCCCCTGGACGGGGGCGGGCAGCGCCCCTGGCTGACACTGGACGGGGAGCAGCTCTTGGTAGCCTACGATCGGCAGCAGGAGCTGAGTTTGATCCCGGTTACCTTGGATCTCACTCAGTTCTCCACAGTCCAAGACACTGGATTCAGCGAAGTGGACACGGCGGATACCGGAGCCGGACCTGGCGAGTCCTGCGGTTGCACCCAGAGGCGCATGATGGGACCGGCTGGTCTATGGCTCCTCGGGCTGGGCTTGCTCTTGCTCAGGCGCCGGCAACTCTGACTCGGTAGAAGTCTGCAAGTCCGAGTCCCCGCCAGCCTCGTTGGCCAAGTCCTGAAGCTCACGCAACTGACGCTCGAGCTCGGCAAGGGCTTGGCCATAGCCAGCCCAATCCCCAGCCTGCTGAAGTTCCAGGGCCTTGAGGTAGGAGGCGTTGGCGTCTCGGCTTAGGCTGCCCCACGTTCCGACTGGAACTGGAATGGCCGCACCCTCCGAGTCCAACTCCAGCTTGGGTGCCGAGGCCCCAAAGACAGCGGCCAGGCTCTCCTCCAGAGTTCGCTCCATCGCAATGCGGTTCTCGTAGGTCACCAGGACCCGCTTGAGCTCAGGTAGCCGTGAACTGGCCGCTTCTAAATAGAGCGGCATGACGTAGACCAGCGAGTCTTCGATGGGGATGACCAGGAGATCACCTCGGGTGACCTGGGAGCCGCTCTGGTCCCACAGGGTCACTTCCTTGGAAATCTCGGGATCCTGGTTGATGCGGGCCTCGATCTGCTCTGGGCCAAAGATGAGCTTCTGCTTGGGGAATTGGTACAGAATCATCTTGCCGTGGTCCTCGCCGTCGGAGCGCGCGGCCAGCCAAGCGATCATGTTTTGCTTGTCCTTGGGGACAAAGGGGGCAAGCAGCACAAACTCAGCTGCCTGTTCCTCCGGGAGCTTCATGATCAAATAGTTGGGCTTGGTCTTGGTGCCGTTCCGCTCCGGAAGCGCCCAGAGGTCCTCGGCGTTGTAGAACACGCCCACGTTGTTCATGTGGTAGCGGGCGTAGACTTGGGCTTGGCGCTCGAAAAAGTCCAGCGGATACCGTAGGTGCTCCAGAAGCCCCTCGGGTAGCTCCTCCATTGGAGAGAACACCCCGGGGAAGATCGATGCGTAGACCTGGATGATGGGGTCGTCTGGATCGGAGACGTAGTACTGCAGCTTGCCGTCGTAAGCATCCATGACGACTTTGACCGAGTTGCGCACGTAATTGGTTCCGTTGCGCATGTTCGGTTCGCTGTAGGGGTAGTTGCTGGTGGTGGTGTAAGCGTCCACCACCCACACCAGGCGACCGTCTAAGACGACCATATAAGGGTCATTGTCCAGCGACAGAAAGGGAGTGACGGTATCGATTCGCGTCCGCACTTGGCGCCGGAAGTGCACCTTGCTCTCGTCGGTCAGGTAGTTGGACAGCAGGATGTCCAGGGTAGAGAAGTGGAGCGCAAAGACGACTTTACGTCCAAAGCTACTCACCGGTACGCCGCCTAAGCCCTCGTAGCGGTTGTACTGGTTCTCGTCCCCATCGGGGTAATCAAACTCATCCGTAGTCGTACCGGTGAAGACATAGGAGCTGGTCAGTTCGCCGTAGTAGATCTCTGGTCGGGTGACGGTCAGGTCGGTGTTTGAAACCGGGGGGATGTCCTGAATAAAGAGCTCGGGCAGGCCACGGTCAGTCACCGCGTTCACGGGGCTCATGGCCAAGCCGTGCCCGTGGGTGTACTGGAAATGCTCATTGACCCAGCTTTTGTTCTCCACCGAGTTGTAGTTCAGCTCACGAGAGCTGAGCATGACTTGCCTTAGCTTCCCGTTGATGACGTAGCGGTCCACGTCCACGTCCACGAAGTCGTAGTACGGCCGAATCTCTTGAATCTGCGCGTAAGTATCCAGCAGAGGGCGGTCGTCCCAAACCCGGATGTTGTCGATGGTCAGTGGGTTCGCGTCCACGTCCGAGACTTTGAGGTTGGTGTTCGCTTCGAAGGGCCGGACCTCGATTCGGTCCAAGGCGTAGGCCTCGCGGGTGGCTTTGATGTTGTCGGCGATGAACGGCGCCTCCACGTCAAGCTCGTTGGGAGAGACGTAGTAGCTCTGCAGAACTCCGGGCCAAACCCCTTCCAACAGCATCCAGCACAGGCCATAAAGGCCAGCTGCACCCAGTGGAGTTCGCCAGCTGCGCCCCCTGGTGGAGACCAGAAGGCCAACGGCGGTCAACAAGCTGACACCAGCCATGATCCAGCGAGCTGGAAGCGAACCGTTTAGGTCCGCAAAGCCCATTCCCCAGACCACGCCGTGGCGCTCAAAGAGCAGTTCGTAAGTGTCCAGATACCAGCCAAAGCCCAGGACTACGAAGAACACGGCACCCAAGGCGAGCAGGTGCGTGCGGGCCCTGCTGCTCAATCCATTGCGCTGCCCTACAAAGACGTCACGCATGAAGTAGAAGCCCACAAGGGGCAGGATGGTGATGGCCACCAAGGATGCCAAGATGTCCTGAGAGTCGGCCAGGAGCGGGAGCTTAAATACGTAGAAGCTCACGTCGCGATCAAAGACGGGGTCGTTGACCCCAAACGGCTTGGCGTGGAGCCAGCTGAGCACCTCCATCCACATGCTGGCCAGAGTGGTTCCGAAAAGGAGGCTCGGCAGTGCCATCCAGGCGCCTACTGCGGTTCGGAAGACCCCCTGCAGTTGTTTGCCAGTCAGGCCTCGATCCAAGACCAAGCGGGCGGCCCGACGAAAGTCGATAGGCGCCTCCCGTGTGGCAATAGACAGGTTCACACCTATGAATACGGAGCAGAGGGCCGCACCCATGAACCAGAGCCCCACCTTTGTGGTCAGGATGGTGGTGAACACGCTCTGGAAGCCCAGGGCGTCAAACCAAAAGTAGTCAATCAAGGCGTTGACGATATTGCCCTGGACGAGCCAAAGGACAAAAAGGACACCCAGGACAATCTGAAAGATGCGTGTGCGACTGTTCATGAGGGGTGCTTAGCCGTTTACTGACATGGATGTTGGCCTTGGGTCATTCACGCGGCGATGACTGCGCGCGCTTCGGACTCTATCTATGCACGTCTTGGGCGCAGGGGATACCTTGTACGCATGTTGGAGCGCCCGTGACGGTCTTATTCTGGCTGCTGTCCTGCACACCGGAGCGAGCCCCGGATGCCACTGTGGTGGAGGCCGTCAAGGCCGACTACCCTGGCCACTGGAAGCGCCTGGACAACCTCAATTTCGGTCACTCGGGCATGGTGGTGGCCGGCACCGACGAGCAGGTGCTTATCTTCGGTGGCTTTTCACCGACCGCCGAGAGACTGGACATGGCCGCTGGCAAGGTCCTACCCATTGACCCGGCACCCTTTTCCTTGCAGTACGCAACGGCCGTCCCCTTAGACGAAGGTGTGTTGATTCAAGGCGGAATACTGGCGGATCGAAGCTTGTCGAGCCAGGGGCTGATCTGGAATCGACAGGGCTTTGAAGTGGTACCCGGATTGACCGAGCCCAGGAGTCACGCCTCTGCAGTGGCTCTGAACGGCGCCGCCTTGGTCTGCGGTGGGCAGGGTGCAGCTGGCCCGCTGTCCTCTTGCCAACTCAGCACCTCAACAGCCAACCAGGCCGCCCCTGCGCTGCCGGAGCCACGGGTCGGTGGGCGCATGGTCAAGTTGGACGGCAGGGCACTTCTGGTCGGGGGTGAGGGGCCCGAGAGTGGGGAAATCTGGCAGTTCGATGGGGAAACATGGCGTGCATGGGCCACCTTGAACACGCCGCGGTGGGAGCACGCTGTGGTGGTGCACGGCAGCCAGATCTGGG
>CAJQPC010000054.1 GCA_905480105.1 uncultured bacterium | reverse complement strand
CTCAGCTTCCAAGGCGCATCCGAGCTCTACGTGCATCCCGGCCGTGGCCACGTCCTGGTGGGCTCGGCTCTCTACCGCTCGGGGCAGGTCTTGCTCACCGATGCGCAGAGGGTCCAAGACTTGGGCGGCGCGGTCATTTTCCAGGACCTAAGCCAGCTCGTCGTCGGCGACTGGGACCCTGCGCAGCGGGCGCTGTATGGCCAACCCAGCCAGGGTTCTTGCCCCGATGGCGCCATCGTGCAGGCCTTGGATGCCCAGGGAGAGGTGGTGGCCTGGATGCCCCCAGACTGGGACACGATGTTGCCGGACTCGGCCGTGTCCCTGCGCTGTGCGGCCGAATCTGAGATCTGGGGACCCGAGCAGCCCGTCGGCACGCAGCTTTTAGAGCCCGGATTGCTGGGCAGCTGGATTCCTATCTGGCAAGGGCCCAGCGCCTTTGTGGTCCAGGGGCCCTTGGGAGAGCAGGTCGTGGGTCCGGAGGAGAGCCTGAGCTTCCCGCCTGGAGACCACAGCCTGCTCCTGGAGGCGGGTCCCGAGTGGGAGCCCATCCAACTAGACCTGACCATCAAGGCCAGCGTAATCCACTTCTCCGAGCTGAACTGGACCCGGCGTATAGAGCCAGGTGACTGGCGCCAAGCCGACTTTTTCCGCGCCCCTTGGCCCTCGGTCAACAGCCGCATGGAACCCTTGGACGACGCACGCTTGGCTGCGGCCCTGGGCCTGTCCTATGCGGTGATGAGCGCCCCGGAACAAGTGGGCCGGCCCTATACGGCGGGGTGGGTCTCGGATGTACTGCGGGTGCGTGCGGGCTCGGTCGCGCAAGGGCAGCGCGGTGTGGTCTGGAGCGTTGGGTGGAGTCGAAACACTCAGCCTGGCTTTGGCACTGCGGACACCGCGCTCCTGGACGACCCACTGGATCTGTTGGCCATGGCCATGTCCACGCAGAGTGCGGGTCGCCTGGGCCTTGTGGACGTGGATTGGGTGGAGCAAGCTGGGCCGGCTTGGGCATGGAGCCCCGCACCAACAGCGATTCGGGTGGAGGGGCCGCAGGATCTGGCCGCGATTCGTGGACTCTTGGAGCAAGGGGAGCGGCTGAGCTTGGTTGGGCCTGTGACTTGGTTGCAGGTGCCGGACGATGTGTTGCCTTCGACCACCCAGTTTGAGCGGGCGCTCTTTGCTGGGCACAGTGTTGCGAGCACGGGGCCTTGGCTGAGCGTGGATCTATCCGGTTTTCATCAGCAGACCGGCGCTGTCGTGGACTTGGATTGCCAGGGCGCCGAGACCATGGAGCTACTCACCGAGAGTGGGAGTGAAGAGCTTCCGTGTGGACCCAAGCGGGTCAGCGTCCAGGGCCCATGGGTACTGCTGCTGGTATCGGGGGAAGACTGGGCGATTCACTCCCCGGTCTGGCTCTAAGGCTGAGTCGCTGACCCAGGAAGACCGGGTCGCAAACTCAGGCCCCCGCCTTGTCTTGGTTTCCCGCGGGTAGGCCACAGCGCTGCCTTGCCGCCAAACACCCCTCCGATCCAGGAGCCAGGTCCCTACAGCTTTTCGGGCGTTCCGAGTACACGCCACATCGGTAGGGGGACTGCTCACCCGTCAATGCCACGCAGTAGCCACCAGGCCGTGGAAGCTGAGGACCAAAGCCGTGGTCCACTACATCCGCTCGGTCCAGAAGCGGGGAGTCTGGCTCCAGGTCGACCACATCAAAGCCCTGCCGGCAGCAGGCCCCACAAGCCCCGCAATCCGACGCGCTCAAGACTGGCTCCCAGGCCGCACAGCCCAGCTCCGGTAGGTGTTGATCGGCCACCAAGCAGCGGCCGCTTTGTCCCCAAGCGCAGTCCGTGCATTCGGCGGGATCTTTGCTCGGCGGCAGTCCAAGAGGATGCCGAGCCAGGCTCTGAGACCACAGGTTTCCCGGGATGTGGCGAACGGCATCCGCCAAGTCCGCAGTCGCGCTCAAGGCTTGGGTGAGAATCTCAGCCCAGGGACCTTGCCGCGCGCGCGTTAGCCCGGCCCTGGCAGCAACCGCTGCGGCATTGTCCCCTCGGCAAGGCCAGACTGGCAAAGCGAAGTAGTACGGCCGATGATCGGTGGTTGGAGAGAGCGCCAAGCGCAGCCCAAAGGGCTGTAGAAGCGCCGCCTGCAGGCGGTGGCAGGCGTACTCGGCGAACAGATCCGAGTCGTCGATGTTCTCCATTCCAAAGTCGGGCAGGCGCAGCTTCTCGGGCCCCTGAACCAGGGCGTGACAGATCTCGTGCAGGATCATCTGGGCCAAGCAGTCGTCGGGATCAAAGTCCTGGACTGTGGAGATGCGCAGGGTGTTCTTGCCATCAAAGCTGGCAAAGACCTGGGTCGAGCGTTCGACGGTCCAGCCAATGCTCTGGGCCGCCCTAAGCCAGATCAGATCCGCGGGGTCTTGGTAGGGCAAGCGCATGTATTCCCTGTATCCTGCCACCATGCTTCTGCTCTTCCTGGCCTGCGCGAGCACGTCTCCAGTCATGGATACTCCGAAACCAGACCAGGACATAAAGGTGCGCGCCTACGCTCAGGATGTCGCCCGGATCTGCGCCCAGCGGGAGCCTGAGATCACCGCGGCGGCTCAGGCCAGCTGCGAGGGCCCATCCCGGGCAGCCCAGCTGGCGGCAGAGCAAGTCGCCCATTGGTACGCAGCTGCGTACCCACTCAAACCGGAAGAAGTAGGCCCTCGCCCGCAGGTTCCGGTGGTCTGTGAGCCGGATTCCCCGAGCGGTCTGGACCCCATGTCGCCGACCACGGAGCCCGTGCGCGCCGCAGATCCCAAGCTGGCGGCCATCGGCGACGCCGCCATGCAATCGGAAAACGCCCGCCAAGCCTACCTAGCCCAGCCCGATGACCAGACCCGCCAGGCATGGACTTTGGCGTTGGGCAGTCTGCAGTATCTCTGTGTGGACTTTCCTAGCGGCTGAGCGAAAGGGTAGTCTGGTATCTCAAACTTGGATGGCTAAATGACGGCTCGACTCGCGCTTCTCGTCTTTTTTGGGGCTCTGGCCGTCACCGGCTGCGACAAAGACACAGCGGAAGACACCTCCACCACCGACGAATTGACCTGGCCGGAGATGAGCGAGAGCGAAAAGAGCGCGTACATGGCGGGGGTCGTTCTGCCTACGATGCGGGACGTGTTCCAGGGCTACGACGCCGAGCGCTACGCCGAGTTCAGCTGCGATACCTGCCACACCAGTGGCGGCGATTACAGCATGCCGTCCCAGGATCTTGCTGGCTACTGGGCGGAAGGGGAGTTTCCCGGGCCCGACACCACGGACCCTGGCGCCAAGTTCATGCACGAAGAGGTGCTGCCCAAGATGGCAGAGCTGCTGGACAATGACAGCCCCAGCTGTACGGGTTGTCACATCGAGTAGGGTCAGACCGACCCGGCGGGCACATCCAGGGCTGCTGAGCGAATGCTGGTTCAAGTAGAACGTGGGTCCCTTTCGGGCTCGGGGCTGGGTCAACACCAACCTGGCGATGGTTGAACGTGCCGCATTGGGGCGGGTCTTGAGCTGCATCGGTGATTTCTGCATCCCTGGAAGGAAGAAAAGCCCTGCAATCGATACCCCCAGGGGGTATAGGCCAGGTACCCCCCAGGGGTATGGGAGCCTGAGTGATGAAAGACCCAGCCGAGAAGAAGAAGATGCTCGCCCGCCTGCGCCGTCTGGAAGGACAGCTCTCTGCGGTACGCCGTATGGTGGAGGAGGATCGGCACTGTCCCGAGGTCTTGGTTCAGATCGCGGCAATCAGGGGAGGTACGGGTCGGGTGGGTCAGCTGCTCCTGGAAGAGCACGTGCGCACCTGCGTGGCCGATGCCCTTCAAGCAGGCGACGCTGAGCAACGCAATGCCACGCTGAGCGAACTTACGGGTCTCATGGGCCGCTTTGGAGGTGCCAAGTGATCCAAGAGTACCTGAACAATGTCTGGAACATTAGCCTGGAGCTGGCGCCCTGGTTGCTGGTGGGTGCAGCCTTGTCTGGCATGCTGCACGGCTTTTTGCCCAAGGGTTTTGTGCGCCGGCACCTCTCCGGTCGAATGGGAGTCCTGAAAGCTGTGGCGCTGGGCATCCCGCTGCCCTTGTGCAGCTGCGGTGTGATCCCGGCCGGTCTGGGCCTGAAGAAGGACGGTGCCAGCGATGGTGCAGCGGTGGGCTTTCTCATCGCGACCCCTCAGACTGGGGTGGACTCGATGTTGGTCTCCGCCAGCTTTTTGGGGTGGCCCTTTGCACTGTTTAAGGTGGCCGCTGCGGCCATCACGGGCATTGTGGGGGGACTGCTCACGGACCGCGGTCTGCCCGAGCAGGAGGTGCTCCCGCTGGAAAATGAAGGGCCAAGGCCCACCGCGAAGCAGATGCTTGAGCACAGCATAGAGATGGTTCAGAGCATCTGGGGTTGGCTCAGCATCGGTGTGTTGATTTCGGCTGCGCTCACTACTTTTCTGCCGCCCGACGCGCTCACTGGGCTCTCCGCAAACGGCGGACTGGTGGCCATGGGGGCTGCGCTCCTTATCTCTCTTCCGCTCTATGTCTGCGCCACCGCTTCGGTCCCCATCGCCGCAGCCCTGGTCGCTGCAGGGCTGCCCACGGGAGCCGCCCTGGTCTTCCTAATGGCCGGCCCAGCGACCAACATTGCCACCCTGGGGGCGGTCTATCGCACCCTGGGCAAGACCCCGCTGGTCATCTACCTGAGCACCATCGTAGGCGGGTCCATTCTCTTCGGGCTGCTCTTTGACGGGCTGATTCCGATTGAATCGATCGTGCAGGTCAGCCACGAGCATGTGGGCCCGGTGTCCATTGCCAGTGCAGTGTTGCTCATCGGCATGGTGGCTTGGTTCGCCTTTTCCGATGCCCGCTTGGCTGTGGCCCGCTTAGGTCAAGGGTTGGGCGGTGCTGCGGTCACCACCAAGCTTGAGCTCAATGTCCAGGGCATGACCTGTGGCGGGTGCGCTCGGAAAGTGGAGAAGGGCCTGTTGGCAGTGGAGGGCGTGGACGGAGTCACCGTCGATCAGCCCGCGGGAAGGGTTCAGGTCTCTGGATCCATTGACTCTTTGAGCGTCATTCAGGCAGTCGAAACAGCGGGCTTCTCCGCTCAGGTTCGTACCCCGGGCTTGGCCCTTCACGTCGGCGGAATGACCTGTGGGAGATGTGCCAGCAAGGTCAAGGTCAAGCTGGGCGAGCTGGACGGTGTCCAAGGCGTAGAGGTAGACCTGGATGAAGGCATCGTGCGTGTGATTGGCCCGGTCAGCATGGACCAGGTCACGGTGACCGTCGCCGAAGCAGGCTTTGCCCCCGGGGCCGAGATCTGAGTCCACTGGGGGTTTACTCCAGCCAGCTCTCGATAGCCTCGTCGCTGATCTTGGCTGGGTGTCCTCGCCAGATCACCTTGCCATCCTGGATGACCACAGCGGCTGGGATGCCACTGACAAAGTAGGCCTCGGAGACGCTCCCCTTCTCTTTGCCGACTGCAAAGCCAATGTCCTGGTCTACGATCAGAGCGTGGGCACTCTCATCGGTGCTGCTGTTGGTCACCTTGGTCAGGGCGATGACCTGTAGCCCTTGGTCCTTGTAGCGCTGCCACTGAAGGTTGGTCTTGGGCATCTCTCGGCGGCAGTGGGGGCACCACTGCTCCCAGAACACGATCAAGGTGACTTGGGCGTTGGGGTCGTGCTGGCCCTGCCACCACTCAACTTGGTCCAGGGACACCGCGTCCAGGCCCACGGCCGCAAGCTCCCTTGCTTGGCGCTCGGCACCCCAAGCGGCTTGTGTGTTGCCGTGCTCGCTGAGGATCACGGCGACGATCCCCTTGGCAGTCAGAGCATCGCCCTTGGCCAAGGCCTCGTTGGCTTGTACGAGCATGGCCGAGGCCTGGATCTCTTCTGCGGCGGTGGGCGGTGTGGAGAGGGTCTGGCATTCCGCCAGCTCAGCTTCGGCTTGGACCCTCTGACGCTCGCTCTCGTCGAGTGCGGCTGCCAGTTCGGAGTTTTGTGCCTGGAGTTGGTCGCCTTGGCGCGGGGTCAGGCAGGCGAGCAGGATCAGCAACATTGGGTTCTCCGTGGGGAGATCATATATCCAAGGAAGCAAAAAACTCCCCCCGGCGTGAGCCGAGGGGAGCTTTCAGGTACACCCAAGAGGAGTCGAACCCCTAACCTTCTGATCCGTAGTCAGATGCTCTATCCAATTGAGCTATGGGTGCGTGTTGGCTTTGGCCCCAAGGGGGCGAAGCGCGACTGCGGTTAACAGGGGCTTAGAGTCACCGCCACCCAAAAGAGGGTGACGGTGAGCCTAAGTGGCGGAGACGGAGGGATTCGAACCCTCGGTACGTTTCCATACACGCGATTAGCAATCGCGCACCTTCGGCCACTCGGTCACGTCTCCACACCTACTGATAAATCAGCCTGTTAAACAACACAGAATCTGTAAAAGAGCGGAGGCGGTGGGATTCGAACCCACGAACCCTCTCGGGTTTCTGGTTTTCAAGACCTGTGCCTTCAACCGCTCGGCCACACCTCCGTGAGTCGAGCCCCCGGCTTTTAATGCCCGGCGGGAATGCGGTCAACCCCCATGTAGGGCACCAGGGCCTTGGGGATCACGATCGAGCCGTCTGGCTGCTGATAGTTCTCAAGGATCGCGACCACGGTGCGGCCTACAGCCAGGCCCGAGCCGTTGATCGTGTGTGCCAGTACCGGCTTACTTTTCTTGCCGTTCGTGCTCTCAGGGCGGTAGCGCAGTGCCATACGTCGGCTCTGAAAGTCACCAAAGTTCGAGCAGCTGCTGATCTCGCGGTAGGCACCTTGACCGGGCATCCACACCTCTAAGTCGTAGCAGTGACGGGCGTTGAAGCTTATGTCTCCGCCGCAAAGGCGCATCACTCTGTAGGGCAACTCAAGGGCCTGCAAGATGGCCTCGGCGTGGCCGGTGAGCAGCTCGTGCTGGGCGTCGCTGTCTTGGGGGGTGCTGACGCGCACCATCTCGACCTTGTGGAACTGGTGCTGACGAATCAGACCCTTCGTGTCTCGGCCGTAACTGCCAGCTTCTGAGCGGAAGCAGGGGGTAAATGCCACGTAGGCTTTTGGCAGATCTGACTCCTCCAGGATTTCTTCTCGGTGAAGGTTGGTGACGGGCACCTCTGCGGTGGGAATCAGGTAGGCATCCTCGCCGCCCAGCTGGGTGGTGAGCTTGAACAGGTCGGCTTCGAACTTGGGTAGTTGACCGGTGCCGTACAGGGCACTGGCTTTGACCATGTAGGGGACCATCAGCTCGGTGTAGCCGTGCTTCTCTGAGTGGGTGTTCAGGAAGAGGTTGACCAGGGCGCGTTCTAGGCGTGCGCCCAGGCCCTTGTAGACCGCAAAGCGTGTGCCGGACAGCTTCACGCCGCGCTCAAAGTCCAGAATGTCCAGCTCTTGACCCAGCACATCATGGCTCTTGGGCTCAAAGCCCAGCTCGGCAGGGGTGCCCCAGGTGCGCACCAGCTCATTGCTGGCCTCGTCTGTGCCTGCAGGTACTCTTTCATCCAGGACGTTGGGGATCTCCAGGAGCAGTCCGGTACGCTGGGTTTCCAAGGCCTCCAGCAGGACCTCAGCCTCTCTGACCGAGTCGCCGGCGGTCTTGACCTGAAGCTTGAGTTCAGCAGCCTGGTCTCGCTCTCCAGCTTTCATTAGCTGGCCGATCTGCGGGCTGAGCTGGTTGCGCACCTTGCGGCCCTTTTCGGCCACCAAGAGCAGCTCTCGTCGCCGGTCGTTCAGCTCCCCCAGAGATGCGAATGCCGCGAGCTGCTTGTCGCTGGCGTTGCGGCGGTCCAGGGCTGCCTGTACTTGCTCGGGGTTGTTCTCGATGAACTTGGCGTCCAGCATCTACGGCTCCAATCAGGGGCAGTGTGGATAGCCCCCTGGCCGCGATGGTCAAGAGCGCTGCATCAGCCTTGGAGTAGATCTTTGAGCGCAGCGCTGAGTTCCCGCTTCACAGCCCCCATCTCCGGGGCCGACCCCTCACCCAGCACTTGGGCCATCGAGGTCATGCTGACCCCATCGATACCACAGGGCACAATGCGCTCGAAGTAGGAGAGATCGGGGGCCACATTGAGCGCCAGACCATGCCAGGTCACCCAGCGGCGGCAGTGGATCCCGATGCTACATAGCTTGCGTGCGGTGCTCTCCTGGCCGACCCAGACCCCCGTATTCCGGGCGTTGGTCTCGGCTTGGACCCCAAAGACTGCACAGGTGGCAATGACCGCATCCTCCAGGGTGTGCAAGTAGGCGTGCAGGTCTCGCCGGCCCTCTGGCAGAGCAATGATGGGGTAGGCCACGAGCTGACCAGGGCCATGCCAGGTCACATCGCCGCCGCGCTCTACTTGAATGATCGGTACCTCGCCCGGGTTCAAGACATTGCTGGCGGCTTTTCGACTACGCCCCAAGGTGTACACGGGAGGGTGTTCCACAAGGATCAGCGTGTCGGGTACGGTGCCCGCTAAGCGCTCAGCAAGCACCTGCTTCTGGGTGTCCCAGGCCTGCTGATAGTCCAGCAGACCCAGGTCCATCACCTTCACTTCAGGCCTTCCACCGTGGGCAGCCCCTTCACAGCGGCCAGGATCTGCTTCTGAATACTGGGAATGCTGTCGGCCGCGTCCAGCATGAGAATGCGGTCGCCGCGTTGCTTGAGCATGGCCAGCACTGCGCCGTACTGGGCGCTGATCTCTTCGAGCTGGCGCTTGGTCTCAAAACGGTCCCTCGCCAGTCCACGGGCCTCGATCCGCGCCATGCAGCTGGGCACGTCCAGGTCCAGGAAGATGCACAGGTCTGGCGCTCGGAAATCGGCGTTCAAAGACATGACCTGGTCCAATGGCATAGCCAGGGACTGGTAGGCCAGCGAACTGTGGTAGTAGCGGTCGGAGACCACATCCACATCGCCACTGAGCTTGGGCTCGATCACCCGCTCCAGGTGGTCCTTTCGGTCGGCTGCGAACAGGTAGGGCAGCACCCCGTCGCCCACAAACATGGGGTCACCCAGGGCTTTTCGGATGAGCTTGCCGACGGGGCCGTCGGTAGGCTCGCGGGTGGCGTGCGCGCCAAGGGTCTGGGAGAGCAGGCGCACCTGAGTGGTGCCCCCGCTGCCGTCCAGGCCCTCGATGACGATGAATCGTCCCGACATGGATTAGCTGTTCATGATGTGGACGGCTTCGCCACGTGCATGCTTGGCGGCTTCCATTAACGCCTCACCCAGGGTGGGGTGTGGGTGGATGGTCAGCGCCATGTCCAAGGCTTCGGCCTGCATCTCGACGGCCAAGCTGGCCTCGGAGATCAGGTCACTGGCTCCGGGGCCAACGATGGTCACGCCCAGAATGCGCTGGTCGGCCTTGTTCACAATGACCTTGACGAAGCCGTCCTTGTCACCAGTGGTCAGTGCGCGTGCGACAGCGGCAAAGGGCATCTTGCCGACGGAGATGTCAAAGCCAGCGGTAGCAGCCTCGTGCTCCTGCATACCAGCGGTTGCGATCTCGGGGTCTACAAAGACCACGGCGGGCACCTGGATGTTGTCCAACTGCACCTTGTGGCCAGCGATGACCTCGGCCACGACCTCGCCCTCGTGGGTGGCTTTGTGAGCCAACATGGGCTGTCCAGCCACGTCACCGACGGCGTAGACGCCGGGTAGGTTGGTCCGACACTGTTTGTCGATCTTGATGAAGCGCCCGTCCATCTCCAGGCCGGGTAAGCCTTCGACCATCGACTCGGAGTTGGGAAAGCGGCCCACGGTCACCAGGATCTTGTCGGCTTGGAGCAAGTGCTCCTTGCCGTTCTTGTCCTGAACCTTGACCAGAGCGACGCCGTCGCCTTCCTCCCAGCCCATAGCCCGGGTCTCCAGCATGACCTTGACCTTGGACTTTTTCAGACGGCGGGCAATCAGCTTGACCACGTCCTTGTCAAAGCCGGGTAGCACCTGGTCTCCCATCTCGACCACGGTCACCTGCGAGCCGACCTTGGCCATCATGGTGCCCAGCTCCAGGCCGATGTAGCCACCGCCGATCACGACGATGCGCTCGGGCACATGGTCGAGCGCCAGAGCCTTGGTGCTCTCCATGACCCGGTCGTCCTTGTAGGAGAAGCCGGGGATCTCGATGGGACGTGAGCCGGTTGCGATGACGATGTGCTTGGACTCGATGCGGACTTCGCCGTCGGCGGTGTCCACGATCAGGGCGCCGGGGCCGTCAAAGCGCGCAGTGCCGAAGAGCTTGTCGGCGCCATTGGCCTTGATCAGGCCGCTCACGCCACCGCTCATCTTGTCGACGATGCCTTTCTTCCAAGACTGGCTCTGCACCATGTCGAACTGGGGGGTGCCGTCCAGCACGATGCCCATCTCCTGAGCGGTCCCCTGGAGTTCCTTGAACTTCTTCGACGCGGTGATCAATGCCTTGGAGGGCACACAGCCCACGTTCAAACACACGCCACCCCAGTATTCCTTCTCGATGGAGAGGGTCTTAATTCCAAGCTGGGCCAAACGGATGGCGGCGGGGTAGCCGCCGGGGCCTGCGCCGATCACAACGGCGTCGTAGGTGCGGGTCTCCATGGGAGTCTCCAGATCTGATGGGTTGCTGAAGGTCGCGCCTTCAGGAAATCTTGGCTGCTGTGGCGGGCTCACTTTCGGTGAGCTCGTCATAAGCACGACGCAGGGGATCGTCGCCTCGCTCAAGGCGGGCTTCGATAAAGCTGGGTCCGGTGTGTGAGCGTGCTTCGGTCACAGCCGAGAGCACGTCGGTTACCAAACCTCCGTCTACGCTGTGAGGGCGCATGCCGTGCGCCAGAGCCAGGGCCTGCATGGACCCACCCAGTTGGCGGGCCAGGGGGCTCTCTTTGTGGTCTAAGTCCCAGGCGTGACACAGAAAGACCACGTGTAGCTGGTGTAGCTGGGCCATGTTCAAAGCTTCGTGAAAAGCCCCGTAGGACGATGCACCTTGACCGATGAAGCAGAGAACGGCTGCATCGCTGTCCTGGAGAGCCATAGAGAGTCCACAGGCGTGCAGCATGCGGGCCGCGGGGTCCTGAGTCACGGGGGCGATGCGATAGGGACGGGCGCCATCGCTCGACGTGGTCAGACGGTCCACGCTGGCGCCGCGCAGTACGCCGCCCGCGCGCTCTCTCAAGCCTGGTAGCACCCAGTCTCGAGACTCAATGCCCAAGAAACCACCGACGATCACAGCTTCCAGGCCCCGCACCGGGGCAGCTAACGCGCTGGCTTCCGCCAAGGCATCGCCGGCGTCGCGCACCTGATGAAGGGCCTGACGCATGCTCATCAGATGAGCTCCAGAAGCATGGATTCAGGCTGCTCCAGGATGTTCTTTAGAGCGGTGGTAAATCGGGCAGCGACAGCGCCGTCGATGACGCGGTGGTCAAAGGAGCTGCTGAAGTACACCATTCGGCGAATGACGATCTCTCCGTCTACGACCACCGGTCGCTCCTTGATTTGATTCACGCCCAGGATGGCGACCTCGGGGGTGTTCAAGATGGGCGTCGCCAGCACGCCACCGATGTTGCCAACGGATGTGATGGTAAAGGTGCCACCGCTAAAGTCGGATGCCGAAGCGCGTCCCTCGCGGGTGCGGGTGGTTACGTCGGCCAGCTCGGCCGCAATCTGGAGAATGCTTTTCTGCTCGACGTTCTTCACGACCGGAACGAAGAGTCCCTGTGGGGTATCGGTGGCGATACCGATGTTTACGTCACCCTTGACCACCAGTGTGAAGGGGTCGGCGATGACGTTGCTGTTCAGGTTGGGGAACTCCTTGAACACCTGGCACAGAGCTTTCATGAAAAACGGCAGAAAAGTCAGCTTGACCCCACGGTCTGAAGCGGACTTTTTCAGGCGCTTCCGCATGTCCCAGAGCACCGTCATGTCGATCTCTTCGACGTAGGTGAAGTGGGGTGCGGTCTGTTTCGCCAGGACCATTTGCTCGGCGATCTTGCGACGCAGTCCGATGATCTTGATGTGCTGCTCGGCGCCGGTAGGCACGGCACGGGACTGGGGCAGAGCTGCCGGGGCCACTGCACCAGGGACGGAGGCAGGAGCGCTACCGTGGATATCCAGGTCATCGTGGCTCACGCGGCCGCCCTTGCCGGATCCGGAGACCTGGGCCAAGTCGATGTCCATCTCGCGCGCCCGGCGGCGCACGGCAGGGGTGGCCACAGACTTGCCCTTGGAGCCGCCGTCGGTGGACCCAGCGGCCGATGTTGCTGGCGCAGCGACAGGTGCAGCGGCCGGTGCCACGGGGGCCGGGTTTGCCTTGGGCGCAGCCGCCGGTGCAGCCGCAGGGGCGGGTGCGGCAGCAGCTCCGGAGCCGGAGTCGATCTCAGCCAAGGGCGTGTGCACCTTGACCACGTCGCCGGGCTCGCCGTGCAGCGTGTCGATGCGACCGCCGACGGGGGAGGAGATCTCCACGGTGGCCTTGTCGGTCATGATCTCGCAGACGGGTTGGTCTACAGCGATCACGTCACCAGGCTGGACCAGCCACTGGACGATCTCGCCTTCGACAACGCCTTCCCCAATTTCGGGTAACTCGAAGGTGTACATGGGCAGGGGCTCCTCAGAAACGCAGGGAAGAAGAAAGGGCTCGTTTGAGTGCCTCTTCCGTCGCAGGTACGGCGACGGGAGGCGACTCTAAGTACAAAAATGCAGCGCGGGTCAGCTCGGCTAGCACCCGGTCGCCCAGTGCGCCGTTGCTGTGTGCCGAAGCAGGACCGTCGGTGGCCAAGATCAGGCGTCCGCTCTCGCGAAGGGCTTGAGCCAGGGTCTGACTGTCTACCGGGTGCAGGCGGTTCAGATCGACCACGCCTAAATCGTAAGGGCTGGAATCGGCCAGGTTCAGGCAGGCCTGCACGCCAGCGCCGTAGCTGAGCAATGTCGCGTCGCGTCCGCTGCGCAGGATGGTTGCACCATCTTCTGCGGGGCGGTCGGAGCGGTTGCCGTAGCAGCTCAGGGACTCCAGAATGATGCTGGGGCTGTCGCTCTGGAGCGCCTGTGAGAGCACATGGGCCGCTTGGCTTGGGGTGCTGGGGCAGTGAACGCTGAGTCCGTCCAGGCCGAGCAGTGCGCCAGCCAAGGTGTCGGTGTGCAG
This sequence comes from uncultured bacterium, assembly GCA_905480105.1. GTDB lineage: Bacteria > Myxococcota_A > UBA796 > UBA796 > CAJQPC01 > CAJQPC01. The sequence continues at coordinate 10,125 of CAJQPC010000054.1, read as the reverse complement.
GCCACCAGGAAGCTCGCCCAGAGGGATGCGCAGCACGACGGGAAGTGGGAACTCGGCGCTGTTGAGCTTGGCCAGCTCGCGGGTAACTTGCGCGAAGGCACCTGCTGCGCCCCCTACCAGCTCCACGACCGGGCGTTTTCCAGCCATGGCCAAGCCAATGGCCAAGCCCACCGTCGCATTTTCAGACAGTGGGGTCTGGATGACGCGCTCTGCACCGAAGTGCTCGAGCAAGCCTTGGGTGGTGCGGAAGACGCCGCCCAAGTGGCCTACGCTCTCGCCGAGCAGAAGCACACTTGGATCCGCGGTCATGGCCGCGTGCAGGGTCTGTCGGATGCTCTCGGCGACGCTCAGCGCGCCAGGGGCTTGGTCCATGCGGTGGGGTCCTGCTGTTTCTCGATGAACTCACGGATGAAGAACTCGCCCGCTTTGTAGCTTGATCGGACCAGCGGTCCGCTGGCCACGTAGCGAAAGCCCATGGCCCGTCCCTGCTCGGCATACCAGTCAAAAGTCTCTGGCGTAACGAACTCGTTGACCTTGAGGTGCTTGCCCGAGGGCTGGAGGTACTGCCCCAAAGTGAGGAAGTCTACGCCCACATCGCGCAGATCCTGCATGGTCTGCAGTACCTCCGCGGGCTTTTCGCCCAGGCCCACTTGGATGCTGGACTTGGAGAAGTTGGTGGGGGTGTGTGCCTTGACGTGGGCCAGCACGTCCAAAGACTGCTGGTAGTTGGCCCTAGGATCGCGCACGGGGCGCTGCAAGCGCTCAACCGTCTCAATGTTGTGTGCGTAAACGGTTGGCCCTGCGTCTAAAACCAGGTCCACCAGCTCTAAGCGGCCGGTAAAGTCGGGGGTCAACACTTCGACCATGGTCCTGGGCGAAGCCAGCTTGATCGCGTTGATGCACGCTGCGAAATGGTCGGCGCCCTGATCGTCCAGATCGTCCCGGTTCACGCTGGTGAGAACCACGTAGTCCAGTTCCATCTCGGCAATGCCACGGGCCACATTGGCGGGCTCGTCTACATCCAACGGGGGGCCGATGCGCTTGGTGTTCACAGCACAGAAGCGGCAGCCCCGTGTGCAGATGTCCCCCATGACCATGAAGGTCGCCGTTCCCCCTCCCCAGCACTCTCCGATGTTCGGGCACTGGGCCTCTTCACAGACGGTGTGGAGCTTGAGCTCGCGTGCCCGCGTCTTGACGCGATTGTATCGAGCAAGGCGCTCGCCGGATGGCAACTTTACCTTGAGCCAGGGCGGCTTGCGCGTGGCCATGGTGTCTCCAAGAGGGTGCCCGCTTGCAGGGCTGCTGCGGGTGGGCCCCTTTAACGGGTTTGCAAAACAAGAACAGGGACCCCGAAGGATCCCTGCTCTGTTAGGCCCGTCAGGCCCGAAAGCTGCGGCATGTGACCGCGCTCGCTTAATCGAAGTCCATGCCCCAGAAGCCTTCGATCAGGGAGCAGTCCAGACTGCCATCGGACGCCTTGGTCTCCTTGATCTTGGCCACAAAGGCTTTTTGGACGGCGTCGGTTGGGCCGTCGCCAACCATAAGGTCGGCCTGCATGCTTTTGCCCCAGTCGGTCTCCATGTTGGCAGCGGACACCGCAAGGTCAGTGGTGCTGTCGGCGTCGCCCGCTTCCTCGGAGAGGAAAGCCTTGCAGAGCGCCTGTGCGTCCTTGCCTTCGGAGGGGGGCTCGGGCTCGCCGCCGCAAGCGAGGGCGATTCCAGCTATGGCCGTAGCGGCGATGACGTGACGGATCTTCATGGTGTTCTCCTAAAAGGATTCGGCTTGGAAGGAGCGCTCTCTCGCTCCCGCCGCGATGACGCGCACCTAATCCTTACAACAGACCAGCCGCCACATTCTTTTCGCCGAGCTTTGTGCCGATCTTGCCCCTCTGGGGTCGGGGGCGGATCGCCACGTGGGAGAATAGGAATGGGCCATTACTTGAGAGATTCGTGAATCCACTGTCCTTGCTCGTAGACAATCTTCAAGGTGCAACTTCCTTCGAAGACGCCGCAGACCACTGCCTTAGGTCCGTGTTGGAGCGCTGCCTGCCTGAGCTCAATGCCCAAGCACGGCTGATCCGGGCGGCGGTTCACTTGCGCCCGGGTGGGGGGGGCTACGCCGGTCTTCGCGCGATGGCGGTGCCTCCGGCGAACGCCAGTGCAGACATGGCCCCCAGCTTGAGTGCTTGGAGGCACCTCAGCGTGCTGCGGGCTCCGGTGGCCCTGGATGTGCGGCTCGGCACGGTCCACGGCACCACGCTCGGAGATTCCAACGCTCCTGAACTCTCTCAAGAGACGGTTCACCGCCTGCTCTCTCGGGACGCCACGCATGTTCTGGGGCTTCCTCTGCGTGGACCACGCGGGGTCCTGCACGGGATGGTTTCGATCGAGGCAGAGTGTGTGATTGCAGTCGGAGAAGTTGGATTCTGGGGAGAGTTGCCGCAGTCTCTGGGGCTGATCATCGATCTGTGCACCCCCTATTTGGTGGCGCTGCCGGGTAACTCTCAGGCTACCCGTCGAGAGGACGCGCTCCTGCCGGTTGTCGGGGCGAAGCTCTCTCCGCTGATGGATCTGCTGGAGACTTTTGCTCAGGTGGACGAGACCCTGTTGATCTCTGGCGCCACTGGAACGGGCAAGTCTCGCTTGGCCCGCTGGTGCCACGTTCAGTCTCCCCGAAGCGATGCGCCCTTCGAGCACCTGGATTTGCTCAGCGTGCCGCCAGACATGCAGCTGGCCGAGCTCTTTGGTTGGAAACGTGGCGCCTTTACCGGGGCCCACCAGGACCGCAAGGGTGCCATCGAGCGAGCGGAGGGTGGCACTCTGTTCCTGGACGAGATCGACAAACTTTCTCTGACCGCTCAGGCCGGTCTGCTCCAGCTCATGGAGAGTCGCACCTATCGACGTCTGGGCGACTCTGGCTCCGAGCGCTTAGCCAAGGTGCGCTTCTTGATAGGCACCAACCAAGACCTTGGAGAGGAGGTGGCCAGCGGGGCTTTTCGAGAGGACCTGTACTACCGAATCAATGTCCTGCCGGTGCACCTGCCCAGCTTGGATGAACGAAAGGACGAGATCGGAGCCTGGGCTGAGTTCATGTTGGCTCGGCGTCACAAAGAGAGCGGCGGCAAGGGGGTGGCGGTGCTGGCCCAAGATGCGGTCGCCTCTTTGGAGAATATGCGCTGGCCGGGCAATCTGCGACAGCTCGACAACGTGATTCGCCGAGCCTACGCGGTGGCATTGGTCGCCAACCCTAAGGCGGTGGACCGAGTGGTCGATGGCGCCGCCGTTGAGCGCTCTCTTGGCCTGGAGCGTCCTTCACCCGGCGGCTCGATACCCGCCGAGCTGGGGCCGCTCTTAGCCAAGGCGGCGTCGCTGCTCCTGGACGCAATGAGCAGGGACGTGCCGGACTTGGAGCACGCTCGCGTGCTGCGTGCCTTTCTGTTGGTCGAGGCGACACGCCGCCAAGGGGGGGTGAAGGAGGCCTTTCTTTGGTTTGGTCGGGACAAGAGCGTTCAGGGCCGGAACCACATGCGGGACTACAAGGCGGCGCTGGCTGAAGTAGAGGCTCTGGAGCAGGCGCTGGGCTTGGATTTGGGGCTTGAAGCTCCATGATCTGGCTGTTTCTGGCTTGCACAAAAGCGTTGCCGCTTGGGGGCTCAGAGCTGAGCGAGACCTACACCCAGGTCTCTGGGGTGGTCTTTGAGTTCAGTACCCGGGAGCGGGTGCCCGCTGCCTCCATCGTGCTCCACCTGCGAGACCGGGACCCCTTGGAGCTACAGAGCGACGAGTCTGGAAACTGGAGCGCCGCGGTGCCCAATGGGGTTCCGTTTACGCCAGAGCTGATGATCGAGGGCTACTTGCCCGCCAAACACGCCACCTTTGTGGTGGGGGACCCCCAGGCTCCCAATCTCCTGGAGCGTCCGGGTCGCCTGGATCTCCAGGCGGTACCGCTGGCCACCTTCCAGCGCATGTCTGCCGGCTTGACTGGCACCAGACTTAGCCGCGATGCCTGCCTGGTCGTAGATACTGTGACGATCACGCAGGTCTACAGCATGGCCTCGTTTGCGGAGTTCATTCCTCTGCGGCCGCACGGGGAGCCCGGCGTGCACATGCGCCTGGAGCCCGACCCTGGGGTGGATCCCATCTACTTCGACGAGGGCGTCTTGCCCGACCGGAGCTTGCAGGCCACCAGCCGAGATGGCGGCGTGGTCTGGCTCAACGTGCCCCCTGGGGTCTACACCGTCACCGGCGAGCATCCCGATCCGGCCCTGGAGGTGGTTCCACGCCAGGTGGAGTGCCGTGCTGGAGAGCTGGTCAACCTGAACCCGCCGATGGGGGCTGGGGTGCGGGTCAAGCGCTGAAGCCGTCAGACCTTGAACCGGTCTGGCATGGGGTGTGCACGGATCCTTGGCAATTCCGAGGAAACCGACATGAGAAAGACTGCGCTCTCACTGGTACTGCTGGTGCTCACTGGCTGTGGCACGAATGACGATTGGACCTTCATCCTGACGCTGGATGGCGTTGAGCAGATCCAGGCGTACCAGCCTGCCGTAGGGGATATGGCCGATCCGTCCTCTCGAAACCTGCTCTTCTTCGAGGGCCATCAGCTCAGTGTGGTGTCCTATTTCTACTTCGATGATCGCGTCTTAGGGATGCCGACGCACGAAATCGACGGTGTGTATTGGGCCTACTTGAGCAGCATCGCCATTGGGGAGGAGACGTTCTGGATAGGGCGGCCCGACCGAGACTTCGAAGCCCTTCAGGTGCTGAGCTTTGGGCTGGATACTGAGGGTACAGAGGGGTGGATTGAGCGCGCTACCTTCCCGGTGGCAGGGGGCGAACTGATCTCTAGACACGGCGAAGAACCGGTGCTCTATGACCCCGAGACCGGCGCGGTGTCGACCTTGGACGGCGACTCCTTTGGTGCGGTGCTTGAGGAGAATCCCTTGGCGGTTTTGGTGGGCGGAGACGTGGTCTTCGAGGTCCAACGCTGGGTGGACACAGGGTCTGAGAGGGAGGTCCGTCAGCACCGGATCTTGGGTCCGGACTGCGAAGCGCTGCTCGCCGGTCAACTCAGCAACGTCATCGCCACCCCCGAGGGTCTGGAGACCGTCTCGGTGGTGGGCGTGGACCTGCACCATGAACGTGTCCTGCCCGACTGTAGCGTGGAGTTCATAGAGGAGATCTACCACCCGAAACCTGGCTTTTCCCCCTCTATGGGGACGCACGTCGGAGAACGATCTTGGGCTTATTGGACTGAACGTTAGCGTGCAGGCCATGCGTCATCTGCTGACGCAGCGGGTCTGAAGAAGACGCTCATTGCCCTAGAAGAGCTCAAACTGCCTGTCACTGATCCTGCGGCTTCTCACTGGCGGCGCTGCCGACGGTGACGGTTGAACCGTCAGCCTGACGCTGGACGGCGTTGAGAAGAGCCCGGGCTACCCGTCTCCCAAGCGGGAGCCGGGTGTGGTCATGGAGTTGGTGGCCACCTTGGACTGGGTTCAGCCCATCTACTTCGAACAGCTCATCCAACCAGACCCCGGCTTGGAGGCAAGCTCTGTGGACGGCGGAGTGGTCTGGCTCAACGTGCCCCCTGGGGTACGCGAGGAGCTTTGAAGATCAGGCCTTTCGCGCCAGGCGAAAGCCGATCATGTAGCCGCGCATCTCCGGCTCCAAGCGGAAGCGGTGGGCACATCGGGAGAGCTGGTCTACGGAGTACCAGTGGCCGCCACGGATGGCCCGGGCGCGCTCGGGGATGTCCAACAACGTGGCCCGTCCGTCCTGGATGGGGGGACCGGAAGCTCGGAAGGTGTCCCGGCACCAGTCCATCACGTTGCCGCCCATGCCACACAGGCCAAAGACGCTCTTGTCCACCGGGTTGTCCGTGACCTGGTTGAGTCCAGGGGCGCCGGCGTGGGAGTCGCGCACGTTGCACCAGGTGGGGTCCAGGGTCTTGCCCCAGGGAAAGATGCGACCGTCTACGCCGCGGGCGGCCTTCTCCCAGGCCACTTCCTCGGGTAGGTCCCAGGGCAGTCCGGTTCGCTCAGCCTCCCAGTCGGCGTAGGCCTTGGCGGCGTGCCAGTCGATCATGACCGCTGGCGCGTCAGGATGCTGGGAGAACAGGGTCATGTCGGTACGCAGGGTGAAGTGCCCATCCAGGGCGCGGTTCAGAAGCAGGAAACCCTCGAAGCGTGGGCCATAGCTCTCGGCCAGCTTGCGCTCGCCCTTGTCCACCAGGTGGTTGAGAAAGGTTAGGTATTCGCGGTTTCTCACCGGATACTTCTTGAAGATGCACCCATCAACCCACAGGCGCTGTCCGCTCAGGGAATGGGGACTGCCAGGGTCTCCACCGGCCTGAAACCAGCCTGCCGGTACGTAGCACTCCTCCTCGGCGAGTTGGTCTTGGCGCAGCAAGCGAATGGGGCTTGGGCGGGTCTCTCCTGGCGCCACGCCATCCCAGTGCTCTAAGCGACCGATGCTGACTGGGTATCGGAGCTCGGCGTAGCCGGGTCGCCGCAGCAGAACTTGGTAGTGGCCGACACTCAAGGGCAGCTTGTGGATGGGGGTTCGGCCCAAGGAGCGCACGCGTTCCGGTACGAGCCGCCTGTCCTGTTCGACAAAGCGGTACAGCACGGCCTCGGCGTTCGGTGGATCCGTCACCAAGGTCAGCGCACCCGTCCCATCCAGGTAGTCGCGGTGCTCTCCCCGGTCGTGATCCCGAAGCTGTACCTCCCACAGTGCAGCTTGATTCGGCTCTTGGGCGGCCTCGGCTTGGGCGTGGCGCTGACGGTAGTAGTTGGCCAGCCCCGCGTGGGCTTCGGGCAGGTCGGGGGCCAAGCTCAGTGCGGTCTGGAGGGTTCGGGTGCCTTCCAAGGCGACCAGGTTGGCTTGTAGCTCCAGGCGCTTGGCCCGGTCTTCCAAGGTCCAGCCCGCCAGCTTGAGTTCTACGGGGTCGTGCTCTGCGACGTTCTCTAAGCGGCGGAAGGCCTCGGCTTTAAAGCGCTCGGCCTGGGTGTGCAGCTCGGCGGCTTCCTTGGAGTGGGCGGCCGCTTCTTGAACGAGGTTTCGTGCGGTGTCCCTGCGGCGGGAGCCGTCCAGCCAGGCGCCTACGTCTGCGGCCAGCTCCGAGGCGTCCGAGTGGCGGGCCTTGGGGTCTGGAGCCATGGCGCGCAGACAGATCTCCGAGAGGTCGTGGGGCACAGGAGGGCAGGCGCCGTCACGGGGCGCGTCGGGTGGCACCAGTTCCCCACGAATCACGAATCGCAGGACCTCCTGGATACTGCCTTGGTAGGGTGGGCAACCTCTAAGTATGTTGTAGAGGATGGATCCCAAGCTATAGACATCACTGGAAAAACCGACATGAGCCCAGTCCCCGCGTGCCTGCTCAGGGGGCATAAAGGCGGGTGTGCCCATCAGCTCCCCGGCGCTTGTGGAGGTGGAGGAGCCTTCGGGGATCTTGGAGCGCTCGGTGCGTACGGGTTCGGGCACATTGCTGTCGCCGTCCAGGACCTTGGCCAGGCCCCAGTCCATGATCAGGACCTCGCCGAATCGCCCCAGCATGACGTTGCGGGGCTTGAGATCGCGGTGGATGACGCGTCGAGAGTGGGCGTAGGCGACCGCCTCGCAGGTTCGCCGGAAGGATTCCACCAAGCGCCTAAAGGTCCAGCCCTGGTCTGTGACCGCCCACTCGCTGGTGCTGGCTGCGTGCACCTGCTCTAAAACCTCGGCCAGGGTTTGCCCCTCGACCTCCTCCATGGTGAAGTAGGCGCGGCCGTCAGGCAGCGTGTTCAGCTCGTGCACCGAGACGATGCTGGGGTGGCGGAGCTGCGCTGTGATTTGGGCTTCGTCCACAAAGCGGGTGTGCTCTGGGCTGCCTTCCAGGAGGGGCTCGTGGGTGACTTTGGCAGCCACGCTACGCTTTAGGCGGGTGTCCTGCACCCGGTAGACCACGCCCATGCCGCCTTGGCCGAGGGTGTCCAAGAGCGTGTACGGTCCCAAGGTGCCTGGGGGGGCGTTGGACATGTCTTCTCTGCGTGCGGGGCTGCGTAGGTCCGCAGTGTACTCCCATCCTGTGACGCGATGCGTCATTTACTGACGCAGTTCGGACCTGTTGGGCGTAGAGGTGCCCTGGGTGCGGGCTTTGGAGTGTTGGCACGGGGAGTGCATTGATGCCCCAGTGAAACAGGAGTCTTCCAAATGTTCCCTCTCGCACTTCTTCTCAGCACCTCCGCCTTTGCCCAAGAGGCACCCCAGGGTGGTGATAGTACTCCAGATACGTCGTCCGAAGACGATCATCTGGAGGGGGCCTGGGGCGCTCCTGAAGAGGCCGCCCCCGCGCCAGTCGCCGCCGCAGTCGCCGCCCCCGTCGCCGCCCCCGTCGCCGCCCCAGTCGTTGTTGCTCCTCCCTTAAGTCCCATGGCCGCTAATAAGCTCTCCTCGATGGAGGACGAGCCCGACGAGTGGCCCATCTATGTCAGCGCGCGGGGATCCTTGGCCGTTCCTGCTGGCGGCAAGGGTCAGATTCCCGCCGGTGGTCTGGGCTTGGGTGTGGAGCTGGACAACGGCCACACCTTCGGAATGCGGGCCATCTACATGGACTCCCCACCCCCGAACCCTATCTCCGCGATCAACCGCGAGGTCGCTTGGGCTTGGGGCCCAATACTGGACTACCAGTTCCACATGGACAACGACCGGCGTCTCAACTTCTACCCCTCGCTGTCCCTGGGCTTTGTGTACTCCGCTGAGGATGGAGAAAGAAACGTGATTCTCCCCATCTTTGAGGCTGGCTTTGGCGCCAGACTGGTCAGGAAGACCAGCAACGGAGACCGCCTCTTCATCCAGCCTGAATTGGGCGTGGTTCCTGGTGCCTTGGCCCCCTACACCTCTCTCTCCGTGGGCATGATATTCGGTGGAAGGGAGGACTGATGTTCTCCCTGCTTCTTGGACTCGCCCACGCGCAGAGTGCCCCCGCACCGACTCCGGATGCGCCTCCTGAAGAAGTCACCGAGGCCCCCCTCTATGTGATGACCCGTGGGTCCATCGCGGTGCCTTTTAGCGGCTCCGGTGACCTTCCAGCGGCCGGCCTTGGGCTGGGACTAGACATTGGAGACGGGCAGTCCATTGGCATTCGGGCGGTGTACATGCACGATGTACCCCCTGGTACACGGGCAGGCCTAAACCCGCCGCCTTGGGCCTGGGGACCGATGGTGGACTTCAACTTGCGCTTTCAACCTCAGGCGACACGCAGTGCTTTCCTGCACCTTAGCGCAGGCTTTGTCTATGGAACCCCGGAGGGTGAGGAGAACATTGTGGTGCCCCTGGGCGAGGTCGGTTTCGGCTTAGAGTTCGACCGCAAGATAGATGGGAAACGCACCTTGTTTCTGGCCCCAGAGCTGGGTGTGATTCCCACCTTCTTCAACGCGGACGGCGGCTTGATCAGCCTCGAGGCGCCGTACGCCGCATTCTCAGTAGGCATGCGTATCAAATGAATTGGAGCTTGCGGATGCCGATGCTGTGGGGTACTTCGCATGCACTCTTTGAAAACTTGTGATGATGGGTGCCCAAGCCAAAAACTTGGGTGAAACGGGAAGCTGGTTAAAATCCAGCGCGGCCCCCGCCACTGTGACTGGGACCTGCCTTTAAGGCAGGACGCTCCCTGCTTGAGCCACTGGAGAATTCCGGGAAGGCGCAGGGAGATGCACCAGCAAGCCAGGAGACCGGCCCATCGTCCAATTCTTGCTTGAACTGCGGGGTAGCAGCTCAGCATCGGCCGTCCTTTGCCGTCTGACACTGCGTGTCAGATAAAGCGCTAGGACCGCGGTGTTTGGTTGCCCTCGTGCGCATGCCGGACCCATGGCCTACATCCCCTTCATCATCGACCAATCCCGTTCACCTTTCCAGGTGTTTGGCTTGGTCGTGCTCGTTGGTTTTGAGGCTTGCTTTGGCGGTGTTGCCTGGGCCGAGGAGCCCGAAGAACACCAGGATGACGTCGACTCCACCGTGCTCGTTCGGGATCAGCGACTCAATGCACCGGATGCCCAGAGCACCTCGGCCGCCGTCTCCTCCGTCGTGGTCGACGAGCGCATTCCCGCAAGCTGGGACGTAGGCGCGGCAGTGGACTCGGTGAGCG
>CAJQPC010000053.1 GCA_905480105.1 uncultured bacterium | reverse complement strand
CTTTGGGCCGGTTCAGCGCAGCCAAGATGCACAGGTTGTTCAGGCTTCGCTGTTTGTCGCTGAGCACGGTGCGGCCCCAAATTTCGCCCCAGCAATACTCGGTGACCATCTCCTGGAAGTCACGGTTGAAGGCGTCTGCGCCGGTTAACGCACCGGTCACATACTCTTCGCCCAGCACTCGACCTCGCGCCGACTTGCCCAAGTCAAATCGTTCCTGATCCATCTCATCCCTCTGTTTTTTGCTTCAGATCTCTTGTTGTGTCGCCCGCCGGACCGGCAGCTCAGCTAGGACAGGACGAAACCTTCGTACTCGTTCTCTGCGACCCGGCTGCATGCCTCGACATAGGCGGGGAAGCCGCCAATCCACGGCATGAACACCCGGGGTTTACCTGCGATGTTGCTGCCGATGTACCAGCTATCGCAGTTCGATCGAAGCGACGGCTCGGCGACCTGTGCCACTCGTTTGACCCACGCAGCTTCAGAATCGGCCGTCGTCTCGATTCGGGTCTGGCCGTTCGTTTTCAAGGACGTCAGGCAGTCGGTGATCCAATCACCTTGATGTTCGATGCCGGTCACCATGGTGGCGAAGACCGACGGGCTACCCGGACCCTGCATATTGAACAGGTTGGGGAATCCTGCAATCCCCAGACCGAGATAAGTGTGGGGACCGTCCGCCCACTTCTCAGCGATGGTCTGTCCGCCAAGCCCGGTGATGTCGATCCGCACGACACTTCCCGTCATCGCATCGAAACCAGTGGCACACACGATCACATCGAGGTCGTAGTCGGTACCGGCTGCGACCAAACCCGTGGGAGTGAACCGTTCGATACCGGACTCACTCACATCGACCAGGCTGACGTTGCTGCGGTTGTAGGTTTCGAAGTAGTTGGTGCCAGCGCAAAGCCGCTTGCCCCCAAAGACATCGCCGTTCGGAATCAGCAACTCAGCAACCCGAGGGTCATCAACAATCTGCCGGACCTTGCCCTTCCACCATTCAATCACTGCCTCGTTTGCAGCCTTGTTCGTGAGCAAGTCGCCGAACGATCCAAGAAAGGGCAACCCGCCGATATCCCAATACTTCTCAAACTGTGCAGCACGATCGACATCGTCCATATCGAAGACCGAGCCGGTGTTCCGCTCGAACTCGAAAGCGCTGAGGCTCTTCCATGCCGTTGCCCGTAGCTCACCGTACGACGACTTAATCTGCGCCACCTCATGCGACGCAAGCGGTCGGTTCTGAGCTGGCACCACATAGTTTGGCGTTCGTTGGAAGACGAACAACTGGTCAGCCTGTTCAGCGATCAAAGGGATTGATTGGATACCTGATGACCCGGTCCCGATCACACCAACCTGTTTGCCAGCAAGGTCAACATCGCCTTGGGGCCATCGGCCGGTATGGATCAATTCGCCTTCGAAGAGATGGCTATCTGCGAACGTGGGCATCTCGATGGTTGACAGACAACCAACACCAAGGATCAGGTGCCTCGCGGTCACCATCGTGGTCGCCCCATCGGCCGCAGCACCTGCGCCCTGGGTGGCGACCGTCCAGTAGTCGTTCGACTGATCGAACTCGGCGGCCGCTACCCGCGTTTCCAGACTGATGTCTCGGCGTAGATCGAAGCGCTCCGCAACATGTTTGATATACGCCAGCAGTTCAGGCTGGCTGGCGTAGCGCTCTGACCAAGTCCAGTCCTGTTGGAGGTCATCATCGAATTGGAACGAATACTGCATGCTCTCGATATCGCAGCGACAACCCGGATATCGATTCCAGTACCAGGTACCCCCTACCTCAGGAGCAGCGTCGTACACGACCGCCGAAAGGCCCGCTTCTCGCAGACTGTGCAACATGTAGAGGCCAGCGAACCCGGCCCCAACAATGACGGCATCGAACTCCGGTTCCGGTAACCCATTCCTCATCTATCGATAGTGACACAACTCGTGGCGTACGACCCAAGGTCAGCTGCGAACACGCCGCCCGCTCATGCCGGAGGCTGCCTCCGGCCTCGCTTCTACCCGAACCGACGCACACCTGCTGGATGGCCTGGTCACGCTCCCTCTTGCGTTCACACCGGAGGCGCCGCTGCTACCGAGTACGGAACCGTCGCTCCCCCGCGGCCGTACCAACTTCTATCTCGTTACGACACCCAGTTACTGTCAGTGCACCGACCTGAAGGGCTATCCATGACCGAACTCTGGAAGATGAGTGCTGCTGAAATCACCGCTCAGGTGCACAACAAGCAACTCAAACCGAGCGAGGCAATCGCGTCTGCCATCAACCGGGCCGAGGCGACGAACACGCATCTCAACGCGATCACGCTGCCGTTGTACGAGCGGGCAATCAGCGAAGCTGCAATCGCTGATGATCAGGTTGCCGCTGGCAATGAACTTGGGCCGTTGCACGGAGTGCCGATCACGATCAAGGAGAACGTCGATATGGCGGGGCTCCCGAACACGAATGGTGTGCCCGCCTTCGCCAATCTGATGGCAACCGAGGATGCGCCACTTGTTCGCAACTTGCGCAACGCAGGTGCCATCGTTATCGGACGCACGAACACACCCGAGTTCTCGATGCGCGCCACCACCGACAACCCGCTGCGCGGCCGCACCTTCAACCCGTGGGAAGATCTGGCCTCGCCCGGCGGTTCATCCGGCGGCGCTGGCTCAGCGTGCGCAGCCGGCATGGCACCACTACATCACGGCAATGACATCGGTGGCTCGCTCCGATTCCCTGCGTTTGCCAATGGCGTGACAACGGTG
>CAJQPC010000052.1 GCA_905480105.1 uncultured bacterium | reverse complement strand
GGGAGGGCGAGTGCACAGACGCCTGGGATGGGCTGGGGTGGCAGCCCAGCCCCATGGAGGTGGACACAGGGTCCCGCTTGGCCACTCTCTGCCAATACGAGATCGTGGTCGCCGACGACGGGGAGGGCATCCAGGCCATCGCCCGCTGCGACGGAGATCAGGATGGCCAACTGGAACTGTTCGTGGCCTCCATGGAGGACCCGGCGGCGGCCGTGGACTGAGTAAGGCTGGGGCAGAAACTGCTAAGGCGACCCGGTCCAAGAGGAAGCGAAGAGTCAGACCTTCTAAAGCAAAGTTCAGCCCTGTGCCGGGCCTTCGATGTACTCGCCGTTGCCTCATCGTGGCCGCCCGTGCTGTGCAACATCGGCCGCCTGCAGTCCGGTGATGGCGCTCCGTGCCATGGTACGGCGCCTCGAGACAGGCCGGGTAGTCGCCGCCCCGCAGAACCACCATATCGCCATCTACTTGCTATAGCCCTCCGATAGCAATACTGATCAAGCAGCCGGAGTCACCGTGAGCCACATCATTCCTGTCACAGTCCTTACTGGTGCCCCTACCGGGCTTATCGAGCAGCTGGCCATCCGGTCTATTACAGAGAGTCCAGGGACAACACACGCTATCGTCAGCTCAAAGTCTCGCCGAAAGAGCCGCCAGCCTCCAAAGCCAAGCGGCTGGATCTCAACCAAGCCTCGCCTTGCAAGGTGGGGAGAGGGCTGTGGCTGCTGCACAGTGCGTGCCGACGTCGCAACCAGAGCTCGGCGGCTCGTCGAAGACAAGGTCAACCCGCAGCTGCTGCTCGCACTCCAGCTTGGAGAGGACCTTGAGCCCCTTCTAAAAACGTTTACAGTCGCAGACTCAGACGGCTGTGCGCTTTCCGATCACGCCCAGGTCCAGCGTCTGGTCGTTGTGGTGTCGGCGGATAACCTACAAGCCCGTCAGGGCGTTCGGGAACTCTACGAACGCATTGAGTTGGCCGAGACCATTATTTTGGTCCGCAAGGCCAAAGAAGAGGAAGACCAAGGTGCCGCAGACCTAATCCGTGCCTTGAATCCAAGTGCTTCAATACAGTCGGTCACAGAGTCAACCCTTCCGACTCTTGACTTGACTCAAGCAGCGCAACCCTTCGACCTTTGGACAGCGCGTCAGCGTGCCTCGCAGGTCCCACTCGCAGTCACCAATACACAGACTGCCAATGGCATCCAACGGCATGTGTTCCGCACTTCCCGCCCATTTCACCCGAAACGCCTACATGACCTCCTCCAATTGAAGTGGACAGGGGTCGCTCGGGTACACGGTCCATTCTGGGTGGCATCCAGACCGGAGTATGCCGCAATGCTCCAGGTTAACGGAGATAAAAAGACAACGAAGATGATTGGAAGCTGGTGGGCTGCAGTCCCGATCGAAGACCGACCAAGCACACGAGATTTCGAACAGAGAACCAAGAACTGGCATCCCGAATTCGGTGACCGTGTTCAGGAACTCTCTATCGTGGGCAGCACAAGCGGCGTAAACTTCCTCAGGCGGCACTTAGAACAAGCTCTGATGGTTGATGATGAACTCTCCCCAGAAGCCTGGACCTCCTTGGATCATCCATTCCCATGGCCCAACCAAGGGTAATGGCACATTTGGGCAGACACTACACAAGTCCCCGCAAGTCGTAGACCGAGATACCCACCTCGCCTTTTCCAGAATCGGCGGTCCATTTCACCCAGGGAGGGCGAAAGGCTGGGCGGGCGGTCTGCTTCCCAGTCGGCAACACCCAAACGCAGAACAGGTCGAGGAAGAAGAGAAGCGCGCGGCGATTAGGCCAATTCCTCGCAGACCCGTTCGCTCATTCGCCGCTCGTGGGGTGACACAGGCCAGCCTGGGGACCACCCGTGCACGAAACGCTCGAAGTCCGCCCAGGCCCACGGATAGACGGCCCGCCACTCGGCCTCGAGCTCGTCAGCCGGCAACCCCATGCTCTCCACGATCGGCTTGAGCACGTCAAAGTAGAGGTCTACGAGCGTGTGCCAAAGCGGCTCGGGAACGCCGGCGCACAGGTAAGCCAGGTCCTGCACACCGCAGCCTCCGCCCACGTATTGGAAGTCCACCGCCGCCACGCCGGCTTGCGAAAAACAGAAGTTGGCGGGCTTGGCGTCGCCGTGGACCAGCGTTCGAAAGCGTGCGGAGGCGAGGCGCGCGTCAATGGCGTGGGCGGCTCGTTTGAGCACACCGTCAGGCATGGCGGCCAGCTCATCGGGCCGGGTGGCCAGGTGCCAGTAGGTCCCGCGTGGCCAGAGTCCAGAGGCGTCATCGCCCAGGTGGTGCGCATGAAAGCTGGCCAACCACCGAACACAGTGCGCGAGCTGATCGGCGGACGGAGAGCGCGTGCGCACGGCGAACCCCACGGCGTCCAAGTCCTCCATCACGAAGAGCCATTCCTGTTGTTCACGCTCCACAGCCAGGCAGGTCGGCACACGTACAGGACAAGACGACGCACGCGTGGTGTACCAGGCCATCTCTACATCGTAGGAGCGGAGCTTTCGCTGGTGGGACAGCCCTTCGCCTGCCGGTGGTCGCACGTGTTTGACCACCACGGTTCCGGCGCCGTCGAGCGCGTACCGAGCCACCTCACCGTAGCCGCTCCACAGCGACTGCACGCGTGCGGCACGCCGCACCACCTTCGCGCCAGTCGCGCGCCGAATACAGTCCTCCACGTGCACGAGCAGCCTCCTGGCCACTCCTGTACTGCGTCTACGGCAATGCGACCTGCGATCCGGTCGGTTTGACGCCCCGCTGCAAACGAAAATCACATCTTCGAGCCACGTATTCAGGCCATTCTTCGGGTCTACGCGCCTGGCAGAAACCGGTCATGGGCGCGTCAACGCTTTGGGTACTAGAGCAGGCTTCCCCAAGGGAATGGGTGTCCTCATCCTTGAGAGACTTCACTTTCTATTCCTCTCCCCCTTCTCAAGGAGCTCGAGCACTGGGTGAAGTATCAGGCTGGCCTACCCTTCAAACGGTGTGACCAGGTTCGGGGAAGATGCTTGTCTCGATGGTGGTGCTCGGTGCTCACTAAGGGGCGACGCCAGGGTCCTGTCGTTCAAGCTGTGCTGGAATCACCGCAATGCATCGCCAGCAGATCAGGTATCCGACAGGCCGAACTAGACTACTCTGGCAGCTATGCGCGACCGTCTCCCCGCCGCCCTTGCGAGTCTTTCGGGATTGCTGCTGCTCTTGTTCTATTGGCAAGTGCCCATAGGCGAAGACGGGCTGTTCTGGTGGGTGCCCAAAGCGCTCTTGGTGGCAGAGACAGGGCCCAGCTTTGTCTTGGACGTCTTGCCACAGGCCGCTCGCCCCAACGCAACCCTGCCACCACAGTGGGCAGGCGGTCTTCCCGACTATGGACACCCCCCTGGATGGTACTGGTATTTGGGCAGTTTCCTAACGCTGCCGATCAAGACCCATCACGCCCTGCGCCTGGCGGTCCTGTCGCTGATTGTGCTCTTCGGAATCGGGAGCGCGAAGTTACTGGCGAGGATCGGCGGCCAGCGTGCCGCCTGGGGGGCCATGGTGCTGCCCTGGGTCCCACCCATCGCCGCCCAGTTCCTGCGAGCAGACACCGACTTGCCGCTGCTGGCGTTGACCCCGTGGGCGTTGGTCGCCATCTTAGACAGGCGGGATGGCCTGTTCGCACTGACCGCTGGCTTGGCGACCTTCTGCAAAGAGCCGGGGATCTTGCTGGCCGCGCCGGCGCTGGCTGCCTGTATCCTTGACAAGAGAAGGAGTTGGGGATGGGCCGTGCCACCCCTTGTCTTAGCTGCCTGGGCGGCCCTACACTACAGTCAGACGGGCTGGGCGTTGGCAGGCAGCGAGCGCCTACCCGACAGCTTGATGGGCTGGCTGAGTGACTTGGGCGCGGTGCTCTGGATCACCCTGGGCAGCCAGGGCCGCTGGCTGTTTGTGCTACCCGCAGCCTGGATGATTTACCGACACGGCAGACACCGCCATCGTGCCCTCGCAGTTCTGGGGGTGCACATCGCCGTTCAGCTCTTGTTCTTTGGTACCGTCAACTTCCTGGGGGGCATAGAGCGCATCGACAGTCACACGCACGTCCGCTACCTCATTCCTGCCATCTTGGGCGCCTGCGCCATCGTCATCGCCGCGCGCGTCGAGCTTGCTCTGGTCCTGCTACCCGTCAATCTGCTCTACCTTCACCAAGCCTCTCCATATGGTCCCGAAGCCAGCCTTTATGGTGCGGACGTTCAGCGTGCCGTGGCCAAAGCTGCCCCAGAGATCTCGGCACTTGGGCCTCCGGTATGGGTGGGGTCCTATGCGTGGACACAGCTCACCCGACCCTACGCGGGCACCACGAGCACGCCCATGGATCAACTAAGCGTATACGGCTACCACACGGACCCAGGGGTCGTAGATGGCTATGTGGTTGAGGTGTGCGAGGGAGAGCCGATGGGCCGAATTCAGGAGAGAAAGCGAGTTTTGGTCAGCACCACGACCGTAAAATCCGCATGGGTCAAGATCTGGCACATCGAGCAGACTGACGAACAGACCGGGATACCCGCACAAGCGCAACCTTTGCGCCTTGATCCGCCAAAACTCATGACCCCTTCGGGTTCCTCGCACCTTTGAATCACTTGGCTCTGTCGCTGCACAGTAGACCGAACGCATTCCTATCTGTTTTGCTCCAGGGTCAGCACAAGCAGCCCCTGCTCCTCCCCAGAAGGAAGAATACTAATACTCCCTTCCGTTGCCCAAATTCGCTCAAGCTGATCCGTCCTGTCCGCCGAACTATAAGGCGCCCCCAACCCCTCTCGATACGCCTTCTCCATCGTGTAGCGTCGGAAAACCCCTTCGTCTATTCGCAGTTGCGTGGTGCACAACCACTCCATCTCACTTGACGCCGCTGGGGGCAACACAAGGGTAATGGGCGTCCCATCAGACCAAGTCGGCGTGCCCATACTGAATATCTTCTTGAGTTCTCCCGAACTCAATGTCGACGGCGCATCGGCAAAGTTCGCCACGATAACAAAGTCCAAACTCGGCGAGTCCACGGTCGGGCTAGCACCGGAAAGCATGGCCCAGATGGGAAAGAGTCCACCCATCACTTTGCACCACGCCCGAAATCAAAACCAACACCAAGGTCCACCACCCAGTCATTACTCGGGTTGTTTTTGGCCCAGATCGAGTACATAAAGCCTACGCTCATATTCGGGGTGTAGGCCGTGGGAAAAATCATGACCCTGCCACCGGCCTTTACCTGTGCAGCATTGAGCTCGGCCCACTGGCTCCCGGTATCCCACTCTGGCTCTGAGAATGCCCGTCCTCCAGTCCGGTAGAACCCGTCAGCGGCCAAAATGAAGCCCACCGGCCCTGTGGGCTGCAGCATCACAGTGCTTGATGCCGCCAGTTCATTCCGCGGAACCCTCTGACCGTTGTAGTCGCTGATTTCGGACCTACCCGGATAGCCACGCATCCAGTAGCCAGCATCTACTGACCATATCAAGCCACCAACACGAGTCAAACCACTCCGCCCGACACTGACCTGCGCCCCAATATCCGTGGAACCCTCACCCACATTGGTCAACCGGTTGCGCGACTCGAAGTGCAGCACACCCGCACGCGCGCCAAACCTAAGCGCTGCGGACACCGGCACCTCGCCTTGCTTCACGAACTGGTATCGAGCGCGCGCCTGAATGATTCCAGGCGCCTTCGTAGTCGCAAAAGCGTCCCCAGCCAAATCCTCGTCTGTCCATACGATAGCCACCGGCGCATCCAGGGCTATGTCCCATTTTGGGCTCAGCCCATACCGCCAAAAGACATTGACGTAGGTCTTGTTTACAGCCGTAGGGAGCTCGTTCGAATTTTGATCGGTCCCCCCAACGAGACAGGCACCCGAGCAGAACTCCGAGAAGGTCTCATAACCAAGCCCAATGTACACATTGCTCCTCCCGGGCGCAGTGGTCCACGGGCCCTCAGAGGCAAAGGAGACGGAAAGGGTCAGCAGCAGCAACAATGGGCACTCCAGAACACATCTTAGCAAGATGCAGCAACATCTTGAGCCATAGTTTTGCTTGAGACTTGGCTTTCCCTTAAGATCGAAGGGATGCCTGCTTCAAAGAATATCCCGTGACCACAGATGGGCCCCTTAGGATCGGTGACAACCTTTCCCTAAGGATGCGCCTAGTAACCCTAAGCGTCATGGTACCCCTGCTTTTTGGCACCATCGTGTTGGCGTACTTTCCCGCCCAGATGCAGGCCAGCGCCCAGCAAGTCTCTGAGCAACGCGTGCTCAGCCTGGTCCGGGTCACAAAGGCCGCCACTGAACCAGGATTCGAGTTCAACGACGCCTCGTTCATGAACACGAGCCTCATTCCGCTCGCCCGTGACCCGGACATTCTATACGCAGTCGTCCTGGGCCAGGACGGCGAAGCAATCGCACAGCTAAACGACGCCCCACACCCACCACTGCCGAGCACGCTGGCGCGAGATGAAAACGGACTGCACGTCTCCCTTCCCATGACCGCAAAGGACGAGCGACGAGCCACCCTGCAGATCGGCGTCTCAGAGCGCGCCCTTAACGCACAAGTCTCCGCCAACAAGCGACGAACCGTGAGCATAACGGTGCTCGTCACCTTGTTGTCCATTATCGCCGCCTGGTTAATCGCCACCATTATTGTGAGTCCGATATCGAAACTCCAAGAGGCGGCGCGACATTTAAGCCGCGGTGAATGGAGCATTGGCCGGTCGCTTCTGAACACCAACGTGCCAACCACCACCCGCAATGAGGTGATAAGCCTGACTCACTCCCTTAGCCAAATGGCAGACTCATTAGAGCGGCAAGCCCAGGACTTGGAACGGTCAAATGACATGCTCGAGGACCAGGTGGCCGCGAAGACCGAGAGCTTAGAAGTGGCGCTGCTAAGAGCCAAAGCCGCTGCAAGGGCCAAAGGCACCTTCCTGGCCAACATGAGTCACGAAATCCGAACCCCCATGAACGGTGTACTGGGGCTGGTGGACCTACTTTTAGACACAAATATCGACGCCGACCAGAAATCGATGTTGAATACCGTTCGGTATAGCGGTCAAGCGCTGCTGGGAATCATCAACGACATATTGGACTATTCCAGACTCGAGTCGGACAAGCTCGAGTTGGCACCCCACAACTACTCTCCTCAAAAACTCTTGGACAGCGTCACCATGCTGCTCCGACCACAGATTGAGGCCAAGGGGCTTGTCCTAAACTTGGACTCACCGCCCCTCCCAGCGGTGCTGATTGGGGACTCCTTTCGACTGAGACAGGTGCTTCTAAACCTTCTATCAAACGCTCTGAAGTTTACCCATAAGGGTACGGTAAGCCTGCGCTTTGACGTGATTGAGCTTGGCGAGGAGTGCCATTTCCGCATCACTGTCAAAGATACCGGAGTCGGGATTGCTCCGGAACAGCTCGACACCCTGTTCACTAGCTTCTCGCAGGCGGACAGCAGCACGGCGCGCGAGTTCGGCGGCAGCGGGCTGGGGCTGTCCATTAGTCAGAGCCTACTGACCCTTATGGACTCAGTCATTTCTGTTGAAAGTACCTTGGGCCAGGGAAGTACCTTCTCTTTTGAGTTGGTACACCCAGTGGGCCAAGAACAGCCCCAAGCGGTCGCAACTGACGCGCGCAACTTATCGTTTAGCGGTCGCGTGCTCGTTGTAGAAGACAACATGGTCAACCAGCTTGTCGTGAAACGCATGTTGGAGCGCGTCGGAATCAAGCCGGTCATCGTTCATAACGGCGCTGAGGCGGTAAAAGCAGCGTCCGAAACTCGCTACGATCTTATATTAATGGACTGTAGCATGCCCGTTGTCGACGGTTTTGAGGCGACCCAAAGGCTGCGCAGGGACCATGGATGCCAGACCCCTATTGTCGCTCTAACTGCGAACGCCATGCACGGGGACAGGGAGCGCTGTATCGAGTCTGGTATGGACGATTATCTGTCTAAGCCTATCGCGTCAGATGACCTACACGCGGCCTTGGACCGCTGGCTATCGCAGCCGGGTAGCCTCACCAATGACGTGTAAGCACTCGTCACCCGAGTGAACAGACACTTCATTGTCTCCAGTCGCTGGGTCTACTTTGAGCGGCCGACACCAACCGCGTCAGCTCCGCCTGCGCAAAACCAGCAAGCCGCCCAGTAGACCGAAGATTCCGGCCAGGGCAGGCACGCTCTTAGACTCCGGAGCGGTGCTGCAGCTGCAGCCACCGCCGCCCTTGTACATCGTGTCTACAACCCCCGTATCCAGCGTGTCACTCGTCTCGCCGGTGTCAGGAAAGTCGTCACTTGGGTCGAAGGGGTCGCTACCGCGGTCCAGCTCCTCACCGTCGTTCACGCCACCGTCGTCGGTGTCCGCGTCCAAGGGGTCGGTGCCAGTCTCCAGCACTTCCTCTCCGTCACTCAGCCCATCGTCATCGGTGTCTGAATCCAGCGGGTCCGTACCGTGGATGTTCTCCTCGGCGTAGTCCGTCAGGCCATCACCATCCGTGTCCATCAGGTCATCAGAGGGGTCAAGAGGGTCCGTGCCGTCCGTGTTGACCTCGTCCCCATCACTTCGTCCACCATCATCGGTGTCTGCGTCGTTGGGGTCGGTGTCCGTTCCGTCGGCTTCTTGGCCATCCGTCAGTCCATCGTCGTCACTGTCCTGGTCCAGTGGGTCCGTCTCCCATGTATCGACTTCGGCTCCATCGCCCAAGCCGTCGCCGTCGCTGTCCGCGACATTTGGATCCGTCCCCTCAACCAACTCCTCCCCGTCACTCAGGGCGTCGTTATCAGAGTCGGAATCCGCCGGGTCGGTATTGGTATCCATGACTTCCGTGTAGTCGTCCAGGCCGTCACCATCCGTGTCAGTCAGGGTGGGGTCAGACCCATACACTTCAACCTCGTCCCCATCGTTCAGCCCGTCGCCATCCGTGTCGCTGTTGTTGGGGTCGGTGCCCAAGGCAGCCTCCTCCAGATCGCTCAGCCCGTCCCCATCAGAATCGGTTCCCTGGTCAACATCATCACGAGGCAGACCACTGTCGGTACCCGCGGCGTCCTCTACGCCATCACTCGCGCCGCCATTGTCGCTATCCGGGTCATTGGGGTCTGTGCCGGTGGTATTGACCTCTTCGCTGTCACTGAGGCCATCCATGTCGCTGTCCGCAGCGTTTGGATCGGTATCCGTAGAGTAGACCTCAACGCCGTCGTCCAGGCCATCTCCGTCGCTGTCGGCGCTGTTGGGGTCGGTGGAGTAGGTGTCCACCTCCGCTCCATCCGGGATGCCATCACCGTCACTGTCCGCGTCGTTGGGGTCAGTACCGTAAGAGTCGATTTCCTCCGCGTCGCTTAGGCGGTCCCCGTCACTGTCCGCGTTGTTGGGGTCCGTGCCGTAAGAGTTTACCTCTTCCCCATCGCTCAGACCGTCGTTGTCCGAGTCTGGGTCAACGGGGTCCGTGCCATAGGAGTTGACCTCCTCTCCATCGCTCAGGCCATCGCCGTCCGTGTCGGCCACGCTTGGGTCCGTGCCCAGAGCATTCTCTTCGTCGTCACTCAGCCCGTCACCATCGGTGTCGGTTTCACCAGGGCCGATGTCTGAGACGAGGGGATCGGTGCCGTCAACCTCGACTTCGGTTCCATCATCAATACCGTCGTCATCACTGTCCGAATCAGCGGGATCTGTACCGGTAGAGTTGACCTCTTCAGAGTCCGTCAGGCCGTCGTCATCTGTGTCAGAGTCGAAGGGGTCTGAGCCGTAGTCATCCAGCTCCTCTCCGTCCTCCAGGCCATCGGAATCGGTATCAGAATCCAAGGGATCCGTGCCAACGGAGTCGACCTCCTCTCCGTCGCTCAGTCCGTCCCCGTCTGTATCTGCCACTTCAGGGTCGGTGCCGGCCTCCTGCTCGCGGGCGTCGTCCAAGCCATCATTGTCCGTGTCGGAATCATTGGGGTCTGAACCAAAACTGTTGACCTCTTCTCCGTCGCTCAGACCGTCACCGTCCGAGTCTGCTCGGGTGGGATCGGTGCCCAGGGTCGCTTCCTCGCAGTCGTCTAAGCCATCGCCATCCGTATCCACCAGGGTAGGATCCGAGCCGGTGACGGCGACCTCTTCGTAGTCGTCACAGCCGTCGCCGTCGGTATCTTGGAGCAAGGGGTCCGTGCCGAGTTCGATGACCTCTTCGTAGTCCGAGAGGCCCTCACCGTCCGTATCACTCAGGTTGGGATCGGTGCCGTAGGTCAACACCTCGTCCCCGTCGCTTAGCCCATCTCCATCGCTGTCTGCGACCAAGGGGTCCGTCCCATAGATGTTGATCTCGTCCCCATCGCTCAGGCCATCCCCATCCGTGTCAGCCAGGTTGGGATCGGTGCCGTAAAGCTTGACCTCGTCGCCATCTCTCAGACCATCGCCGTCCGTGTCCGCCAGGTTGGGGTCGGTGCCAGTCTCGGTCACCTCGCGGTAGTCATTCAGGCCATCGTCGTCGCTGTTTTTATCGTTGGGGTCGGTGCCATAGGTCAACACCTCTTCCCCGTCGCTTAGCCCTTCGCCGTCGGTATCTTCGTCCAGTGGATCTGTACCGTATGTGTTGATTTCTTCACCGTCGCTCAAGCCGTCGCCGTCTGTGTCAGCTTCGTCGGGATCCGTCCCGTAGATGCTGATCTCGTCGTCGTCGTCCAGACCGTCGCCGTCGCTGTCCACGCCGCCGTCGTATCCATCACAGTCCTCGTCGATGCCGTTGCCGTCGATCTCCGTTGCGCCCGTGTTGATCGTGCTGTCGGTGTCGTCACAGTCATCGCCACCGTAATCGCTGCTGTCCTCTCCATCCCCATCCGCGTCATAGTCGCTCAACCCATCACAGTCGGTGTCGATGCCGTCGTACCAGGTCTCCGTGGCCGAGGATGAAATACTCGCGTCGGTGTCATCGCAGTCGCTCCCACCAAAGGCGTCAAAGTCCTCGCCATCCCCATCTGCGTCATAGTCACTGGCACCGTCGCAGTCCTGGTCCACACCGTCGTACCAAGTCTCACTGGCCGAGGAGTTCACGTAGCTCAGGGTGTCGTCGCAGTCGTCTCCACCATACGCACTGGAGTCCTCGCCGTCCTCGTCCGCGTCGTAGTCGCTGGCGCCGTCACAGTCCTGGTCTACGCCGTCGTACCAGACCTCGGTCGCGGTGACGTTTACTGCAGCGTCGGTGTCGTCGCAGTCGCTGCCGCCGTATGCGTCGGAGTCAAAGCCATCTGCATCCGCGTCGTAATCACTCTCGCCGTCGCAGTCCTGATCGGTGCCGTCGTACCAAATCTCCGACGCGGCCGGGTTGATCGTAGCGTCGTTGTCGTCACAGTCGCTGCCGTAGCAGACCGAGTCCGAGAATCCGTCTCCGTCGTCGTCACAGTCCGAGCAGACATCGCCGATGCTCAGAGCACCGCTGGCCGCGTAGCTCGTGTACAGCGACGTGATGTCCTCCGAGGTGCCCACGCCGACGTAGAAGCCGTAGCTGACAGCGTCTCCCGCAGCGATGGTGGTCGACTCGTATGTGTAATGCACGGATGCATCGCTGGTCGAACCGCCCGGGTCAGACCAAACGGTGTCCGCGTCGGTGTCGTTGCTGCCAAAGCCCAACAGTCCGTTACTGGGGTCACAGGGTGCAATCCCCATGGTGGCGCCGGAGCTGCCGGTGGCACCCGCCCAGTCATCCAAGCTGTCACTGGTGTCCAGGTCCTCGACATCGTTGATGGAGGTATTGGTACCGTAAGTGTCGTAGTCCGGCTCCGGATTGATGCCGTGCATCATGCGAAAGTCGCTGATGTCGGCGGTACCGATGTTGTACACCTCGTACCAGACACGGGTCATCATCGCGTAGTCGATGGTCGTCCCGCCGCTGGTGCGAGCGACCGTCGCATTCACATAGGTGTAGCGGGTAATGAGCAAGTCACCGATACGGAAGACGTGCAGCGCATCGGCCCCACCGTATGACTCCGTATCCACAGTCCAGTCGCAGACGCCATCCGCGTCGTTGGCTTCGTAAAAGTAAGAGGTGCTGGACTGGTCGAACTCCATCGTGATCTGCATGAACTGCTGATCGGCGTAGGTCAGGTCGATGTCCCCCACACCAGGCGAGGTCGAATAACTGTATGGATCGGTGATCTGAAATCCATCACCGGTGTCCGGATTGACCCACGTTCCACAGTCCCCATGATCGACGTACCAGAACCCCGCAGAGCTCGACATTTGACCGGCCGCCTGAGCGGTTGAAGGCAGGGCGAGCAAGCCCATTGTCAAGGAGGGCAGGAGGACTGTGAAACGGCGCATGACGAAACCTTAGAAGAGCGATGCCCGGAGGGTGATCAGCCCAGCGGGTCTTGGTACACGCCCACCATAGCGTGAGCGGCGCCTGACACAAGCCTTGTGTCCGCCCGCCCGACCTGGATTCGCCCCGCTTAGGGGGAAAAGGCAAGGGCTCGGACGCGCCTGAGCCAGTCCCTTCTGGACGTGGGTCGCCGTGCGGAGGCGCTTCGTCCCCCCTTCCCCCTGGACCGCCTGATGCTGGGACATAAAGCAATGCGGGCTGGGAGCACACAAGCCGAAGAAGCCCTGGAGGTGCAACGCAAGGGTGGATAAGCCAAGCAGCATGCCGTGGTCGCACCCCATCCCCTTGAGCTCCCTGACGGTCGGCGTGTGGGCGCCCGTTCCTGGCGGGCGAGACCTGCAGCTGATGCTTTTAACGGGCGCTATTGTTCTGGCGCGAGAAGGCCGTCCAGGTGCTTTGAACCGTCGTTTGCCCCTGTTAGAGACCCGAGTAAGAGACGGCCGAGCACAAGCCATGGTCCCCGAACGGGAAAACGTCGAGGCACTCTGGGAGGGCTTGGCGTTCGCGCTGCGCCTTCAGGATCACACAAGTAGTGTTCGAGCTCTTGTCCTTTGGGTACAAGACGGTCACCCGACGGCTGAACTGCTCTTGCGCTTGGCGATGCAAAACGCGGGCGTGGTGGCCTTGGCAGCGGACGCGATGCACCTGAGCCGTGCAAAAAGGGGACCAGCCCTGGCGCAAATCGCGATGGGTCCCTTGGAGTTACTGCTCTCGCTGCCCCCTCAAGCTGACCTTCCAGCGCCTTGTGCAGCCGGTGAGCTGTCCCCGTTCGACGCGCGCTTACACACCGCTGCGGAGCAGGGCGAGGCCCAGGACCTTGCAGCCCTGTTGGCTGGCGCGGCACTCTCTGGATGGAACCGGGCCGACATCGAGGGGGCGCTGCTGGGCCTGTGCTCGGATCATTTTCTGGACTTGGGTCAGGGGCTGATTCAGGTGAGCCGCGTTTTTGATCTCCTGGAGTGCTCGAGGGCCAGTCCGATCCAAGCCGCGCAGGTTCTGGCTGGGTTGGGTCTGCAGCTGGCACAGGCCGAGCGCTGGGAGGCGCAGCCGGAATGGCTGCCTCTGCGACAACGTCTGGACCCCTTGGATCTGGCCGCCCTACACCGAGCGTCGATCAAAGGCGCACCAGCATGGTTCGACCGAAGCGGGCTGCTACGCGCGCTGGTGGAGACGGGCCCTGAGCACTGCTTCGCAGAGTGGCTCAAAGCCATTCAGGGTGGCGTTCCTCTGCCGGACTTGGCAGAGATCTTGGCCTTGGGTGCGACTGAGCGCCTCCTGCGCGCCGATCTGCGACTCGACTTTGATCCCGGCGTACCCCAAGGCTGGATGGAGCTGGCCCAGGTCTTAACTCACGCCCAAGCCCTTCAAGACCTGGTGTCTCGCTGGCACGACGCGCGGGTGGTTCGCCTGCTGCTCTTTGGGGTCTGGCGCGTAGCAGAACTCTGCACATTAGATGGAGAGCCGGCGGGCTTAGAAGAGCCTGCCCAGGGAGATGTGTCCGCCCTTCTCCATGCGGCCGCTCTGCGGGACTCTGTCCGAGCACTCGCAATCGGTAAACAGCTCAACATGCCGGCCCTGCGTGGTGCCGTGATGCAGCTGGGTCTCGATGGACAGACCGCCCTGCCGCTGCAGTCCGCTCACAGGACCCACGCTGCCTTGGCCGCCCTGCGCCTCTCGGAGGAGCTTCCCGACGACCAGGCCAGACGCCCGCTCTTGGGGGTGCTGCGCTACCTGAGTGCCCCGCGGCAGGAGCGCCGTTTGGTCAAAGACTTGGCAGAGGCTTGGGCATGGGGGGAGCGAGAGTAATCCAGGTACAGGCCGTGAGCATCAGGGCTTGCTTAGAAGCGGCGACTGACGCCTGCTGAGCCCTGTAGCTGCACAGCCTCGGGGTCTTGGAAAACCCGCCAAGGGTCCCAACCCACAGCCATCTCGGCACTTAGCCAGGTGCGTTCACCGAGACGGATGGCCACCCCCATTGGAACGCGCATGACGCTCAGACTGCGCAGGCCGATGCTGGGGTTTGCAGTGATCCAGACGCGCTCGTGCACCATGCCGGCGATGGGTACACCAGCCGCCACCCAGGCGAACCCAGCCTGCAGCTCACCGCCCAGGCGAAAGCGCGAATTGTCCACGTACCAAAAGCGCCCATAGACGCCGGCCCCCAGACCACTGGTGTTTCCAGCGAAAGCGACCCCCCCCAAATCAACGCGCTCTCGCCAAGTGAAGCGGGCCGAGATCTGACCGCTGAGCCCTTCGCAGCCTCCGAGGAGGATGCAGCCACCTTCTTGGGGCTCGGCGACAGGGCCGGTGCCCGTGAGGGCCACACTGACCTCGGCCGGGGTGCCCATGCCGTTTGGAGCCATCGCCAGCGGCAGCGGCGTGCCCAACATGGCCGATGGCGCGCAGCCGATGGCCCAGGCCAAGATCACTTCTCGTCCTTCTTGGCTTGAAGAGAGAACTGGACGATCATGCCCAGCGCCGCCACACCGCCAATGACCAAGGGATTGCCGGGGTAGCCCAGCGAGATGGCGACGAGCATGCCGCCAAGGAGAGCGGTCAAGGGGCGGAGCAGGGCGTGGAAGAGCTTGGGAAAGAGCAACAACCCCACCGCGGCAGCGAGTGCTGGAACATACCAAGGCGCAGCTTGACCCTCGAATACTGGCCACACGGTATAGCTCAATCCGCCTGCGAGCACAGCCCCAAACACCGAGATAGCGGCCCGCTCCACGAAGCGGCAGATCAAGGCCCCCAATCCTGCCAGAATCACGGCCAAGACCGCACGAATGGCTGCATCTATGTCCGTGGGCAACAGGGTACCGATGAAGAGACCCAGCACAATGCCTGGGACCAGAATGCTCAGTTTGTAGAGGCGGCCACCCATGAAGGTCAGGCCCGTGCCCAGGAGGCCCAGAACTCCGCGAAAGCCAATGGCGGTCTGGTCGGCGCGTCCAACGAGCTCGGCACCCAGATCTGTGGCCCACTGGGGCATGGCAACCTCCGCGATTGATGAGGTATCTCCCCCTAACGCGCTCAAGCCAGGAGGAGCCTGTGACCAACAAGCAGGTTCAAGCCGCTGCAGACGAGTGAGCCTGTCAAGGGCCGTGATGAAGGCATGGAGAATGGGCGTCTGCCGGTGCGGAACTGGGTCCCACCAGCCGGGTGCTACGGACTGACCGTCGCTAGCGCAGCACAAGCTTCCGGGTATCAAAGTCTTGGGCCTGAGCGAACACGCCGGCTTCGATCTCAGAGCGCAGGCTGGTCACACGCTCAGCGTCGCCCTGGCCCATGGCCCGCTCCAGCAACCCAAAGCTATATTCCAGCTCCGCCGCCAAGGCCCGACTACCCTGCTCGCGCACCAAAACTTCGAGCTCGGGTTCAAAGCTTCCCTGGTAGACATCCCGCACCATCCGCTTGGCTGCATTGGCCTGGCCTGCCCCGTGAAGCGCCTCCGCCTCGGCAAGACCTGCCTGAAGAGTCAGAGCGCGTGCTTCCCACATACCCTCCATATACGGCCCTTCCGAGTGTGACATCGCACCCAAGAGATCCACACCATGACAGGCCAACAGCGTCAAGAACAGCATCAACATGCTCGATTGGTCACATGGTTGTCTTGACGCGTCAACCTATAATTACCTAAACCTTCATGTGCCGTACTCCAAGTACTTGAAATACATATAAAAAAAGAAACCCACTAAAAGTAGGCTTCTACATCAACAGGCGTGCCCCTCTTCTAAATGAAGTCGCGTCCTTGGCGGTCGTAGAGCACCGCAACGACGACCAGACCAACACCTGCTCCGACCACGGCCCCCGTTGCTCCACCCGCCAGCGCCCAACGGGTACGCTTTTGATTGGCCCGTGCTTGGAATCCCTGGATGAATCCAGTCTGAAACTCTGCGCTCCGCTGCTGCCATTCGCCGGGAGGGGGGGCCGGCACATCCTTTCGGGTCTTGTAGGTCTGGTAGCCCGCGCCACCGAGCACCGCCGGGGCACCGCAAACCACACCTCCACAGACCACACCCACTCCCGCTGCACCCGCGCCGACTCCTGCGCCAGCCACCGCAGGCTGCAGCCAGTCCACAAACTCTTCGGCGGCCACACGACCCGCATCGTATCCCTGCTTGTAGGTACCCACTGCTTTTGGAGCAACGACCTTGACCACAGGGGTCAATCCTTCGCTTGGCACGCTCGTCTCTGTCTCAGAAACCGGCGTTGACTGAGTCTCGCCTTCTGGAGCAGGGTCCTGGGCCAGGGCCAGAGTGGTCAAAAGCAGCAGCATGGAGCCTCCGCCCCTACCCTATCCGCCTAAGCCCAGGGCGCGCGAGCCAAGCCACCAAGCTCCACTCACTGCCAGGATGCTTCCGCCCCCTGCGAGCAGGCTCCACTTGCGGCGCTGGGTGAGCAGTTCCTCGTTGTAGGCGGCGTCAAAGCCCGCTTGATAAACCCCCGCATCCCACCCCTGATCGGCATCGGCGACCAAGTCGGGGACCGGACCTGCCTTGACCAAGCTCCAGGCCCAAAGGGCACTGGCCAAGCCTACAGATCCGCACCCCAAGGCTGCGCACCCGGGGCTGTCCACTCTCGGCACGCCCCCAAGCGCCAAACCAGCGCCTGCTGAGGCACCTCCGGCCAGAACACCGGCCGCACCCGCCCGATAGCGGCGCACATCTTGACGCGCACGCAGAACGCCAGCGTCCTCGCCAGCGGACCAGCTTTCATGGAGCTCGGCGGGGAGTTCGACGGGAGGAGCGGCCAAGGAAAGGGCAGCGCAGAGGATCAGCATGCCCCGCATATGACCTGGGACCCCCGATTCGGCAAGAGGGTGCCTGAACCAACGATCCTAGCGATAAGCGGGGCCATGGGTCCCCCTTCAAGCGGGCGGAAGGTGTGGCCCGGTTTCCCATGGCCGGCCGCGTGACTACCATCTGCGCATGAACAAAGGCTCGCACAGGGCCCCCTCAGCACACGAGGAACAGATTCCATGTCTTTCGAGAAGTTCACTGTCAAGGCTGTCGAGGCCATCGCAGAGTCCCAGCGCATCGCCGGTCGCATGGGCAATCCAGAGGTACGCCCAGCCCATCTCTTGGTGGCACTCCTGGTCCAAGAGGGAGGCGTGGTTCCAAACCTCCTGCGGCGGGTTGGCGCAGATGTTGAACTAACCAAAGAACGATGCGCCCAGATCATCAACGAGGTCTCCAAGGTCAGTGGCCAAGACAGCGCCAAGGTGAGCCGACCGCTTCAGAATGCTCTGGACGACGCCGAAAAAGTGTCGCGCCGCTACAAAGACACCCACGTGGCGAGCGAGATGCTGCTGGTGGGAATCATTCGAAACAAGAGTAAGACCCAAGCGATGCTCAAGGAGTACGGGGTCACCGAAGACCGTGTCATCTCCGCTATCGAGGCCCTGCGTGGCGGCCAGAACGTCTCCGGCAAAGACGCTGAGGACAGCTACGAGGCATTGGATAAATACACCAAGGACATGACCCAGCAAGCCCGAGACGGAAAGCTGGACCCGGTCATTGGCCGAGACGAGGAGATTCGCCGCACCCTGCAGGTGCTCTCTCGCCGCTCCAAAAACAACCCAGTGCTGATCGGAGAGCCTGGCGTAGGAAAAACGGCCATTATCGAGGGCATCGCCCAGCGAATTGCAACCGGGGATGTGCCCGAGTCCCTACAGGACAAAAAGGTCCTCTCCCTGGACCTGGCCGCTCTTCTGGCCGGAGCCAAGTACCGCGGCGAATTCGAGGAGCGGCTCAAGTCGGTGCTTACCGAGATCGAGGACTCCAACGGCACCATCATCCTCTTCATCGATGAGCTCCACACGATGGTCGGCGCCGGCAAGGCCGAAGGCTCGATGGACGCAGGCAACATGCTCAAGCCCGCATTGGCACGTGGCGACCTGCGCTGCGTTGGCGCGACGACCCTGGATGAGTACCGCCAGCACTTGGAGAAAGACAAGGCTCTGGAGCGGCGCTTCCAGCCCGTCATGGTCCGCGAGCCATCGGTCGACCAGACCATCCAGATCCTTCGTGGCATCAAAGACAAATACGAGGTCCATCACGGCATCAAGATCACCGATGACGCTGTGGTTGCAGCTGCCAGGCTTTCCGACCGCTACATCGCCGACCGCCAGCTTCCCGACAAGGCCATCGACCTGATAGACGAGGCAGCCTCGCGCCTAAAGATGGAGATCGAGACGGTCCCCACCGCCATCGACATTCTGCAGCGCACCATCGCAGGCAAGAAGATCGAGCTGACTGCTGTCTCTCACGAGGAGGACAAGAACGCGCAGGACCGTGCGGCCAAGCTCCAAGACGAGATCGCCAACCTGGAGGAGGACTGCCACGGTCAGACCGCCAAGTGGCAGGCGGAGCGAGACGCGCTCGACACCATCCAGACCTTCAAAGAGAAGGCAGAGCAGCTGCAGTTCCGTTTGGACGCCGCCACCCGCGCCGGCGACTACGAGACCGCCAGCCGCATTCAGTACGGCGACCTGCCTCAGGCTCAGGAGAGCATCGCCAAAGCCCAGAACCTGATGGACCAACTCCAGGCCGAGGACGGCGGTATCCTGCGTGAGCACGTCACCGACGACGACATCGCCTATGTGGTGAGCAAGTGGACCGGCGTGCCGGTGACCAAGCTCAAGCAAGGGGAGCAGGAGAAGCTGCTCAAGATGGAGGAGAACCTGCACAGGCGGGTGGTCGGACAACACGATGCCATCGTGGCCGTAGCCGACGCAGTCCGACGCGCTCGAGCGGGTTTGCAAGACCCCGAACGCCCCATCGGAAGCTTCATCTTTCTGGGACCAACCGGTGTCGGAAAGACCGAGCTGGCCCGCGCACTGGCGGAGTTCCTCTTCGACGACGAGCAGAGCATCGTGCGCATTGACATGTCCGAGTACATGGAGAAGCACTCCGTGGCTCGCTTGATCGGAGCCCCTCCCGGCTACGTTGGCTACGACGAAGGTGGCCAGTTGACCGAAGCTGTGCGCCGACGTCCCTACGCTGTGGTGCTCCTCGACGAGATCGAGAAAGCCCACCCGGACGTGCTGAATACCCTGCTTCAAGTACTGGATGACGGTCGCCTGACCGACTCCAAGGGCCGCACCGTCGACTTTAAGAATGTCGTGCTGATCATGACCTCGAACGTGGGTGCCCGGCACCTCTTTGAGCACCGCGACGACTTCTCCAAGGGCAAGGCAGCCGTGTTGAAGGAGCTCCAGTCCTCCTTCCGACCCGAATTTCTCAACCGCATCGACGACATCATCGTCTTTGACCGCCTAAAGCGCGAGGACATGGAGCTGATCCTCAGCATCCAGATGAAGCGCGTGAGCAAGCTGGTCAAGCAGCGTGAGCTCGAGGTAAACCTCTCCGAAACTGCAGCCACTGCTCTGGCAGAGGCCGGCTTTGACGAGCTCTACGGTGCCCGTCCCCTGAAGCGGGCCATCCAGAGCTACCTGCTCAACCCCATGGCCAAGGCCATCATGAAGGGGGGATACCACCCCGGGGACACCGTAGTCGTGGACTTTGACCCCGAGCGGGACGCCATCATATTCGACCGCATCCCTGCCCCCGTGGAAGATGACGGTGTGGAGCCCAAGGCCCTGTTGGCCAAGCCCACCGACACCTGAGCCTGGGTCTGGGTGGGGTGCTCCGATGTGGCGCACCCCAAACCCATCAGTTCCCGAGCAAGCTCTTGAGCAGCGTGGTGCCCTGGGCCTCGTCCAGGACCACGACGGTCAAGAAAGACGCGTCGCCCTGCTCGACAAGGAACATGCCTTCGTCGATTTTGCGATCGTCGCGGCTCAGCTTCTCGCCGTCCGCAATGTCGATCTCAAAGACCAGCACGTCGCCACCCTGTACGCCGATCAGCTCCAAGCTGGTGTAGCCACCGGAGCTGCTGTTACTCCTCTCTTCAATGGACCAGCCCTTGCCTTCCAGGGTCTTGGATGCAGCGTTGATGTCGACGCTGTTTAGCTTCTGGCCGGGGGTCAGAATCAACTCTCCAATGGCCTGACCCGCTGCGCCGTCAAAGACAGTGACTTCGAGAACACGCTTGCCGTCGCGCAGCGCCGAGGGGTTGTCCTCGGCCAGCCACTTCGCACTCTTCTCGTCTCCCAGATCGGAAATGTCCACATCAGCCCACTGGTCACCCTTGTTGGCGCTGCAGTTGTGGTAGACACCGCCGCCGTCCTGGCCCCTCTCGCAGCTGTCCACCGACCAGCCCAAAGTGGTCAAGCGCGCCTTGACTTGGGCCTGCGGGTCGGCCCACTTGCCGAGCGGCTCACCGAAAGCGTTGGCACCCATCAGCTCAGATGCGGGTGGACTGGTCGTCGCCTGGGAGAGGCCTTCCCCCTCGGAGAGGGTGCTCGTGTCGCCGCCGCCACAGGCCAAGCTCAAGGCCACTGTGAGAAAAAAAGCAGGAAGAATCAGCTTTGAGCGCACGTTAGCCACCCGAATGAATGGGGTTAGCCACTCGACATAGCCCATTGCCCGCAAGGCTTCGACCGGATTGGCGTCGACCTGGGCACCATCGATTTACGTGTCTGGCTTTTCGCTTCGACTGCACACCGGCTGGGGCCTCTTCGTGCAGGCTGCTCCTCTCTTTGGGAGCAGCACAAGGGCGTTGACCTCTCGAAGAGAAAAGAGGCGTCGGGGCCGTGGCCATACGCCCCATGCTCCCCAACAGCGTTCCCAAGGTCGGTGAGACCGCGGTGTAATTGTTCTCCTTCAGGGCCAGGTCATGGACCAGCGTCCCCATTCCTGAAAGGAAGGAGCCCGCCACTGCTATCGGGCGCTTCAGCCACCCACAAAGGCCGCTATCTGAGGCAGGCCTGCCTCGCGGTAGAGCTCAGCCAACTTGGGACGAATGCTGTCCCAGTCCCCACCTTCGATCGCGCACACATCCATCCAGTGGGCCGCCCGGTCCAAAATCGGCTTGTCGGGCAGCTCGGCCAAGGTGCGGTAGGGCTGTGCGGTGATCGGTGCTTTCCAGCCAGCCCGCAGCGCGATCTCCTCAAAAGGTGCCCCCAGTGTCCAGATGGGCAAGGAGAGAGCGGCTCGGGCGGCCTCTCTGCCTGAGTCCGGCATGCCCTGCTCTTCCAACAGACGGCTCAAGAACGCCTGAGGACGTCCCCACCCCTTCGAGGCCACCCCGGCACGCTCCGCGGTTACCGCGGCGCTCGTGTGGTCGCCCTTGGCGTTGTGTTTGAGAGCGAGCTCTTCATAGAGCTGCGGAAGCCCTCCAACGCGCAGCAACAGATAAGCCTTGAGTGGCAGACCGGACTCCGCCAGATCTCCAGCGCTATAGAGCAGCTCCTTTCGGTTGGCAGCAGCCGCTAAACCCGCCAAGTCTTCGCCCTCGGCATCCCGGGTGGCCAGCTCGCTGTGGAGCAACTGGTCGATGGACGCCGCCCACAGGCTCATGCCCACGCTTCCTACTCGAACCACTGGAAGCGGAAAGTTGTCTGTGGCTGTGGGCCATCGAAGCAGACCGATGGTGATCCCCTCATTCGTTCTGGCCACCGGGATGACCAGCGGGTGCAGGCCGCCGCGGGCGCGGGGATCCAACAGCTCGGCGTCTTCAATACCGGCGATTAAAGCGAGAAAGGCGGGCAGGCGGGCGGGAACCGGCGAGCCGACGGCGGAGAGAATCTTGGAGAGCTGCATCGTGCAATCCCAGGTGACAGGTCATGGCCAACAAGGCAAGGTGTTGGCCAAGGAGTAGCGCAAAATGTTGATGCTGTTGACCCTGGCTTGCTTCAAAGGCGAATCAGGAGACTCGGTTGTAGATACCGAGCCCACCCAGATCACCTACCCCACCACCGAGTCGGTGTTGGTCTACCAGGGCCACGGAGGGGTCAGCGGGGACCAGAGCGGCAATGGCGGATGGAGCGACGTAGCAGAAGCGATCACCGGCCAGTACGGCTTTGCAGTCGAAGAGCGCAACTCGCTGGGAGATCTGACTCAGTTCCGAACCGTCTTTATGATCTCTCCAGGTGAGCAGGAGGACGTGGTCCTGGGCGCCAACGCCGTTGCCGACGTGCAAGCGGGTCTGGACGCGGGCACTCGACTGGTGATCCTGGCTGGACAGAACAACTGCGAGAGCCGCGCCATCCAAACCCTTCTCGAGGACCTGGGGGCCCCCATGCGTCTGACCGGTGAGCTTGCCACAGCCCCTGTTCTTACGGATGTGGCCAGTGGCTTGCAAATGAGCAAAAACATCAGCGAGGGCGTGCTCCTGTCCACACCGTGCATGGTCGAGACCGGCGGCGCCGACGCCGTGCTCTATGAGACCCGAGACGTCTACAGCGCTGCATGGCGGGGTGGCTGGGGAGGCGATGTGGTGCTGATCGGCGATCACCGCTTTGCCGACGACACAGGGAAGCTGAGCAATCGAGACAACCTGCAGTTCGTGTTCAACTTGATCGAGGTTGACCCTGACTTTTAGGTGGGAAAACTACCCCCTACTGTATGCCCGGCTGCCTGACCGGGAGCGTACACAAGGTTTCGGCGGCAAAGTCAGTGCGTCCAGGTCCTGAAGTTCTCAGGCTGCAGTCGTTAGTCCCTCAACTCCACCCGAATCCGCAGCGCTCGATGATCTGCCCCGGGCAGCATGAAATAGCGCAAGCTGTGCGCATTCAAGTCCCCCACCAGGATGTGGTCCAGCCTAAAGAACGGCGCCATTGGCCAGCCGCCACCCGCTGGCCAGCTGTTGGCCCAGATTCCTTGGATCACTGCCGGATCACGCAGTCCCGTATCAATAAGCTTGCGCCAGGCCCTGGATCCAGGGACGTAGTTTAGATCTCCGGTGACCACGACCGGATCGTCCTTCTTGCAGGGGCCCCACTCGCGCGCCATGCGCCCATCTGCCAAATGCGAGGCCACCTCTTCCAGATAGGGCGTCATGCCGCTGGAGCAGATGGGAATGGGCGGCGGAGCGTGGATTCCAACGACGCACATGCTGGCCTCGACCCGGACCAGTGCAACGGGCATTGCGCAGCCATCTGCGCCGTATTCCTCTGTGATCTCGGCAACACAAAAACGCCCACGTGCGCAGTAGACCGCCTCCCCATGGCTGGGCTTGGGCAAGTCCTTCTCGTAGTTGTCCGCCACGCGGGCCATGCCCGGAATCCGCTCCCCGCGCTTCTCGTGGGTGATGAGCACATCGGCGCCCAGCTCACCCAGGGCCCGTTCCAACTCTTCTTGCTCCTCCGCGTAGGCTTGGACGTTGGCAGACACAAGCAAGAGCCCCTCGCTGCTCTCTGGCCACAGAGGCGGAATGCCCGAGAGAAGCAGTGCGCCCAAGGCGACCACACCACCCATTTTGTTGGCGCTTCGCCGCCAAAACCACAAGCCCCAGACCACAAAGAGAAGCATCGCGGCCCTGGGCAGGCTCAGGAGCACAGCGCGCAGCGCGGAGACCCAGAGCACATCCTCAGGGCAGACCGCGGCCGCTCCACCTGCGCAGAGCAAGCCGAACAACAGCACAAAGAAACCGGCCAGCCCACGCATTCTCGCCACGCGCTCTCCAAAACCACGAAACAGCCTATCCCACGGACCGGGACCCTGGACCTGCCAGGGTGTACCCTCATCGTGAATCAAGGAGAAATATGGCCGTGCATCGGTCGGGGTTAGGACGTCTGCGGAGCAACTTCACTACGGCGTTGGAGCAACAGGTCGCGTCATTGTCCTGGCTCGCCCGGGAAGCCGCCACCGATCCGGACTTGCTGGAAGCCCTGGTGGCCGAGCTGTCCAGGATCCAGGCCACCGCCCAGGCCTTGGAGCTGCTCGATGTGGCCCAGGCTGCGGACCGTGCCCAACGCGCCGCGACCGACGGCGGGCTACTGGACAAGATCGACGCACTGCTCGAGGCGTGCCGGTCCTTGGACGGCTCTCGGCCCGTCTTTCGCCCGCTGCTCATCCTGGAGCCTGACGAAGCATCAGCCATGCGCCTCCGCATGCGGGCGCGCTCTTGCGCAGTCCAGGTGGACTTTTACGGGGAAACCGAAGAATTGGTACGCGGCGCAAAGGGTGACCTGCCCTTTGCTGTTGTCGTTCCATTTCTTTGTCTGGACCAAGTCGCTGCGGCATTTAAGGAAGAACACCGCCTGGCGACAGTGCCCCTCTTCGTCTTCCAGTCCGGCGGGGCGGACATGGCGCACCGTCTGCACGCGATCAAGGCGGGCGCCGCGGGCTGGGTAGTGGCTCCAACCGATATTCCTGCCCTGATCTGGCGAATCCGCCAGCAGATCGGAGAAGCGGAGCCCGAGCAGCCGCGCCTACTTCTGGTTGGCGGACACGCCGGCGAGAAGATCGGGCCGAGCCTGGATCCCAAGCAGATCCACGTCGATGTCCGTCAAAACGCTGACGCGGTGCTCGCCACCTTAGAAGAGCTCGCGCCCGACCTGCTGGTGATCGACGCGGAGTACGCAGACCGCGTGGTGCCCGTACTCCGCGCCCACGAGCGCTGGAGCGAGCTGTCGGTCTCGGTGTTCGGCACTGGGCCTCAGGCCTCGATTTCCACCACCGATCTGCTGCTGTCAGGCCTGTCCCCCAAGGCAGCAGCGCGCCAGATCATGGGCCGAGCAGAGCGCCTTATCAGTCAACAATCGGCGGCACTCTTCGACCCAGCAACCGGTGTGCTGTCCCGCAACGCGCTGCTGGCTGTAGCCGACCGCCAGGTTGGATTGAGCAAGCGTACAGGCACCCCCCACGCAGCCTGCCTGCTGGAGTTGGACGACTGGAAACACATCCAGGCCGAAAATGGTCCAGGCCGCAGTCAGCGCATCCTGCGCTTGGTGGCACACACCCTCCAGTCGAACATCCGAGAGGCCGACGCAGTAGGCCGCGTGGGCAAGTCCACCCTAGCTCTGCTGCTGATGGCCTGTACGGTCGACCAAGCCAAGAGTCGCCTTCGCGACATTCAGCACGAATTCGCAGAAACACACAAAGACGACGAGGTGCTCTCCAGCGTCACCTTCACCGTGGGTGTGGCGGACACACTGGGCGGACCGGCTTTGCTTCAGCGCAGCGAGATGGCGCTGCACCGGGCGCGCTTGAGCGGTCCTGGAAGCATCGACAACTGCGTTGGTGGATGACTCTAGGAAACCTCGGCTGCCGTCTAAGAGGCCGATTCCAGGGTTGTGATGCTGGCCAAGGTGGCTGCACACGGGGTCGGGCCGGTGCGCAACAGGATGACCCAGTCTGCTGCCTGACGGACCTCGTCTTCGGTGCGAAGTAGCTCAGGCTGCAGCTCTACAGTGTCCTTGTCAGGGCCCTCTTCAAAGTCCCACGTCTCGACGACTAAATTGTCCAAGGTATAGAGTAAAATTGGGGCAGACCGCCCTTGAAGGCGCAGCAAGGCATTGGGCTGGAGCTCGATCTGGACCACAGGGTGGCCCTCCAGACTGAGCTGGTACCAGACGTTTGTGATGTCTTCCTGGCCAGCCAGCGGGTCGCCCTCGGGGAGGCTCTCCAAGGTCTCAGCCTGGTAGATCTCGAACACCCCGGGCTGGGCCAACAAGGCCGGGACCGCAGTCTGGTCATCGTCGAGTCCGGGCAGCGTAGCCACCACACGGACCTGCTGACCCTGCACATCGACCCGGAGCTCTCCCAGACCCATCTCTTGCGCACGATTCTCGATCACCGGCGCCAACTCAGCAGCGCAGGTGCTCTCAAATCGCATCTCTACACGCTCCCCTTCGGCGACTCCACCGATACGGGTCAGGACGAAGAGCACGATCAGGCTGATGATCAAAAAGCCGGCCAACACCATGGGTAGGCTGCCGAAGAAGAAGCGCACGTTGCGCTCTTTGGGGGTGCGGGACCTCATGCGGACGACCTTTAACCGAAGCAGCCTGAAAGGGGTGCGCGGATGCACCTGCGTGCGGTTAAGACTGCGGAGTAGAAGTAGGAGAGTTGCATGGCGTACAAGGCGACGCTGATCCCAGGAGACGGGATCGGCCCAGAGGTGACTGGAGCGACGGTTCGCGTCTTAGCAGCGGCAGGGGCACCGATTGAGTGGGAGACCGTGCATGCGGGCCGCAAGGCCTTTGACGAGACTGGCGTGCCAGTCCCCGACAGCGTGCTGGCATCTCTTCGCACCAACCGCATCGGCCTGAAAGGGCCACTGGAAACCCCAAAGGGCAAGGGATTTCGTTCAGCCAACGTCACCATCCGAAAGGAGCTGGAGCTCTATACGGGGCTACGTCCTGTAAAGAGCCTGCCGGGGATCATCACCCCCTACAAAGACGT
This sequence comes from uncultured bacterium, assembly GCA_905480105.1. Lineage (GTDB taxonomy): Bacteria > Myxococcota_A > UBA796 > UBA796 > CAJQPC01 > CAJQPC01. The sequence continues at coordinate 6,978 of CAJQPC010000052.1, read as the reverse complement.
GGATCTGGTGGTTCTTCGTGAGAACACGGAGGACCTGTACGCCGGCATCGAGCACGAGCTGGCACCCGGGCAGATTATCTCCCTGAAGGTGAGCACTCGGGCTGCCGGAGAGCGCATCTCCAAGTGGGCCTTTGAGTACATGCGATACCGGGGACGGCGGCTGATCAGCTGCTGCGCCAAGACCAGCGTCAACCCGATGAGCGACGGCGCCTTTGTGGACGCATTCGAAAAGATCGGCCAAGACTACCCCTACATCTCCCAAGACACCATGCCCATCGACAACGTGAGCATGGCGTTGGCGATGGACCCGACCCAGTTTGATGTGCTGCTGCTCCAGAACCTCTATGGCGACATCCTCTCCGACCTGTGCGCAGGCTTGGTGGGTGGTCTGGGTGTGGTCCCGGGAGCCAACGTTGGCGACCGCATCGCGGTCTTCGAGGCAGTGCATGGAACGGCGCCAGACATTGCCGGAAAGGGCATCGCCAACCCTCTGGCGGTCCTAATGAGCGGCGTGATGCTGCTCGAGCACATCGGTGAGCGCGCCATCGCGGACCGGGTGACCCGGGCCATCTGGGATGTGCTGGGGAAGGGCGAGACCTTGACCGGTGACCTAGGCGGAAACGCCAACACCAAGACCTTCACCGATGCCTTGATCGACGCGCTGTAGGAGCCACACATGAGCCACCGAGTCACCCTGATTCCCGGCGACTGGATCGGTCCCGAGACCACCCGTGCCGTCCAGCAAATCCTTGAGTCAGTCGGCGTAGACATCGCCTGGGAGCTGCACCCCATCGTGGACGGCATCGTCTCTCCAGAGCTGCTCCAGAGCGCTAGGTCCACCGGCCGAATCCTAAAGAATCGCACCAAAGCGCCCCGGGTTGCTGGCGCCTTGCCAGCCGGAATCCACCTGCGCAAAAAGTTAGACATCTGGGCCCAAGTTCGGCACGTGAAGAACCTGCCGGGCCTGCCCGCGCGATTCAACGATGTCGACTTGGTCGTTGTCCGAGAGACCAGCGAGGACATCTACAAGGGCTTTGAACACGAGACTGCTCCAGGGGTCTTTGAGACCATCAAGCTGACCACCGAGCCCGCCTGCGAGCGCATCGCGCGCTTTGCTTGCGAGCTGGCCCTGTCCAAGGGACGAAAGACGATCAGCATCGTGCACAAGTCCAACATCATGAAAAAGTCCGACGGCCTGTTCCTACGCACCGCCCAGCGCGTGCTGGCCGAGTACCCCACCCTGCAGTCCGAGGACGTGATCGTCGACGCCCTGTGCATGCGCTTGGTTCGCTGCCCCAGCGACTTTGACGTGCTCCTATGCGGCAATCTCTTCGGCGACATTATCGGCGACTTAGCGGCGGGCTTGGCCGGCGGCATCAGCGTGGGCGGCTCCATCAACCTGGGCCAGGGCATCAAGCTCTATGAGAACCCGCACGGAAAGGCCCCAGGCCTGGTCGGCACCGGCAACGCCAACCCCATTCCGAATCTAATGAGTGCCATCTGGCTCCTCGACGACTTGGGCGAGGAACAGGCCGCTGAGCGCATCCGCGGGGCCGTACAAGGCGCACTGAGTGAGGGCTTGCACACCACGGACTGTGGCGGTCAACATGGCTGCGAGCACGTGGTTCAACAAATCACTTCCCGCCTTTAGGAGCGCACCATGTTCTGGTTGTTGGCCGCCATCGCCTGTAACGACAAGACGGTGGACTCTGGGTCAGGGACCGAGTGCGGCCGCCTAATGGACCACCCTGGCACCACCTTCGCCGCCCAAGCAGTGGAGTGGCCCGAAGGCCAGACCCTCTACGACGTGGGCGAGCCCAGTGACCAGGTCCACAACAGCCTGAACCTCTGGAGCACCTACCTGGACGTTCACGGCCGGGCCGACCCCGTCGCCGGTTTGGACTGGGAAGGCAAGGACTTGCTGATGTGGCTCAACCGCTACGACGCGTGCGAGCCACGCAGCTACACCTGGTTGGACCCCTTCGTGGTGGGGAGCACCCGCACCGTGCCTGGGGAATTCTCCGGTGACACGGACTGCGATCTGCAGTGGACCGAGGCCTGGGTTTTTCTCATCGACGAGATCAGCGATACAGAGGGTGCAGACGTGTGCGCAGACAGCGGCGCTTAGGAGCGTAGATTAGCCCGCGAGCAACCAGCCTTGCTCCCCCAAGCTGCGGCAGGTCCCCTCCAAGGGTCCCTGGGCGACAACGCGGCCAAAGCTGCCTCCGGCTCGCCGGGTCTGCTCGGCCAAGGCATCGCTGAGACGCCCAAGTCGCTGGCTGTACTGGGTCACGGCATCCGAGTCCAGGTTGACCTGGATGCGCTCCCCACCTTCCGCGTCGACCAGCTCAAAGCTGCCACCAACAGGGGGCGCGGCTTCCCAGGGGCCCAGCACTTGCAAAAGCCCGACCGCCCCTGCCCGCCTGGCCAGGTTGCCCACCAGGCTCTCCGCCTCGTGTGGACTAAGAAAGTCAGAGATCAAGACCACCATCGCGCCTGCAGATGTACGACTGGACATGGCCCCCAGGGTGTCCATCAAAGGGCGTCGACTCCCACAGTCTACGCCCTCGTGTAAAAGCGCCTCCAGGGGCACGCTTCGCGGCGTATCGTCCAATATCCAGGGGCGAGCGCGCCACCCCACACGCAGACTGGACCGGGTGATCAGGGCCGCCATATCCACGGCCAGCTGGGCCTTTCCAGGCTCACTGGCCATTGAGCGACTGGCGTCGACCAGGATCTCCACAGTGGGCCGAACCTCCTCCCTGTAGCGCTTGAGCATGAGTTGATCCGTGCGCGCAAAGGCACGCCAGTCAAGCTTGCGTAGGTCGTCCCCCGGGGTGTAGTTCCGATGGTCTTGGAACTCGGTGCTCGATCCCGCACCTCGGCCCATCGCGGAGCCCCCTTCCTGCCCCACACGGGGAGCAGCCAAGGCGATGCGCCAGGCTTCGGCTAAACGGGCGGAATCGGAGCTTGGCTCAAGCAGCGGGCACCTCTTTTTCGAAAGCGTCCACCCTGGCCTGATTCTCGCGACGCAGTTTAGAGACCCGCTGGACTTCTCCAAGCCCCCGGAGGACGCGCTTCAGGTTGGCCAGAAGGGTGATCACGAACATCCCCACAGCGACAATCCAGACCGGCTTTTGGAAGGAATCGTTTTGGGCCAAGCGCTCAAAGGCCCACGGAAAGCAGAAGGGGTGCTCAAATTGACCCCAGTTTCCGCCTTCGAACATCAGCCCAATAAAGGCCGGCACCAAGGCAGTCCCAGCAAAGAAAAGACCAGGAGAGAAGGCGGAGAGTACCCGCACAGGCATGTGGTTTGACCAGCGCTGGAGCAGCGCCGTGGGCAGGTTGAAGGCGGTGACGCCCCACAGGAAACAGAAGATGAACAGCTCCGCCCAAGGATCATCAGCATCTGGCTGTACGGTGGGAAAGAGCAGCATGATCGAACCAAAGAGAGCGAGTATCAGCCCATTGAACAGGGCGCCGTTGCCCCCGCCTGGCATGAATGGCGTGACCAATAGAGCGACCAGAGCATTCTTGGGAGCCGTGACCTGAACACGCCTGCCCAAGCGCTCGGATTCCCCCGCGAAGATTCCCGAAGGGAGCAGCATCGCAAAGCCCAGCGCCAAGTAAGCAAGGACAAAGCCCTCGGCCTCGGCGTGCGGGGACCGCATTCCCACGAAGGTGAACGCCAGTCCCGCGAGTGCAAAGCCGAACATCAACACACGCAGTGGGGTGGAGCGGTTCTCTTCGGGGTGCGAGATGCGCAGGGTGCCACCGATAAATGCAAAGAGAGCGATGAAGATGGCCAAGCCGGCGAAGATGGCAAAAATGACCTGGACTTCGGGATCTTGCAATTCGGAGGAGTTCTCCACTAACTCCGAGACACCAGGGACCGCTGCGCTCACCAGACCGAACTGCCAGCCACCCAGAAAGACCATCACGATGACGCGCAACAGCCGGTTCTCGGTCAAGAAGCTAGCCGAAAGGGTCACACAGCTCACACACGCTGAGAAGAGTAGGGTGTACAGGACCACGAAGATCAGGACGCTGAGATCCACCCCCGGCAACAGGAAGCTCAGGGCCAGGAAGGGGGCGAGCGCCGCCAAGACGAGCCCGGACTGCACGAACGAGGCCAGCAACCCCCCAGCGAGGATCTGCCTGGGCCTTAGAGCGGTGAGCTGCATCAGCTCGGACTGTCCGCCTCGGCCTGAGCCAGAGGCTGCCACAAAGGCCTGAAAGGGTACGAGCCCAATCATGGCGGTCGCCATGCAAAGGTAGATACCCAAAAAATAGGTCTGACCAACACTCTCGTCGTTAACCGCAGCCAGCAGACAGACAATGCCGACCAAGGTCGCTGCTATCAGCGTCAGCCCGTAGGTGACCTTGAAGTAGCGACCGCGCAGGGCCTGTCGTACTTCCTTGACCAAAATGGGGTTCAAACGGTCGTCGATCCACTGGGGAAAAATCACTGCACCACCCCCTCGGTAAGAGAGAGGAAGACCTCCTCCAAGTCAGCCGTCAAGGGGCGCATCTCCAGCGGACGCAAACCCTGGGTCACCGCGCGGCCCAAGAGATCCGCCAAAGCCTGGTCTCCCTCAGCCAAGCTGAACACACAGCCCTGCTTATCGGCCCGCACCTTGTCCACGCCTGGCTGCTCCAAGAGGAAACGCTGCAGTAGCTCCACCGATGAGATGCAGCGCATGTAGTAGAGCGCGTCTGGAGAGAGCTGCTTCTGAATGTCCGTGACCCGGCCCGATGCTCGGATTCGGCCGGCCTCGATGACGGCCACCACGTCGCAGATCTCGGAGAGTTCTGTGAGTATATGGGAAGAGATCAGCACCGCCTTGCCCATCTCGGCCAAGACCGAGAGCAGCTCCCGCAGCTCCACTCGGGCACGGGGGTCCAGCCCCGCAGCAGGCTCGTCCAGGATCAACAAGCTGGGGTCGTGCAGCAAGGTCACCGCCAGACCAGCGCGTTGGCGCATGCCCTTGGACAGGGCCAAGACCTCCTTGTCCAGCAACGGCTTAAGCCCAGTGAAGTCGATCACCGAGCGAATGGCCTTGCCCCGCGCCGGGCCGCGAAGGCCTTGGGCTCGGGCGTGAAACTCCAGATAGTCCCGCACCGGGGTGTTCTGCTCGCTGGCGTAGGCATCGGGCATAAAGCCGATCTGACGGGTCACACCCCGTGGATCAGCGAGCACCGAGCAGCCGCCTACCAGCACGTCACCCGAATCTGGTAGCTCCAAGGTGGAGCAGATGCGCATCGTGGTGGTCTTGCCGGCGCCATTGGGCCCGATAAATCCGCAGATCTCGCCAGCAGACACGGAAAAGCTGACATTGTCGACGGCCTTGACACTGCCAAAACTGCGTGAGATGGACTGTACATCCAGAATCTTCACGGCACCTCCAACAGGCCAACGATGCGGTGTTCACCCGCGCGCTCACTGAGCTTGAGCCCCTCATCATCCAAAAAGGGCGAGCGTTCTACCCGCGCCACATAGGAGCTCGAAGCCATGTCTTGATAGGCCGCTGGGTATTGCGGTCTGTTCGTTCTCAGGCTCATGCTGCTGGCCCAGATCTCAGCGAGCTGTTCCTGGGGGTTGTCGATGGATACCAGAGTGGCGCTGCCCTGAGCGTTCAGCGGCGCTGTCAGGCCCCAGTAGCTGCCGTCTGCGGCCCGAAGGATCAAACCGTCCAAGCGGGTATCGAGGTTGTTCGTGATCTCAGTCCCGCTCACGCTCAAATTCAGCCGGGACGCGCGCTCCCCCATCAGAACTTGGGTGGTCGCCACACGCGAGGGCAGGACGGCGCCGCTCACGCGTCGACCTTCTTCGTCGGTGCGAATCTTTAAGCTCTCGGAGTAGCTCAGGAAGGAGGGAAAGTCGTAAAACGCAGCACCAGGGCGGAGTCCTCCGGCAATGGCGGAGCCCAGATAAATCTGCCTAAGTTCTTGGACCGTGGCCCTCTGGGCACCCTGGTCCAAGTAGGTCACAGAGTAGCTGGCTGACTTGGCCCCAAGGCCAGTCGTCCCAACACCGTAGGCTAGGATGCCTCCCCCGCTCAAGACCGCCAAAATCGGCGTGGTGATCAGCATGGCAGCAGATCCCTTGAGCTTCCGGACCAGCAAGGCATTGATGGGTCCCAACAGTACGCCAACGCCAAAAAGTAGCAGTGCGAAGCGCCCTTTGGGAATCGACCCGACCCCCGGAATCTGCGGCCGAGCCACCTGGTGCCTCTTCGCGTAGCCCGGGACCCACCTCTGCTGAGGCACGTCCGCTGCCACCAGAATCGCAGACTCAAGCAGACGATCCGCTGCCATTTCCTCCTCTTGGAGCACCATCACGCCACCGCCCACAGCAAAGCCATCCAAGCCGTACACGAGCTGACGGTCCAGGGTGGGCCGCAAGGCGAAGCGTGCGTCCGCATAGGGAGCCAACTCGCTGCGCGACAGTGCCAAGCTCTCCACGCCAGGACCGCGAAACACGACCACGCCACCCATGCGCACCCAACGCATCAAAGGCGCCAGGACCGCATCCGAGGGCAGACCGGCGCGGGTGTCCACCAACACCAGATCCACGCTGCTGTAGGCCGCCCAGCTTAGCCCCAGCTGATCCGGCGAGACGATGGCGAGCAGGCCTTCTTCAATCCCCAGGTCAGAGGTCCAACGCTCCAGGTCCCCAGGGTCGGGAGGACTGTGCTGTACGAGCAGAGCAACGTGTCCGGCCGGCCCCGATTCGCGAGGGCCCAGGCTGGAGCTAAAACACTCGGAGGCCCCGTTTTCAAGCCTCACCTTTAGGAAGTAGCTGGGTTCATCCTCAATGAACGCTGGGAGAAGAACCTCCACCTCTCGCGACTCACCGCTCTCCAACGGCAACACCTGCTCAATCACGACCCTATCGTTGTAGGAGTTGGTAAAGCTCAGAGTGAATCTCTGCGCTTCTTCACTCTGGTTCTCGATGCCCACGCGTGCGGGGAAATA
>CAJQPC010000051.1 GCA_905480105.1 uncultured bacterium | reverse complement strand
CCCCACAGGCTGATCCACCAGGGTCCAAACCGTGAGCAGAGTGACCCCCTCGGGGCCCGTGCTGGCTGAGCTGTCTAAGATCACGCTCTCCCCGATGTACAGGTCCATGGCGTCGGCGACCACCGCGCTCGGAGGTTCTCGCTCTCCCCCCACCTGCACCAGGACCCGATCCTTGTCCTGGTCCTGAGCGCTGTCCACGACCAAGCGCAGCTCGTAAAGTCCTTCCTGGGGCGGTGTAAAGCGCACCTGGCCCTGTTGCACCTCCAGCTCCGCGTCCCCTTGCAGCAAGACCCAAGTGGCGCTCTCGCCATCCAAAAGCCCAGCATCCAACACTACTTCCTCTCCAGCTTCCACCCAAAGGCTGCTCCCCGCCTCGGCCACCACCCACACCGGGGAATCGCAGCCCCAATCTCCCCAGAACAGGGTGTCACGCTCTTGGAGCGGCTCGGGCGCAAAGCGCTCTGGCTCCACCGGCGGCAGCCCGCTCGGGTCAAGGGAACGACAGGCCAACAGTATCCAGAACATGCACACAGTCTCGCCTCTTGTCTCCACCTAACCGGATGGTCTCCAGGCCTTCGTCTCAGCGCAAGTCAAACCAGGTCTGCGAAGTTCTTTCGGTGGTGCGCGAACACCGAATAGCCAGCCACAAAAAACCCAATGCTGAACACAGTGACCAGAATCATCTGCCGTGGGTTGGGCAGGCGCTGGTTCAGGATCAGCTCTTGATAGATGCCCACCACGTGGGCCAAGGGATTCAGCTGCAGCAGGAGCTGGGCTTGCTGCGGATAGGCATCGGCGGGGTAGAAAATAGGCGTAATGAACATCCAGGCCAGCAGACCCGCATTCACCCAGTGGGCCGTGTCCCGAAAGTAGACCTGGGCGGTGCTCAAAAAGAAGGCCAGCCCGGCGACAAACAGGGTCTGCAGGATCACAAAAGGGGGCACCAACAGAAAGTGAATGCTCAGTCCATTGCCTAAGAAAATGGCGCCCAGGGCTAAAATGCAGGTGCGCACACCCTGATTGAACACCGCCGAGAGCACCATGTGTGCAGGCAGAACCGCAGCAGGAAAGTTCACCTTCTTGATCAGGTGGGCATGGCTGGTGATGGCGGTCGTGGCCCGGTTCAGCCCGTCGGCCACAGCGAACCAGGCCACCATGCCGCAGAACAGGAACAGCGAGTAGTGCACCACTCCCCCTTGGGGCGTGAAGTTCTGCTGCATGAGCACGTGGAACACGAAGGTGTAGGTTCCCAGCTCAATGATTGGGTTGATGACCATCCAGAACACGCCCATCAGGCTTCCGATGTAGCGGTGCTTCAGGTCATTAAAGGCGAACTGAAGGAGCAGATCCCGATGGCTCCAGAGCTCTCGGAGATCCCCAATCATCGCGACCGGTGCCGGCCCTTCCTCCTCCGCCCTGCGGTCTTCCGGGCGCGGTGGCCGCAGCCCCGGACCAGATGGCGCGGGGCCCGGCCGCTTGTGGCGGGGGGGCATGAATTCCAGTCTACTTCAGCAGTCCATCAAAGGCTCGCCTTAAGCCGCGCCTCCGAGATGCCCTCAAAGTCCCCTGGGTCCAGCTCAGTGCGGGACCCCACGATTACGAGCACCCGCCGCGAAGGGAGTCTCCAGGCTCATCCTGCAAGGCGCGCTGGAGCAGTCGGCCGGGTCTACGCTCTCGCGCGCGGGGCTTCTGGTCCCCGGGCTTAGGGCCATCAGAGTCGCTGCTCCAAGGGTCCGCTTCACCGTGCCCCTCTCAACTCCCCTTGACCACCCGGTCAATCGCCACCAGGGTCGACAGAACCGCCGGCAAACGCGAGAGCGCAATCATGTTGGGCCCATCGCTCGGCGCGGAGTCCGGGTCCTCGTGCACTTCTAAGAACAGGGCGTCTACGCCCACCGCCACCCCTGCGCGGGCCAGGAGCTCGGCCACGGCCCGGTCCCCACCGGTCTTTCCATTCAGAGCCCCCGGCTTTTGGGCCGCGTGCGTAGCGTCCATGCACACCGGCACACCCAGCGCCCGCATCTGAGGCAGTCCCCGCATATCGGCAATCAGATCCTGGTAGCCAAAGCTGTGGCCTCGCTCGGTCAACATGGCCCCTCCGCTGCCCGACTCCGTCACCTTGTTCACGGCGTGGGCCATCTCACCGGGTGCCATGAACTGCCCCTTCTTCACGTTTACCGGGAGCCCCGTCTGGCCCGCTGCCACCAACAGATCCGTCTGCCTGCACAGAAAAGCAGGAATCTGCAGCAGATCCACAGCCTGGGCCACGGCCACGGCTTGACTCGGGAGGTGGAGGTCGGTGGTCACCGGCAGTTCAAACTCAGCCCGAATCTCGGAGAGAACCTGTAAACCCGCGTCCATTCCCGGTCCCCGATACGAGGCCAGACTGCTGCGGTTTGCTTTGTCAAAGCTGGACTTGTAGATCAGGGCCACCCCAAGCTTTGCGCAGATCTCTTGAATGGCCCCCGCGTGCCTACGGGCGTGCTCCCGAGACTCGATCGCACAGGGTCCCGCGATCAAGGTAAACGGCCGTCCACCGCCGATGATGAGTGAGGCAACCTGAAGCTCTGGTTCCGTAGGCAAAGGCATCGTCAACGCTCAAGTGACAGGGTTACACAGGGCTGCAGGGGCCGAGTCTAAGCGCTACCCTAACTACCCCGTCTTGGAGCCCCCATGCAGCGCCAACAGAACGCCGCACTAAAGCTCGGCGCACGCGTCTTTGACGCCGTGGTCGTGGGCGCGATGTACATGGTGGCCCTGAGCACCCGCGCATTGGCAAAGGAATACTGGCCTTTTGACCTGTTTCCAGGTGCCGAGCGCACCCTGCAAGACTTGGCGGTCGAGCCCCACCTGGAGATGCTCGCCATCTTCCTGCCGGCCTGGCTACTGGGCTTGAACTGGGCCAAGACATACGACGGCCTGCGCCGGATGCGCACCGACATCCTGCTCATCCGAATCGCCACCGGCACGCTGATGGGTGCCTTCGTCTCCCTGGGCGTTCTCTTCCTCTTCCAGCAGATCGCAGTGCTCTCGCGCTCGCTTTTCGTCGGGTTTGCGCTCTTCTCCCTGCTGGGCGTGTTCGTCAGCCGACGCATGATGCTTGCCTACATGCGCTCCCGGGCCCGCGGCGGGCTGGATGCCCACAACGTTCTGGTGGTGGGCACTGCCGGGGAGTCTCTGCCCTACATCCAGGCGCTGGAGGACCACAAAGAGTGGGGTCTGCACGTCTTGGGCGTGGTGCACCCTGACCAAGAAGAGGCGCGAGAGTCACCGTGCTCGCCTACAAGGTGTTGGGCCAGGTCAAAGACCTGCCCAGGCTGCTCGAGCAGCTACCGGTCAACCAAGTGTACCTCTCCGGCCGCGCCTGGGACACCGCCACCCTGCGCCACGTCGCCGACTCCTGCGAGGAGCTTGGGGTCGAGTTCACCATCGACGCCAATTTTCTAGGTCTGCGCGTCGCCCAAGCCGAACTGCGCGAGGTGGAAGGCCGCCCAGTGCTCAGCTTCTCAGCAACCCCTCGAAACGCAGAGGCACTGGTCATCAAGCGATTGATGGACATCGTACTCTCCCTGGCCGCGTTGGCCGTCTCCGGACCGGTCATGGCCGCAGTAGCCTTGGCCATCAAGATCGAGGACCCAAGCGGACCCGTCTTCTTCGGCCAGAAGCGCTCCGGTCTCTACGGGCGCGGGTTCAAGATGTGGAAGTTCCGCTCCATGGTGACCAACGCCGAGGCCCTCAAGTCCAAGCTGGCCGACACCAACGAGATGGACGGGCCGGTGTTCAAGATGACGCACGACCCCCGCATCACCCGCATCGGCAGCTTCATCCGCAAGACCAGCCTGGATGAGTTCCCCCAGTTCTGGAACGTTCTGGTGGGCGAGATGAGCCTGGTCGGCCCCCGGCCCCCCATCCCTTCCGAGGTCGCCCAGTACGAGCGCTGGCAGATGCGCCGCCTGAGCATGAAACCCGGGATTACCTGCATCTGGCAAGTCAGCGGCCGGAACGATATCGACTTTAAGACCTGGATGAAACTGGATCTTCAGTACATTGACAGTTGGAGTCTATTCCTGGATCTTAAGCTGCTGCTCAAGACGCCCTACGCGGTGATTTCTGGGACGGGCAAGTAGTCGCCTGCCCAAGGGCTGTGCTCCCCTGCAGTCCAACAAGATGCGGTGTGTCCCACTGCTCCACGCGCCTGCGCCGCAGGATCCCTGGCCAGCTGAGCTTCTTTCGGTCACTCTCATCCTGCCTTGGCCACTGCTTCCACACCCTCAGATTAAGCTCCATTTGCCAGGGCGCGTAGGCTTGGACAGATGGCCTGCGCCCCTGGATCCTGACCTGCGCCGTCGAGCCCGGATCCAGGCAGCGCACCGCCAGCTTTCAGGCAAGACCGGCTGAGTGTGCCCCGAGCAGCTTGGAGAAGTCAGATCTCTGAAAGAGAGAAAGCCACTTCGCGGTGTAGCATCCCTTCATGATGATGCCCGGAACCCCAGAAGAAATTGCCGCTTTTCAGAAGATTCAGGAGCGCCTGGCGCCCCTCTTCCAAGCGGTCGCCAACGACCCCCGCAAGCCCCACAGCGTGGTGGTCGTGCCCAGCCTGAGTTTAGACACGGCCGAGCTGAAGAAGATCAGCGGCGTGCATCACTATGAAGAGCGCCTGCTCTACATGCTGATGCTGCTGCGCCGGCCCACCATGCGCTTGGTCTACGTGACCTCGCAGCCTCTCAACCCCAGCATCGTGGACTACTACCTCCAGCTGCTCTCGGGTGTGCCAGGCAACCACGCGCGGAACCGTCTGCACCTTCTCTCGTGCTTGGATGCTTCGGCCATCCCACTCACGCAGAAAATATTGGACCGTCCCAGGCTTCAAGAACGCATCCTGGACGCCATCCCGGACCATGAGAGTGCCCACCTCTCGGTGTTCAACAGCACCGCGCTGGAGCGCAGCCTGGCCGTCTCCCTGGCCATTCCCCTCTATGCCACCGACCCAGCCCTCTGGGACCTGGGCACCAAGTCTGGCTGCAGAGAGGTCTTCCGCGAAGCCGGAGTCACCTTCCCCGACGGCTTTGAACGCCTGCGGAGCGAGGACGACATTGTGGGCGCCTTGGCCAAGCTCAAGGTCATGCACCCGGGCCTGCGAAAGGCTGTGGTCAAGCTCAACGATGGCTTTTCTGGCGAGGGCAACGCGGTGTTCCGCTTCGCCGGGTGCCCAGAGGAGGAGAGCGAGCGACCGGAGTGGATCCGCGCCAAGCTCCCCAGCTTGGCCTTCGAGGCCAAGACCGAGACCTGGCCCACCTTCAAGGAAAAGTACGCCTTTATGGGTGGAGTGGTCGAGCAGTGGATCGACGGCGAGGGCAAGCGCTCTCCCTCCTGTCAGTGCCGCGTCAATGCCGTGGGCCAAGCGCAGATCATCTCCACCCACGACCAGGTCTTGGGCGGCCCAAACGGTCAAGTCTTCATGGGCTGCACCTTCCCCGCCGACGCTGAGTACCGCCTGGATGTGCAGAACGACTCCTTCAAGGTGGCTCAGGTGCTTGCAAAGAAGGGTGTGGTTGGACGTTTTGCCACCGACTTTGTCAGCGTACGCAGCGACAATGGCTGGACCCACTACGCCATCGAGGTCAACTTGAGAAAGGGGGGAACTACCCATCCTTTCCTGACCCTGAAGTTTCTCACCGACGGCACCTTCGACCCCCAGACCGGCCAGTTTCTCACCCCCACTGGCCGGCCCAAGTTCTACTACGCCAGCGACACCCTCCACAAGCCGGCCTATCGGGGTTTGTCCCCGGACGATCTGATCGACATCGCCGTCTACCACGGCATCCACTTTCACGGCGCCAGCGAGCGCGGGGTGGTCTTTCACTTGATGGGGGCCCTCTCCGAGTTCGGAAAACTGGGATTGGTCTGCATCGGCGACAACCCGCAGCAAGCCCGCTTTCTCTACAACAAGACCGTCCAAGTCTTGGACACGGAGACCAAGCGACTACACGGCGAGCGCCAAGCGCGGATCAACGAGCCCCCCGATGCTTAAGCTGCTCCTACTCACGGCCTGCGAACAGGACTACGGCGTCACCGAGCGCACCCGGTCCATGAAAGTGGCCCCTCTGGCCGACGCGGGAGGCTTGACCGTAGGCGAAGGCACCACCGTGAACGTGCCTCTGTTCAGCGTGGGCAGCGGTGATTTGCGCGTAGACCAGATCACCGTGGTCAACGAGCAAGCCGAAGAGGCCTTCGTCCTGATCCCCAACTGGGCCAACGAAGACGAGGACGGGGACGGGGTCATGGACAACCTGATCTTCGAGAGCGGGAGCACCGATCTGAGCGTCTTTGAAGAGCTGCAGGTATCCTTTGAGCCCACCAGCGAGGGCTACTTTCGCGCCACCATCACCGTGGATACCAACGACAACCGCGTGGTCGGCATCGACCCCGTCGAGGGCCTACACGACGGCTCCGGTGTGCACATCTTTCAAGTACGGGGCTTGGCCCGGCACCCCCGTAGCTCCACCTACCCAGAGAAGATTGACTTTGGAAAAAGACTGGTAGGCGGCGCTTTCTTCGATTTGGTCAACATACGAAATACCGGTTCGGTTGTGCTCACCATCGCCGGATACGCCTTCGAGGACGGCGACAGCACGGCCTACTACGTGGAGACTCCCAGCCCGGTCTATGTCCTGCCCGGCGACACCGAGGAGATCGAGGTGGGCTACATCCCCACCAAGGAGCAGCGAGAGTACGCAACCCTGACCCTGCTCACCTCGGACCCCGAGGGTGACCCAATGGTCGAGCTCATTGGGAACAACTGCGAGGACAGCCTGCACTTTAGTTGGGATTCCGACGGCGACGGCGCCTTGTCCTGCGGGAACGACTGCGATGACTCCGATCCCTTGATTCGACCCGACGGGCAGGAATTGCCCAACGGCAAGGACGACGACTGCGACGGCCAAGTCGACGAGACAGCCGACGGGTTGGACGAAGACAACGACAACGATGGTCTCAGTGAGAACGAAGGCGACTGCAACGACGATGACCCCAACATCGGAGCCGACGCCGAAGAAGACAAGAACAACAAGCTCGACGACGACTGCGACGGCGCTGTAGACGAGGGCTCTCGCCGCTATGACGACGACCTGGACGGGTTCACCAACCAGGCTGGGGACTGCAATGACTACGACGATGCCATCTTCCCTGGCGCCGTCGAAGTGGCCGATGAGATCGACAACGACTGCGATGAAAACATCGACGAGGGCACCTTCAACTTCGACGATGACCAAGACGGCGTGGCCGAGGCCGACGGTGACTGCGACGACTACGATGCCTGGACCTACCCTGGGGCGCCAGAAGACTGCGACCAGATCGACAACGACTGCGACAACTTCGTCGACGAGGGAGAAGGCGGAGAAGATGCCTGTGATTTCCTGGCTGACCTGACCGAAGCCCCGGCGCCCGCCAGCGGGTGTAGCGCTACAGACTCTGCCAGTGGACTCTGGGCCGTAGGCTTGCTGGGGCTCTTGGGCCTGCTTGGACTGCGCAGACGCCAGGAGGTACAGCGGGATTAGACCACTCGCGGTACTCTACGGCACCGTCCAGAGGTCCACCATGTCCGCCCGCCTGTCTGTCCCTACACTGCTTCTCTTCTCCCTGGCTGGTCTCACAGCCTGCGCCAAAGATGTGAGGGAGCCCACCGACACCGAAGTCCAAGACACAGAAGCCCAAGACACCGATGCCCAAGTCATCGATGCGGACCAAGATGGCTTTGGGCAAGAGGATGACTGCAACGACACAGACGCCACCATCAATCCAGACGCAGCCGAGCTCTGTGATGGGACCGACAACAACTGCGACGGCACCGTCGACGAGGGCTTTGATAGCGACGAAGATGGCCAGCAGAGCAACGAAGAATGCGCCGATGGCACGGACTGCAACGATGCGGATGCCAGCATCTACGATGGCGCGGATGAAGTGCCCTACGACGGCATCGATCAGGACTGTGATGGCACCGACCTGACCGACGTAGACGGGGATGGCGTTGACAGCAAAGACGTAGGCGGTGCGGACTGCAACGACAACGACCCCACCATCTTCCCGGGCGCCGAAGAGATAGCCAAGGACGGCATCGACCAAGACTGTGATTTTCTCGATTTGATAGACGGTGACGGTGACGGCTACGACGACCTAGACTACGGCGGGGACGACTGCAACGACACAGATGCCAGCATCAACCCGGGCGCGAACGACTACAAGGTCGATGGAGTAGACGCGGACTGCAACAGCAGGGACGGGGGGCGGGCGGACTTGGCGGATGTCGATGTTGTCATTGATGGAGCTGGCACGGCTCAAGCCTTGCTCGGGCGCAGCGTTGCGGTCTGTGACTTGGACGATGATGGTCTGGACGACCTGGTGGTCGGGGCACCCTTCGGCAACAGCTACACAGGCCAGGTGGGCATCTGGTACGGCAGCGGCGCCAGCACCTGGACCAGCGGCATGCTCTTTGAAAACGCAGACACGCTTGTCAGCGGAGGAACCAACGGCTTTATTGGCTTTGAGGCAAGCTGCGGGGACATCGACGGAGACGGCTTCGACGACCTGTTCTTCCAGCGGGGAGAGATCGACTACTCTACCTACCAAACCGACTTTGGCATGCTCTTCTTCTATGGGAGCGGAACAGCACTGGCGGCCAACGTAGACAGCGCTGATGCAGATGCAGAGCTCACTCTTGAGCTGGGCGTGGAAGCTGGCGTGGCCACCGTCTCCAGCGCCACCCAGAGCACAGGAGACGTAGACGGCGACGGCGCCTTGGACCTGATCTTCAGCGTCGGCAGTACCAGTCAGAGCGTGTTTGACTACGAGGAGCGCGTGGTTGTTCTTCCCGGCGCCACATACTCCGGCCAAAGAGACATGGATGGCTACCTGTCCCACATCATCGCGCCGGGCCAGCCAGCCCAGTTGGCCTGGGCTGGGAGCACCGATGACCTGGACCGAGACGGAAGACCAGACCTGATCGTGCTCTCGAACTTCTACAGCTCAGATCTCTTCGACACCGGAGACAGCGGGGACACCGGCTTTGAGCTGGAGGGTAGAGCGGACTTTATCGGCGCCCTACCCAAATCATCCAGGGCCGAACTCTCTCTGGATGCCCTCTCGGACGGAGCCTACATCGGTAACAAGGACAGTTTGTTCGGATTCCGAATGGTCGAAGGGGACTTTGACGGGGATGGCGTTCAGGATCTGGTCACCAGCAGCTACGGGTCGAACACAGACGAAGACGCCCTTGCCGGTGGACTCTTCTTCTTCTCCAACGCCGGCGCTGACTTGGCAACCACGGTCAGCGATGCGGCGACAGAAGCCGACGCCATCTGCTACGGCGACAGGGCCTATGGCTTGCTGGGCTACACCCTTATAAACGCTGGAGATGTGGACGGAGACGGCAAGGACGACCTCATCGCTGCCAAGCCCGATGTGGTCAGCGGCTACCTGGGAAAGGGTGACATCTACCTAATCTTGGGCAGCACCATCGCTTCCGGTACCGTGGACTGGGAGGACACCGCCTACATGCACTGGCGTGGTCCCTCCAGCGAGGACGGTACGGGCACGGCCCTGGCCATCGGTGACTTTGATGGCGACAGCGTACCCGACCTCATCGTCGGCGAGTCCGGCTACAACACCGGCGTCGGCCGCACCTACGTGCACCTCTCCTCCAGCTGGTAGGGCCACATGGCGCGCAGAAGCGTACCAACTGGGCAAGCTAAATCTCCTGGCCCTGGCGCCCACCCATCCGCTGCTGCCGTACCAGCAGGCTGAGGAGGCGCTCCTCAAGCCCTGTTTCGCGCGCCTGTTGAGCTGCCTGCCGCGCCACATTTAGGAGTGGAAGCAGCCGATCTGAGCCGACCCCTTGCGCCTCGACCTGCGCACTGCTCTCCTTTAGGAGGGCCCCACCGATATCGAAGCTTCCCAGCGAAATCTTCGCGCCGGCCACCATCAGGCGCACCAACCCGTGGTCGCCGGAGCGCCCGCGCAACGCCATCCAGCGTCCTGCGGACTCCAGGCGACCAAAGGCCGCCTCGTGGTGCCCTTGAGACAACTCCCAGCTTGCTATCAACAGGTCTGGCTCCATCGCAAAAGGCAGACCACTGCGGCGCACCAGAGCTGCCGCGCGCTCACTGACCTCGCGGGCGACATCCATGCCCCCTTGGTGCTCCAGCAAGCGTGCCCGCAGCATGCGGGTCGCCGCGGCTTGGGTGGCAGACTGCGCGCTCCACGCACGGGTGTCGGCGTCGGCCAGGGCACGCTCTGCCTCCTCTACTCGGCCAGCGAGCATGTACGCCACTGCGACACTGCGCATGATTTGAGCCGCATCCAGGTCCGAAGCCTGGAGCATGGCCCGCTCCAGGAACGGCATGGCGCGTGTTCCATCCCCCAGAGCTACAAGTGTCTCTCCCTCCACCATGTCGAGCTGGCGTGGAACCGGCTCCCCGGACGCCAAGCCCCCCCGAGCGTCCCGCAGCGAAGACAAGGCACCCCCGGTATCCCCCACGCTCAAGCACGTGCAGGCCTGCCAAACCAGCGCTTGCACACGGAGCGGACCGTTTCCGCTCCAGCGAGCCCGCCGTACTGCCTCCGCCGAGACTGGCACCGCCTCTGTACTCCGACCCAAGTAGCGCAGCCCCTGGGCCAACATCATCAGGCCCTGGGCCCGACTCTCCTCGTCTTGGCTGGAGATCCGGCCCAGCAGGTGCTCCCGGCGGGCCAGCAAACGCACCCCGTCATCGTAGTTCCCAGCCTCGAAACACAAGCGCGCGGCCTGCATCAGGCTCGCCGCGCCCTCCACCGGGCGATCGGCCAAAATCAGGTGTTCTGCACGGCGCTCGCACAGGCTTGGCTCCTCGCTTCCAATCAGGGCCGATGCGGCCAGAGAGTTCAGCTCCAACACCCGGTGATGCTCTCGCACGCCTCGCAGAAGAGCCTGATGCAAGGCCTGTCGACGGAAACTAAAACCCTCGGCCGTGCGCACCAACAAACGCCTCCGAAACAGGGCCGGCAGCAGACCTGCCGGAGGAACGATGCCCGCCAGCGTGCAGGCCCTCTCCCACTCCGACTTACTTACGCTACGCCCAAGCACCGCTGCCAGCTCCAGGCTGCGGTGACCTATGCCGCTCGGTTCCACGCTCAGCGACAGGCGCGCCGCCTGAATGTCAATGGGCTCCGAGAGCAGCAGCAGCTGCTCGCGCTCCCGCCGATCCCGTGCCAACTCCACCAGAGCCTCCAGGCGCCCCGCACTGAGCTGCGCGGCCCGGGCTGCATCCGTTGAAGAAAGACCCATTCTGCGTCCCAAAGCCAAGGCCTCCGGCCCCGGAATGGGCCCCAAACGCACGGTCTTACAGTCCGGTCGCCGCCCCAGAGCCTCTAGCAGTGCCGCCTCTCGGGAGCGCCAAGGCAGCACCCCTTCTCGGTACGAGAGCACCACCATCAGGGGAAGGTCCAGCGCCTCTCGTGCGATGTGGTGTGCAAACGCCAGGCAGTCCCGCTGTACATGCAGATCCTGGAGCACCAGCAGCACCCCACCTCGCTGCCGCTGAGCCAAGCGCTCCACAAACGAGATCACAAAGCCCGCCCGCAACGCACCATCTCGTGGATCTGGAAAGCGAACCCTAGGCTGGATCAAGCGCCGGAGCCCATCCAACACCAGTGGCTCCGGCCATCCCCAGTCCTGAACCGAACGCAGAAAAGCGGCATCCAGCGACCCCCCACGCAGAACCCCCAGACCGAGTAAGCGCGCGATCATACGACCCGGCTCGTAGCTCTCAGCCGCCGGCCCCGGGGGACTGGAACGCAGAATCGCAAAACCGTTTGAGCGCGCATGGCGCTCCAGATCATCTAACAGCGCCGTTCGCCCCGCCCCAGGCGGCCCTTGAAGCTGCACCAGCCCCAAGCTCTTGCGGCCCCGCACATCGGCAAGGCCCTCCTGCAGTGCCTGCCGCTCAGGGGCCCGGCCCAAGAGAAGCGGCGCAGAGGGGGCCACCTCCACTCAGCGCTTCCGGCGGGCAAACAAGGCCAACGCGCCCAGGAACATCAGTCCCCCGCCGCTTCCGCCACCACAGCCGCCACAGCCGCCGTTGATCGCGAGGGTCTCCCCGACAAAGCTGTCGGGGTCGCCCGAATCGCCACTGTTGGTGCCCTGGTAGTCGTCATCGCAAACATCGCCGATGCCGTCTCCGTCATCGTCCTCTTGACCCGGATTCTCGACATCGGAGCAGTTGTCTACGTCGTCGATGATTCCGTCGGAGTCGTCGTCATGAGCCGCCACCGAGATGTCGTAGCCGCCCGAATACGTAACGCGCCCTCCACCTGCGTCTGCACCACTGTTGTAGGCATAGAAACCAGCGCGCCCAGCGTCCAAGGGCTCCTCGTCCTGCGCCGTAACCAGCACTTCTCCGTCCAAGCTGGCACGCAAGCTGCCATCGTTCACAGAGAGCTTGAAGGCCACCTCCCCATCCGGCCAACGCACCGATTCTGCGCCCAGCTCAGTGACATCGGTGCCGTCCACGCGCCAGAGAAACAGGCGCCCGTCCTGGGTGCCATCTCCGGGAGGGGGCATGTTATCTGAGCTGTGAAAAAGAAGGTAATAACTATCTTTTCCATCGTGATTCGTCACGATACCAATCGCATCGTCGTCCTCGTTGAAGAGGGTCGCGTTCACGACCACATTCTGGTAGTCATCCCCAGAGATGACCCAGTTGTCCACGGCCTGGGCGTCGTCGTTCACCCCGTCATCGGTGAGGCTGTACAGCACCCCCTCGTAGACATACCAAGGGTCCTGATCGTAGCCGTTTTCCCAGTCGTCATTGTTGTCCGCGAAGGTGTCATCTTCGGGCTCGAAGGTATTGACCGACCACTGCTGAATAGGAGCAGCAGTAGCAAGGGCGGACATCAAAATCAACATAGACACTCCAGGACGATTGTGCGCATTATGCCCGGTCTGGGGGATTAAAGCTATGACTCAGACTTAGGGATGTCATGCCTATACGAGATCTGGCCAGCTTTATGAACCTGCTCCGCCAAGAAGGCGAGCTCGTCGAGGTCGACGTTGCCGTCGATCCAAACCTGGAGATTGCCGAAGTCCACCGCCGCGTCATTGCTGCGGGTGGCCCGGCACTCCTGTTCAAGAATCCGACGGGCAAGGGATTCCCCGTTGTCACCAATCTCTTCGGAAGCGCCAAACGAGTCGAGCTGGCCTTTGGAAAACGGCCACTCGAGTTCGTTCAGCGCACCGCCAACCTTCCCCACGAGCTCATGCCACCCAGCCTGACAAAGCTTTGGGGCATGCGCGACTACTTGGGAGAGGCGTTCAAGGTCGGCCTGAATCAGATGTCCTCGGGGCCGGTCACACAGGTTGTAGACAGACCTGCGAACATCGACCGTTTGCCCCTGCTCAAGAGCTGGTCCAGGGACGGGGGCGACTTCATTACCCTCCCCTTGGTCTACACCGAGCATCCGGAGAACGGCAGCCACAACCTCGGGATGTATCGGATCCAACGCCACGACAATGCCACCACCGGCGTTCACATGCAGATCGGCAAAGGCGGGGGTTTTCACCTTGGCGTGGCCGAGGCCATGGGACAAGACTTACCGGCCGTCATCTACACCGGCGGCCCTCCAGCGCTCATTCTCAGCGCGATCGCACCGCTCCCTGAAAATGTACCCGAGCTCATCTTGGCCAGCCTACTGACCGGGGAGCGCCTGCGCATGACCGACAGCCCAGCCGGTCCTCTGCCGCTCGTTGCAGACGCTGAATTTGCCCTGGTTGGCAAGATCAAGGCCGGCGTACGCAAGCCCGAGGGTCCTTTCGGCGATCACTACGGCTACTACAGTCTGCAGCACGACTACCCCGTCTTCGAGGTCGACGCCCTCTGCCACAGAAAGGGCGCCGTCTTTCCAGCCACCGTGGTTGGCAAACCGCGCCAAGAAGACTTCTACATCGGAGACTATCTCCAGGAGTTGCTCAGTCCCCTCTTCCCTGTCGTCATGCCCGCCGTTCGGGATCTGTGGAGCTACGGTGAGAGCGGCTACCACGCCTTGAGTGCGGCTGTTGTGCATGAGCGCTACGGCCGCGAGGCCATGGCAAGCGCCTTCCGCATCTTGGGCGAGGGCCAACTCTCCCTGACCAAGTTTCTCCTTCTCACGGACCAGCCCACCGACCTGAAGGACTTCAAGAGCGTCATGGAGACCATCATGGAGCGCTTCAACCCCGAGACCGATCTGTATGTCATGGCCAACCTCTCCATGGATACCCTGGACTACGCCGGGCCAGCGGTAAACAAGGGCAGCAAGGGCGTGATGCTCGGGATTGGGGCCCCCGTGCGCAAGCTGCCAAGGAGTTTCCAAGGGTCCCTGCCTCGCGGCGCCAGCCATCCCACCGTCTACTGCGGCGGCGTGTTGGTCATCCAGGGTCCGGAGTACAGCACCGACACCGCCCTACCCGGTATTCTCGCTCAGCACCCGGATCTCCAAGAGTGGCCCTTGATCGTGCTGGTGGACAATGTCAAGCAGGCCACCCGCAGTGACCCGCGCTTTATCTGGACCGCCTTTACGCGCTTCGAGCCCGCAGCGGACTTGCACGCCCAGTCCCGTGTGCACCGCCACCACTTGGTCTACAGCGGCCCCATCGTGCTCGATGCCCGAATGAAACCCGGATACCCCGACGAACTGTTCTGCGACCCCGACACCGCCAAGACCGTCGACCAGCGCTGGAAGGAGTACTTTCCAGAAGGCGGCGTAGAGATGGGCGACTCCGACGTGGCCAACCTCGACTGAAGCGCTCTGCCTGAGAGCTTCCGAAGCATCGAAACACGAAAGAACCCCACGCGGCTGGCCCGCTTCGCCTGTACCGGGCGGAGTGCCGCCGGCTGGGCCATGGTCTCCGCGTCCAACAACAAGACACCCTCGAACAGGCAGACGGCCCCCTTGAGGGGATTGCGTGCGCACGCCTTCGCCAGCTTATACGCCGTCGACCTACTATCGTATTTTTTTGTTCTCATATCTTGGGAAGTCCCACTCCGTCAGTGCCTGTACGAACACAGACTCGTGGACGCTCTTCCCCTTCTGTGACGCAAACTATACAGGCGCGCAGCAACGGGCAAACCCCTTTGACGCCTTGAGCATGAACAATCCACTGCCAAAGGGACTTCGCAGAAGAGCCAACTCTGCGAAGTCACCTCGCACAAAAACGCTGGCCACCCCAATAGACGCAGAGCTGGCGTTTATCGGGCGAAGCTACCAGCTTACGAATAAAAACAACGCCTAAGCCGAACAAGCCCCTCAACCCCGAAGCCTCAATCAAAGCGGACTGACCACTCTCACCCGAGAGGGGTTGACCACATGGGTATACCGTGTCGTGGTTTCGATCTTCGCATGCCCCAACAGGACCTGAATCACCCGCAGGTCCGTCCCTCCTTCCAGCAGGTGTGTGGCAAAGGCATGCCGCAGACTGTGCGGCGTCACCCGTTTTTTCAACCCCGCCCTTTTACACGCTCTGGCCATCGCATACTGCATGGACCTGGCAGACCAGCGCCCCCCTTGGGCGTTGGGAACCAGAGGTGCAAACATCGCCCGACCATTGCCCAGCCAGGCCACTTCCGGGACGAGCGTATCACTCAGCACAGTATTTCGGTCCTTCCCCCCTTTTCCCGCCCGAACTCTGACCAGAAGTTCATCCAAGTCCACGTCCCCCACATCCAAGGCCACCAGCTCCCCGACCCGCAGCCCGGAGCCATACGCCAGCAACACAGCTGCCCGGTGCTTCCGGTTGGTCAACGCATTTGCGAGCTGCAGGACTTCTTCACGTGTCGGGACGATTGGCAAGGTCTTCCGCCGCTTCGGTCTCGGGACATCCAACTCTTCGGATGCCCACCCATAGAGCTCTACGTACAGAAACTTCAACGCCGAGATCTGCTGGTCCACCAACGAACGCGATGCACCCAACTCAACCAAATGTATCAAAAAGCTACGGGGCATGTCTCGCGGCGCCTCCTTCGGCACCAGGGGCCGCAGCCACCGCGTGTACTGCCGCAGGCAGCACGCATAGGTCTTGATAGTCCGCTTGGCGTACCCCCGTAACTGTAGCTCCTGCCGATACCGCTTCATCAACTCTGTCGACAACACTGGCTCCCGCATCCCTGCCTCCCTTTGGCTCAATGGCACCTGCACAGTGGCAAGGGCCATGCCACCAAAAGACCCGCATGTTTTCCGTATAGTTAGGGGATTCACCCGTCCGCCCCCCTGCCAACCCTTCGACAGTGGGTGTCAAGAACCTGACACCCCCATCCACCGGTTGTGTACGGCTCGCATGGCGAGGTGTGGGCGCGCCCAAGTCATTTGGGTTCGGGTATGAAGACGTTGGCCGAAACCGCCCTTCCTCAATCAGCTTCGACTCCAAAGAGTGGAGTAATCGAAAGGCCCTACCAAGGCGTTGGACAACGGCCCATGCAAGACTGAAACACGCCCCAACCTGAAATCGGGATCTCCCCCCCCCTACTCCCAACGATAGAATCACAACTGGCGGCCTCCAGACAGTCCGCCTCACATTCTAGCAACTCAACATACTCCTCAGAGCACTCATGTTGGAAGTCCTCTACTGCTACAATTCCGCAAGACTCCACCGCCACCTCTTTGCGAGCAATAGCGGCCGTGCACTCATCGGCGCATCCTAACGTGAGCATGACCAGATAAACCATCATGACACGCGCCTCCGGGTAAAGAGAAGGACGAAGCCAATCACGCTGGCGACCTGCCCGACAGGCACGTGTTGACACCCGCTAGGGGTATCTGGTCGAGGGACTGCCGAGGCAATGCAGGTTCCGTCCAAACGTCCCGCAGTAACAACCCTCGTTTCGACGCCATCACAGCAATGCGATCCGTACCCAGACAACACTCCACCGACCAGCTCTCCAGAGGGAGAAAAATCACAGTACCACTCGCCGATATGGCTTTCGACCAACTGACCTCGATGCCCGAGGCTACTACCCTCCGCACAAGCGAGCAGCCTCAATCCACCAACATCACAATACGACAGTGGGCTATTCTCAATCACATCGTAGTGGCAACTGGACCCAGTCCAGGACCCTCCGACAGCAGTCTCGCCTGAGCACAAGCCGGTATCCGCCGCACTCGATGCCACGAGGAAAATGGGCCACACTATCCACCTCCATTAATGGAGTTCGCAAAGATGTTGGGGTCCTTCATGAAGTCACAATCCCTAGCTGAAGACAAACACGTACGCCTCTGGTGCACTCCCCAAACGAACATAGAGGCAACCATTCGACACTCATCAAAACAAGTATACTTACCAAAACCTGCTTCCTCAGCGGAAACACCGTCCAACTCCGCATTGTCGTCGTGACGCGTCCCAGCGAATCCGTACCCATCATTATCATAGTCAAGATAGTCGGCCCATACCGGCCCATATCCCTTCCATTTACCTACGTCGTACCGATCACCTACAACATGAACAATCTCATGAAGAATAATCTGAGCCATCTGGACAAGCGCGCAAAGGCCCTCGGGCCCCCCCGCCCTAAATCGGTCTCGCATACCTATCAACGTGCTGTTGTTCGTCGGAACGATCATCGTCAAAGGGAACCCTTGGCTTTGGGCCTGTCCGTCAACTTTCGCCCAGCCCGTTGCACCTTTATGGGATTTGGAAAGACCGACAAACGCAACCGCGAGCTTGGACCCTCCCCTCCACCCAATGAGGCTCTCGATCCTGCTAGGAAGACCTAGGCCGGCGATCTCCATGGACCATTGCTCTACCTGGCACGCCGCCCAAGACACTGTGTCGATATTCTCTCGAAGCAGTACCATCGCAGAGAAGAAGAATTCGAGGTCTGCGGAAGAAGGGTTTACCCACTCGTCGGCGCCCAAATCATCTGCCGGACGAGACCGGTAGGTTCCATCGGCGTTTAGAACCTGGGTTTCAACCAATACTTCTATCCAACTGTCAAGGCTCGGCAGCTCACATCCATCGTCTTGGACTAAGGCAGGCAAGCAGCAGCAATCCGACTCTGGCCAGTCCTTGAGATTGAACTCAGCCTCAAAACAGCTTTGGGTTGCAGGATGAACATCCCTAAATGACGGTGCAGAAATGTGCGGGGAAAGACTCTCGCAGTCTCCACAACCATCACCGGCTACAGGATCTTCATGAAGTTGAAACAGCGTATAATCAGTGCCGAGAAAAGCAGTTGCCTGGCGCGCCCCTATACTATTCCTCAGCAAGTTGAAGGGATCCGGCACCCCTTCAATTCCGAGTCTTGCCCCCAAATTCTCCGCAATCACACTCACCGCACTAACACCAAATACTGAGCCATACTGCATAGCCGATGGGAAGATGCCTAGCTCCGACTCTCGACCACCCAGCTCTCCAACATGAAGCGCCGAGTCCTCCGTGCCACAAGAATCGCAACACTCTACGTTGCACGTTGGCGTTGTCTCAGGACAGCCACTCATGAGACTGGGCGACATCTCGCACGAAGAGCAATGACAGGAACCACCCTCAAGAACAGAACCAAATTCTGCCGACGGTCGTCCCAAACTTCCCTTCTCAGCTGAATACTCAACGGCCAAATTCGACGACATCGTTCCGACGGGACCATCGCCAAGCCTTGACGGCGCAAGAACGCTATTCATAATCATTCCCTTTCCGGCCCACACAGCGCCGGCTGCCAAAAATTTAGCCTTTAAGCCGTGAACACTTCGATTTTGGCGGCCACACGCGCTGAACTCAAAGCAGTTCCGCTGGTATTCTCAACAAGAAATCCAAATCGACAGAGCACGCTGCTCACCGACTGAGTCTCAATGCCTGTGTCCCAACGTTCGGGATAGTGGACCCCTTCCTGGTCGCGAAATCCAGTGGTTGTCGGTGCCGAGTACGATTCCACAGGGTGATCGCCCGTGGGGTTGTTCTCTACATCTGCAACCTGATACCCGACAGAAACAGCGATGTTCCCACATCGCGCGCGGAGCTCCAACGTGGCCCTTATCTTCTGAAAAGATGCAGGACTCATCCACTGCGTGACGGGGACAAACTGGGCTGCGGTCGGTGAGGTCACACAAGAGTTGACGGTGGTGAACGGCAGTCCAATGGTTCGGATGTTCATTCGAATCTCCATGTAGAATTTGGCATTGAACCTACACAACTCTCCGCATACCGTCAACCGGCAATGCTTCTTTTTTCACACAAACCAATGAACCCCATTGGAAGGGTGGTCAGTATTCGAACTGCGCAGGCCGTCATCGTGGCCCCCTAAGGGCCGGGCAACTCTTTCAGCCTTGAATAGTAGCCCAAAGCCCGCTGATTGGGTCAAGCCCTCCGATTTCTACAGTCGCCGACTTTCAGCATACGGAAGTGCGGCTTCGGCCAACGGGCGTGAAACGCTCGGCCTTCGGCCGGCTCTCCGGCAGGCAGCGCCCGGACGCAGACGAGGTCGAGAGAGGGGAGGAGCGGCAGCGACGCGGCAACGGTCGGTCGCACAACAAGCCCCCTTCGGGGGACTCCCTACGGGAGTTTGTTCTCCACTCCCTCAGCGCAAAGGGGGCGCGGCCTGCCTACGAGACATTCCCTGCGGGAACGTCGTCTCCCGCTGGACGTTGGGTGAAAGACCCGTCGACTAGCGACAAGCGTTCCGCGAACTTCAACGGAAGCCGTGTGCACGCGGTGCCTTCACCAACTCCCTCTGCTCTGTAATGTTCTGTAATATTAGAAGAATGCCTCCGTGCTATGGTCCATTCGCCCCTGAACGAAAGGGCACACAATCACAGGACTGTTCATAATGAATGTAAAGACAATCGGGTTGCCCTTTACCACTGTCAACTGCTG